>NZ_JAAFYZ010000091.1 GCF_018274385.1 Catenulispora pinistramenti | reverse complement strand
CCTACAGTGCCGGTGGCCGGGGGTCAAGTTCGCGCCATACGAAACCGCAGGTCAAATGCTCGACCGCCGCGCGCGGACTTTACCCCCGGACACCGGTGCTGTACCCCCCGGGCTGACGACGCGACCGTGGGGAACGGACCGCACCACCCCACAAACCGCAGCCGCTGAGACTAGATCGGCCACCCGAGGGAACCGCGCTAGTTTCCCTGAGGTTGCCGAGGCCCGCCGGAGGCCCGGCCCTTCACCACAGCCCTTGACCTTGCACTGGCTAACTGGAGTTGAAGAGGCCTGAGGTGGGGCGGGGTTGTGAACGCGGAAACCGGCAGCCGACAAACACAACCACCACCCCGAACCCCGAACCGGCACAACTATGACCGAAGGCCGTAAAAAGCTTTGAAACCCACACCAAAACCGCAACCCGGCCCACAAACTCCAGCCCCCAGCAAACTCCACCCGCCAACGAATCCCGCCCGCCGACCGACACGTCACGAACCACATCGCGAACCGCGCCGCGAACCACATCGCGAAAGCTCCCGGGCAAACGTTGCCTGATACAGCACTAGGCCGCCGCGAGAACGCTCTACAGGGAGGTATCAGGGCGCCGGTTCGTCGCCGGTTCCATGCCGCAGGCGCGATGAGACGTCCTCATGTGCCAGGCGGCGCAGGGCCAGGAGTATCGGCTCGACCAGGACCGTGTAGGCGACCGTCGCCTCAAGCGCCTCTTCGATCTGTTCGTACAGAGCGATCGTCGCGTATTCCGCTTCCGCCATGGGGCGGATCGCCGCCGCGTACCGACGGAAGTCCTCTACCGGAGCGTCGTAGCCCAGGCCTACGAGGGTTGCCACGGACTGTGTGAGCACGTCGAGCGCGGGTGCCGTGTCCAGGAAGCGCCAGCCGAGTCTTCGTAGCTCGTCGAGGATCAGGCCGCGGATTTCGTCCCAGACAACGCGTTCCTCAGAATCCTGCGGGGGTGCCTCTACGTGCGGGGGCAACATGTACTGCGCGGCGCCCAGGCGCTCGTGGCGGGTGAATGCCGGGTCCTCGGCGACGGCCAGGACGTCGCGCGCCTGCGCGACCGACATCTTGCCGATCGTCAGCATCGCGCGGACGAGGCGGAGGCGGCGTACGTGGTCCTCGCTGTACTCGGCCTTGCGGGCGGAGACCGGCGTGCCCGGGGGGACCAGGCCCTCGCGCAAGTAGAACTTGATGCTCGGGACCGACACGCCGCTGCGTCGGCTCAACTCCGCCAGGTGCATGGTCCCTCCATTCCGGTCTCGACAGCCGTCGCGCCGCGTTCTACCCTGAGCGCCAAGGATAGTTCAACTATCCTTGGCGGCCGCACCGCCCGGCGCACGTCACGATGGGGGTCCCACCATGCCGATGCAGAACCCGATGCCCATGCACTGGAGCCGGACCGTACCCGGCGCGCCGAGCCCGCGTAAGCGGCTGCGCGGCCGGTTCATGGCCGACAACGGCGAGCCGATCGCGGTGTTGCTGATCGGCGCCCGCATCAACAAGTGGTGGGCGGTCCATCACTGGATCCCGGTCTTCCGCGCCATGCCGCGCATGCTCAAGGAACTGAGTAAGGACCCCGACAGCGGACTCCTCGGCTACCGCATCCTGTGGGGTCCGTGGTTCGGCCAGGTGACGGTGGTGCAGTACTGGCGGCGCGCCGGGGACATCCGCGCGTTCTCGCATGACGAGGACCGAACGCACCGCCCGGCGCAGGACCACTTCATGGGCCGCTATATGCGTTCCAACGGAGCGATCGGGATCTGGCACGAGATGCTGTCCGTCCGCGCGGGGGCGTATCAGTGCCTGTACGGGGACATGCCGCCGATGGGGATCGGCGCCGTCCACGGCCTGGACCCGGCGACGGTGCGACCGGATGGCTTCGGCTACACGAAGGGCGAGGATCCGCTCTTGGCCGGAGTGGCTGATCGCGTCGAGCGAGCCGAACCAGCCGGGACGGCCGGGACCGCCGGGACCGCCGAGGGCTGAGCAGATCCCGCACCGCCGGATTCGTCGGAGTCCGGGGCTAGCGTTGAAGCCATGGCTACCTACGTCTTGATTCACGGCGCATCCTCGGACTCCTGGTTCTGGCACCGCGTGGTCCCGCTGCTGCGCGCCGCGGGCCACGACGTCGTCACCCCGGACCTGCCGGTCTCCGATCCCGAGGCGGGGATCCCGGAATACACGGACGCGGCCGTCGCGGCGCTCGGGGACCGCGCGGACGCCGACGATCTCGTGGTCGTCGCGCAGTCCATGGGCAGCTTCACCGGAGCCGCCCTCACCCACCGGGTCCCGGTGAAGCTCCTGGTCTTCCTCTCGGCGATGGCGCCGAAGGAGGGCGAGACGCCCGGCCAATGGTGGGAGGCCACCGGCTATTCGCAGGCCAGGCAGGAGAGCGACGCGCGCCTCGGGCTGCCGGCCGACGCCGATGTGAAGGTGGTCTTCTTCCACGACGTCCCCGAGAAGATCGTGGCCGCGGCCTGGGAGCGCGGCGAAGTCGGCCAGAGCGACCGGCCGTTCGGCCCGCCGCCGATGCCGGCCCTGCCGACCGGCGTGCCGATCCGCTACCTGGTGGGCCGGGACGACCGCTTCTTCCCCCTGGACTTCCAGCGCCGGACGGTCCAGGAGCGGCTGGGCTTCGCGCCGGACGAGATGGAGGGCGGCCACCTGCTCCCCCTCGCCCAGCCCGAAGCGGTGGTCCAGCGGCTGGAGGCCTACCGCGTCGGCGCCGGGCTCTGACCGTGGCCGGTGGGTGACGCAGGTCACACCCCGACAGTCCAGCCTGCTGTCACATCGCCCCCGTTCCGATGGTCTACGTAGCGAGAGCACACAGCGCACCAGACCAAAGGAGCACAGCCATGGAAGCCCGGTTCAACTACTACGGCACCGCCACCGGCCAGAAGTTCAGCAAGCACATCAACTCCGCGGGCCGGGCGGCCGAGGGTTCGGGCGTGCCCTCGGCCACGGTCCACCTGGTCCTGCTGCGGGTCAGCCAGATCAACGGCTGCGGCATGTGCACCGACATGCACTACAAGGACGCCGTCCACGCCGGGGAGCAGCCCGAGCGGCTGAACCTGGTCGCCGCCTGGCGCGACGCCACGGCGTTCACCGACGCCGAGCGCGCGGCGCTGGAGCTGGCCGAGGAGGGCACCCGCATCGCCGACGCGGCCGGCGGGGTCAGCGACGAGGTGTGGGCGAACGCCGCCAAGCACTACGACGAGGAGCAGCTGGCCGGGCTGGTGTCGACGATCGCCGTCATCAACGCCTACAACCGGATGAACGTCATCACCCGGGTCCCGGCCGGGAGCTACCGGCCCGGCCAGTGGTGAGCCGCGGCGCCGGGAAGGCGGCGGATCAACAGGTCTTGTACGCGTAGGACGAGCTGCCGGCCGGGCTCACGTCCAGATCGCGGAGCACGATCGCGATCTTCCCGGCGTAGCCCTGGCAGGCCCTGCCGAAGCCGGCGTCGTCGTACTCGACGTCCACGACGTGGTCGGCGAACGTACTCGCGTAGCCGCCGCATTCGCCGTACTTCCCGCACTGCTCGGTGACCGCGAAATCGAAGCCGATCTGGTGCGCGCGGGGCAGGAACTCCGTGGTGTTCTTCTGCGCGATCGCCAGGCCCTTGGCGTGGGCCAGCCGCGCCAGCTGGGTGGCCAGCGCGACATCGTCATCGGCGGTGAGCAGGCCTTGGGAACGGGAGTAGGAGTCCAGGTTGTCCGGCTCGACGGCCTGGAACCCCTTCGCCGCGCAGCCGGCCATCCAGCCGCCGACGATCTGCGCGATCGCCGTGCGCTTGGCGTCGGTGGAGACGTCGAGCAGCTGCTCGTTCCAGTTCTGGTCGATCACCGGCGCGCCGGACGAGGTCTTCAGCAACAGGTCCGGATGGTTGCTCTGCCACCAGCCGGTGGCGTCGGGCTGGGCCTGGAACGCGTTGAGGTAGCAGATGTTGTAGAGCCCGGACGCCGGCGAAGCCGAGCTGTCGCGGGAGACGATGCGGACGCCGGCCGGCGGGGGATAGGCGCCGCCGATCTGGTAGTCCCACTTCACGCCGAGCGGAGGCAGGGTGACCGAACCGGCAGGCGCAGCAGCACTGCTCGGTGCGCTGGACGCCGTCTTGCTCCCGGAAGGCAGCGGCGACAGCGCAGGCGACGAGGCCGATGCTGAAGAAGGCGCGGAGGAAGGCTTAGCAGAATCCGACGTCGCGGACTCCGGATCCGAACCCGAAGAAGAAGACGCCGAAGTCGTCGCCGACGAACCGTCCCCCGCCGCCGCGTCCGGCGTCGACCCTCCCCCGCTGGAACACCCGGCGGCCACCAGTACAGCCGCCGCGACGGCGATCACGACCCCACGCACAACCGCACCTCCGACTCCCGACACCGCGATGCTAGCGGCTGGGCGACCGCATCAGGGACTTGTCGCCGCGGGCGCCTTCGACCTGATCCTCGGCATGGTCAGCGCGCCGCTGCCAGACCCGGCAGATGCTCGACGTCAGCCATGTCCGGACCGGCAGCGTCGTTATGGTTGACTAGTGTTCTAGTTAACCGTAACAATCACTCCATGATTGCCTTCCACGTCGACCGGGCAGGCAGCGTCCCGGCCTACGCCCAGCTCGTCCAGCAGGTCCGCGAAGCCCTGCGGCTCGGACTGCTGCACCCCGGCGACAAGCTGCCCACGGTCCGGGAGGTCGTGACCTCCTGCGCCGTCAACGCCGCGACCGTGCTCAAGGCCTACCGGGAACTGGAGCTCTCCGGCCTGGTCGAGGCCCGGCAGGGCGCCGGCACCTACGTCTCGGGCACGCTCGGCGGCTCCGTCGACCCGGCGGTGATGGGCGAACTGCGCGGCCGGCTGACCACCTGGGTCGGCGACGCCCGGACCGCCGGGCTCGAGGACGACGATCTGCGGGCCCTGATGACCTCGGTGCTCGCGGAGCCGCCGGGGGAGCTGACGGCTGAGCAGCGCGCGGCGCGGGCGGCCCGGTCCGCGGACGCCACCGACCCGCAGAGCTCCGAAAGCGGAGCGCGGCCATGACCGAAGTCGCCATAGAGACCCGAGACCTCGGGAAGCAGTACCGAAAACTGTGGGCGCTGAAGGACTTCAGCGTCTCCCTCCCCGCCAACAAGGTGATCGCCCTGGTCGGCGCGAACGGCGCGGGCAAGTCGACGCTGATGTCGATCGCCGCCGGGATCCTGCCGGCCAGCGAGGGCGAGATCCACGTCAACGGCCGCGTGGTCCTGCTGTCCCAGGAGAAGCCGCTCTATCGCTCGTTCCGTGTCGCCGAGATGCTGGCCTTCGGCCGGCACCTGAACCGGACCTGGGACCACCAACGGGCCCTGACCTGGCTGAGCCGCTTCGACATCCCGCTGGACCGGCCCTGCGGCAAGCTCTCCGGCGGCCAGCAGACACAGGTCGCGATGGCTGTGGCGCTCGGTGCCCGGCCCTCGGTCCTGCTGCTCGACGAGCCGCTGGCCAACCTGGACCCGGTCGCCCGCCGCGACGTCATCGGCGAACTGCTCGCCGAGGTGGCCGAGAGCGACATGACCGTGGTGCTGTCCACCCATGTGGTGGCCGAGCTGGCCGAGGTCGGCGACCACCTGCTGCTGCTCAGCCAGGGGCGCAGCAGGCTCGACGGGGATGTCGAGGAGCTGCTGGCCCAGCACACACGGCTGATCGGCCCGCGCGCCGACACCCCGCCGATCGAGGGCGAGGTGGTGCAGACGCAGCACACCGAACGACAGTCGACCTTCGTGATCCGCACTCTGCTCGGCGCGGACACCCCGGTCGCCGAACCGTGGCAGGCACAGCCGGTGACCTTGGAGGATCTGGTACTCGCTTATCTGAAGCCGAATCGCAGTCTCGGGGAGGAGCTGTGAAGGGCCTGATCTGGCTGACCTGGCGCCAGCACCGCTGGCCGATCGTGATCAGCGCCGCGATCACCGTGATCTTCTTCGTCCTCATGGCGGTCACCGCGTCCGATCTCGGGTCGATGGCCGCGAAGTGTCTGACCGAGACGGCGGACCAGTGCCAGCGCAAGAGCACCGAGGCCGTCCCCTCGCACGCCGCCTACCTGATGAACTCGCTTGTCTTCCTGCCGGTGCTGGTCGCGGTGTTCTGGGGCGTTCCGCTGCTGGCCCGCGAGTTCGAACAGCGCACGCTGCCGCTGGCCTGGTCGCAGGACGTGAGCCGGCTCCGGTGGCTGGCCGGCAAAACCGCCGTGATGGTCGTCCTGATCGCGGCGATGGGCACGGTCCTGGCCGCCGAGTCTGAACACCTGGCGCACCAGTACCACGCCTACACCTCAGACAGCCTTTTCGAGGGCACGCAGTTCCAGGCCGGCGGCTGGCTGCCACTCACGTTGGGACTGGCCTGGCTCGCGGTGGGCATCGCGGCCGGCGCCGCGACCCGGCGCGTGCTCGCGGCGATCGCGGTGGTCGGCGGGCTGTGGATCGTGCGCATGGTGGGGATGGTCAAGCTGCGGGCGCAATTCATGACTCCGGTGACCGTGATCAAACCGTTCCAGATCGGCAAGGGGGACCGCTCGGGGCCGTCGGTGTTCACGTTCTCGAACGACATGGGCATCAACTCGGGAAGCGTCCCCTTCGTCGACGCCCACGGCGGCACGCACTCAGCCGCGCAGGTGATGGACGGCTGGTGCGGATCCGCGGACGACATGAACGCCTGCCTGCATCAGCACGGCATCGTCGGCAGCCTGATCAAGTTCCAGCCGGCCGCCCGGATGGGCGCCTTCCATCTGATCGAGAACGGCATGAACCTCGGGCTGTTCGTGATCGCCCTGGCCGTCGCCTGGTGGTGCGTGCGGCACACCCGGACCACCGTCGGCTGAGGGCGGCCGGCGGTCTGGCGAACGCCGCCCAGACCGCCGGCTGTCTACGCTCGACCCATGCCAGTCGTCATCGCACACGTCAGCGATATCCACATCGACTCCGAACCCCGCGCCGCCGAGCGCGCCCGCCGGGTCTTCGACCACCTCGACGCCCTGCCCGCCGACCTGGACCTGGTCGTGCTCACCGGGGACATCGCCGATCACGGTCTGGACGCCGAATACGCCGGCGCCCGCGAAGCCGCGGCGACCCGGCACCCGCTGCTGATCTGCCCCGGGAACCACGACGACCGGGAGGCGTTCCGGCGCACACTGCTCGGCGTCCCGCCCTCGACCGAGCCGGTCGACCAGGTGTATCGGACCGACCGGTTCGTCCTCGCCCTCTGCGACTCCTCGATCCCGGGCCAGGACGACGGGTACCTGGCCGACACGACGCTGCGCTGGCTGGCCGCCGAGTTGGACGCGACCCCGGACGACGTCCCGGTCCTGATCGGTTTCCACCACCCGCCGGTCGAGCTGAACGCGCCGTTCGTCGACCGGATCCGGCAGTTCGGCGAGGACCGGCTGGCCGGCGTGGTGGCGAGGCGGCCGAACGTCGTCGCGTTCCTGGCCGGGCACGCGCACACCGCGGCCGCCACCCGCTTCGCCGGGCTGCCGCTGCTGGTCGCGCCGGGGGTGGTGTCCACGATCCCGCTGCCCTGGGAAGGGGATCGGCCGGTGCACCTGGACCAGCCGCCGTCGCTGGCGTTCCACGTCATCGACGACCGGCATCGGGTGACCACGCACTATCGCGTGGTCGTGTGACCTGCTCCGGCGCTCTGAGCGAGGCGCGGCGCCGGCACCGTAAATCGGTTGCCGGAGCCGCCCCCCGGTGTTCCACTGGTCCGGACCGAATCCCCGACAGATAGGAACCGCGCATGCCTCGCTTGGCTTTCGTGCCCACTCAGGTCATGTCTGCCAACGCGAAGGACGCATTCACCGGTGCGGTATCTGAATTTGGGGATCCTGGCGCACGTCGACGCCGGTAAGACCTCCCTGACCGAGCGGCTGCTGCACGCCGCCGGGGTCATCGACGAGATCGGCAGCGTGGACCGGGGCACCACCCGGACCGACAGCCTGGAGCTGGAGCGCCGCCGGGGCATCACCATCAAGGCCGCCGTCACGGCGTTCCCGCTGGGCGGAACGAGCGTGAACCTGGTCGACACGCCGGGGCACCCGGACTTCATCGCCGAGGTGGAACGCACCCTCGGGGTGCTGGACGGCGTGGTGCTGGTGGTGTCCGCGGTCGAGGGCGTCCAGGCCCAGACCAGGGTCCTGATGCGGGCGATCCGGCGGCTCGGGCTGCCCACGGTGCTGTTCGTCAACAAGGTGGACCGGGCCGGGGCCGATCCGGCGCGGGTGCTCGCCGAGGTCGAGGCGAAGCTGACACCGGCCGCGTTCCCGCTCGGCGGCGTCGCCGACGCCGGGACGCGCGCCGCGCGGTTCGTCTCCGACGTGCCCGAACTGCGGCGGCTGAAGCTGTGGCGGAAGCTGGCCGAGGACAGTCGGCGGGGCACCGTGTATCCGGTCTACTTCGGTTCCGCGATCACCGGTGCCGGGATCCCGGAGCTGATGGCCGGGCTCGGATACCTGTTACCGCGCTCCACCGAAGGCGGCACCGGAAAGGCCTCGGGCCGGGTCTTCAAGGTCGAGCGGGGAGCGTCCGGCGAGCGGATCGCTTATGTGCGCATGTTCACCGGGGCGCTCAAGACGCGCGACCGGCTGCCGAGCGGCCGGGTCACCGGGATCTCGGTGCTGTCCGCCGAGGACGGCGCACCGGTGCCGACCGACGTCGTCAGCGCCGGGCAGATCGGTGTCGTCCGGGGCCTGGACAAGGTGCGGATCGGCGATCGGCTCGGTGCGCGCAGCGGCAACGGCGGCGGCAACGGCAACGGATCGGAGAAGGCGGCCGAGGCGTACTTCGCGCCGCCGACCCTGGAAACCGTGGTCGCGGCGCGCGCTGAGAACGGCCGCGGCCCGATGTTCGCCGCGCTGACGCAGCTCGCCGAGCAGGATCCGCTGATCGGCCTGCGCTACGACAAGGCCCGGTCCGAGACGTCGCTCTCGCTCTACGGCGAGGTCCAGAAGGAGGTCATCCAGACCACGCTCGCCGAGGAGTACGGCGTCGCGGTGGACTTCCACGAGACCACGCCGATCTGCGTCGAGCGGGTGCTCGGCGTCGGCGAGGGCCTGGACGTGATCAAACTCGGCGACAACCCGTTCCTGGCCACGGTCGGGCTGCGGATCGGCCCGGCGCCGATCGGTTCGGGCGTGACGTTCGGGCTGGAGATCGAGCTCGGCTCGCTGATCCCGGCGTTCCTCACCGCAATCGAGGAGACGGTGCACACGACACTCGGCTCGGGACTGCACGGCTGGCAGATCCCGGACGCGGCGGTGACGCTGACCCGAAGCGGCTACTGGCCGCGCCAGAGCCACAGTCACGGCACCTTCTCCAAAGCCATGTCGAGCACGGCCGGCGACTTCCGCATGCTGACGCCGCTGGTCCTGATGGAAGCCCTGGCGAAGGCCGGGACCGAGGTCTGCGAACCGATGCACCGATTCCGGCTGGAAGCGCCGAGCGCCTTGCTGGGAACGGTGCTCCCGGTCCTGGCGACGTTCCGCGCGGTGCCGGGGTCGACGGCGGTGACCGGCGAGACCGCGGTGCTGGAAGGGCTGGTACCGGCCGCGCGGGTGCACGCACTCGGTCAGCGGATCCCCGGGTTCACCAGCGGTGAAGGCGTTTTGGAGTCAGCCTTCGACCACTTCGCGCCGGTCAGCGGGGGCGAGGTGCCGGAGCGGGCCCGCTGGGACGCGAACCCCTTGGACCGCAAGGAGTATCTGATGCGCGTGCAACGCGGTCTGTAACAACGGGGCCTGTAACAACGAGGCCTGTGGCAACGGAGTCTGTGGCAACGCGCTCTGTAGCCGTGACCCGCGCCGTCGCCGCCCAGCCGCGACGGCGCGGGTAGCGTGGGGTCGTGGACCTCGACGCCTATCTCGCCCGCATCGGCTACACCGGCGACCGCACCCCGAACGCCGACACGCTCGCCGCCCTCCAGCGCGCGCACATCTACGCGATCCCCTTCGAGAACCTGGACCCGGCCCGCGGCGTCGTCCCGTCCCTGGCCCTGGACGATCTGATGGCCAAGCTGGTCCTGGACACCACGCGCGGCGGGTACTGCTACGAGCACAACACGCTCTACGCCGCCGCTCTGCGCGCCCTCGGCTTCAAGATCACGATGCTGGCCGGCCGGGTGCTGGTCGGCGCCAAGCCCGGCGACCTGCGGCCGCGCACCCACATGCTGCTGCTCGCCGAGGCCCCGGATGACTCCAGCCGCTACATCACCGACGTCGGGTTCGGCAGCGAGGGCGCGCTGCTCGACCCGATAGGACTGTTCCAACGCGAGATCGACGACCAGCCGCGCCGGCATCAGTTGGGCATCACCCACGGCGAGGGCCCGCTGGAGCAACGGATCCTGCGAGCGTTCCTGGACGGTGAGTGGAAGGACCAGTACTCGTTCACGGTCGAGCCGTTCTACGCCCCGGATTTCGAGGTCATCAACTACTACATCGCCAGCAGCCCGCGATCGCCGTTCAGCTCCCGGGTCTACGTCTGCCGGACGTTCCCGGACCGGCAGCTGAAGCTGGACGCCCGCACCTTCACCGTGACCGAGGCGGACGGCACCGCGGTGAAGCGCGAGCTCGCCGACGACGCCGAGGTGCGGACGGTGCTGGCTGAGGAGTTCGGCATCATCGCGCCGGATCCGAAGAGCTAGCGCCCGACTGAAGCCCTGAAAGGCTTACAGTCCCAGCGAATCGGCCAGGTCAACCGCCTCGTCAGCCCAGCGCGCGCAGATCGCCAGGCCGGCGGCGCGGGCCTCGTAGCGGGCATCGGGGTCGACGGCCTCGCCGGTGCCATACGCCCGATGGAGATCGTCCCGGGCCGCCCGCAGACACCACGGCATCATCCAGTCGTACTTCACCGCCGACGCGCGGATGCCGAGCACGGCCAGCCGCGGATCGCCCTTCCACCCGGCCGCTCGCAGCCCTTCGAGATAGGCCCCGGTCACCAGTTCCGGCAGGTGCTCGGCGAAGCCCGGGCGCAGCGGCCAGTCGAAGAAGCTGTCCGGGACCAGGTTCCCGGCGTCCTCACCGACCGCGCCGTCGCCGAGGAAGGCCCAGTCCAGCAAGACCACCTCGCCGTCCGGACGCCGGATCACGTTGTTCGGCCACACGTCCAGGTGGCAGACCGTGCGCGGCAGGCGCGCCATCAGGGCGAGCAGCCGATCGCGGTTCCGGTGCAACCGGACCAGGGCTTCGCGCTGCTCCGGCGGGAAGTGCTTGGCGATCAACGGGAGCGACCACGCTTCATCGTCTTCGAGCAGGGCGAAATCGGCGGGCCGGGTGGTGCTGTAGTCCGCCAGGAATCCCCGGCTGAACCACGGTTCCGACGACAGTCGCTCCGCTCCCTGGGCTTCGCCCAGAGCCCGGGCGACGGCCGCGATGTCTTCCATCGTCAGGTCCTCGCCGTGCGTTCCGGCCACGTCCTCGAGCAGCAGCTCGATGTCGCCGTCCGGCAGCTCGCGGGCCTCGGCGAGTTTCGGCGCGCCGAGGCCGAGCCGTTCGGGCAGACCGGCCGTGTAGACGTCCGCTTCACGGCGCCAGTAGTTCCAGAACCGGGGATCGGCGGATGAGACCCACTGCGGCGGCGCGTCGGTGCGGCGATGGGTCAGGACCTTGTGGATCAGACCGTCCTCGCCGCGCCACACGCCACGGGTCACTGCGTTGTTGCGGTTGTGGGGCAACGGCAATGGTTCCTCTGCCATACCGGAACCCTACTGAGACGCGCTGGCCTGTGCCTTCTCATCGGCGGAGGCAAGCTTGGCGGCCAGCCGGACCTGGAGGCTGTCCAGCATGAGATCGAGCCCGTACACGAAGTTCGCCAGGCGCGCTTCGGTCGGGTCCTTCTCGAGCTCTTGGAGGTAGATCTCCGCCAACCCGGCATCGGCGGCGTCCGCCGCCATCCGCGGGCCCATGTTCTGGTACCACTCCTGCTCGGTCATCCCCTGTCGGCGCAAGGCCGTCAGCCACCCGGCCTCGGCGGACGTGATGCCGACGACGAACGACGACACCGAGCTCATCGCCCGGACCGCCTCCTCGGTGTCGAAACCGGCCGTGGTCAGGATGGCCAGACCCCGCTGGGTGACGGAGACGACGTTCGGGCCCAGATAGTTCAGACCCACCTGGCCCAGCACCTGCATCACCCACATGTGCCGCAGCCCGGCCTGGCGCAGGCTGTGCGCGGTGACGTGCATCGCCAGGCGCCAGCCCGCCGGATCGGTGAGCTCGGGCACCTCGAGTTCGCCGTAGACCTCGTCGACCACGAGCTCGATCAGCTCGTCCTTGCTCGCCACGTGCCGGTACAGCGAAGTCGCGCCGGCGCCGAGCCGCTGGCCCAGGGCGCGCATGCTCAGTGCCTCGATGCCCTCCGCGTCCAGCAGCGCGATTGCCTCGGCGATGATGCGCTCCCGGCTCAGCTGCTCCTTCTGGCGGCGCTGTGGCCGGGTCCAGACCGAGGTCAGGGGCAGGGCGGGCGGAACCGGGCCGGCGTCGTCGCTGTCGATATTCACGGGCGTTCCTCGTCTCCGGGCGGCAAGAGTGTCACTTCACGTCATCAACGATAGCCCAAAGATGCGCACGCCGTTCGCTGTTGCGCACAGCGTGCGCAGAGGCGTACGGTGTTCTCAACGCGCACAGTGTGCGCAGATGCGAACGGTGTGCGCGGCCGGACCGACCGGTCCGCGCCAAGGAGGAGGGGACATGTCAGAGAACACGGGGGCGCCCGCGATGGAGACCAGTACCGAGGCCGGCCCGGCGGGCGGCCGCCGGCGCTGGCTCATCCTGATCGTGCTGTGCCTGGCCACGCTGGTGCTGGTGGTGGACAACATGGTCCTGACGGTGGCGGTGCCGGCGCTGACCGAGTCGCTGCACGCCAGCGCGCAGAACATCCAGTGGGTGCTCGACTCCTACATCCTGGTGTTCGCCGGACTGTTGTTGACCACGGGAAGCCTGTCCGACCGGTTCGGGCGGCGCAGGGTCCTGATCATCGGGCTGGCCGTGTTCGGCGTCGCCTCGGCGGTGGCGACACTGGCCAGCAACCCGGGCGAGCTGATCGCCGCCCGGGTCGCGATGGGCATCGGCGGCGCGCTGCTGATGCCGAGCACGCTGTCCATCCTGATCACCGTCTTCACCGACGAGGCCGAACGGCGCAAGGCGATGGCCGCGTGGACCGTGGTGGCGATGGTCGGCCTGGTCGGCGGGCCGGTGCTGGGCGGGGTGATGATCAGCCACTTCTGGTGGGGCTCGGTCTTCCTGCTGAACATCCCGATCGCGGTCCTGGCCATCATCTCGGCCGTGGTGCTGATGCCGGAGAGCAAGGGCCCGTGGCGCAAGCCCGACCCGCTCGGCACGGTGCTCTCGATCGTCGGCCTGACCTCGGCGGTCTGGGTGATCATCGAGCTCCCGAAGGGTTTCGCCCGGCCCAGCACGCTGATCGCGCTGGCGATCGCGGTGGTCGCGCTGGTCTCCTTCGGGATCTGGGAGACCCGGATCGCCGAGCCGATGGTGCCGCTGCAGCTGTTCAAGCAGCGCAACTTCTCCGGCGGCTCGTTCTCGCTGACCCTGGTGCAGATCGGCAACGGCGGCCTGCTGCTGGTGATGACGCAGTACCTGCAGTTCGTGCTCGGCTACTCGGCACTGAAGGCCTCGCTGTGCTTCATCCCGCTGGCCGTCGCGGCGCTGATCTTCAACACCCTGGGCGCCGGCCTGGGCATGAAGTTCGGCAACCGGCCGCTGATGTTCGTCGGCCTGCTGATCTGCGCGGTGGCCTTCGTGGTCCTGGCCGACCTGGGCGTCGACGACGGGCTGACCAAGCTGTTCGTCGGGCTGTTCCTGCTCGGCGCCGGCTCCGGACTGGCGATGCCGGCCGCGATCACCGCGATCATGGGGGCGGTCCCGCCCGAGCACGCCGGCGTCAGCTCCGCCCTGAACGACACGGTGCAGCAGACCGGCGCGGCACTGGGCGTGGCGATCATGGGCACAGTGGTGGCCAGCCGGTTCACCGCCGGGATGCCGGCCAGCGTCCAGGGCACCGCGCGCAAGTCGCTGGGCCAGGCCGTCTCGACCGGCAACGCGCAGGTGATCGACGCGGCCCGGCACGCCTTCACCCACGCGGCGTCCATCGCCTACATCGCCGGCGCGGTCGGCGTGACCGCCGCGGCCATCGTGTCCTTCGTGGTGCTGCGCGACGTCAAGGCGCCGGCCTCGCCGAGCGACGGCGAGGACGGCAGCGTCGACAGCAGCACCCTGGTCGCCGCGGAGGCCTGAGGCACAGGCCTCTGACCCACGCCGATCCGCACTGATCCATATAGATCCATATAGATCCATAGGGAATGCGAGTCCCGGCCCGACCGCCAGGTAGGCCGGGACTCGCCTTTCCCGCCGCCGCCCACGCCGATCGTTCCTGGAACTGCTGCTCACCGGGGTTAACCCGGTGTCGGCCGCCGACACCGCCCCGCGCCCGACTGTGGTGATGTGAGCCATATCACAGCGCAGAGTAAGAGCCCATTGTTCCCTGCATGACGGAATCCCCCACCAGCACACCCCCCACCTCCGAAAGCGCCGGCGACTCCGTCTGGAGAGTCGTCGGCGCCTCGATGGTCGGCACCACGCTCGAGTGGTACGACTTCTTCCTCTACGGCACCGCGGCGGCCGTGGTCTTCCCGAAGGTCTTCTTCGTCAAGAGCGATCCGCTGACGGCGACCCTGCTGTCCTTCCTCACCTACGCCCTCGGCTTCGCGGCCCGGCCGATCGGCGGTGTGGTGTTCGGCCACGTCGGCGACCGGGTCGGCCGCAAGAAGACCCTGATGGTCAGCCTGGTCATCATGGGGATCGCCACCACCGGCATGGCGTTCGTCCCCGGCTACACGTCCATCGGGGTCTGGGCCCCGGTCCTGCTCACCACGCTGCGCATGGTCCAGGGCTTCGCGCTCGGCGGCGAGTGGGGCGGCTCGGTGCTGATCGTCGCCGAGCGGGACAAGACCCGGCGCGGCTTCTGGGCCTCCTGGCCGCAGGCCGGCGCGCCGCTGGGGCTGGTGCTCGGGACCGGCGTGCTGATCCTGCTGTCGCAGAACATGAGCGACAAGTCGTTCCTGGACTGGGGCTGGCGCGTGTCCTTCGGGCTGTCGGCGGTCCTGCTGGTGGTCGGCGTGTGGGTGCGCAAGTCGCTCAACGAGACCGAAGCGTTCCGGGCCGCGCAGGCGAAGAAGGACAGCGCGCCGCCGAAGCTGCCGGTCCTGGAGGTGTTCCGCACCTCCTGGCGCGAGGTCCTGATCGCCTTCGGCACCCGCATGGCCGAGAACATCTCCTTCTATCTGATCGCCACCTTCTCGGTCACCTGGATCACCGAGCATTTGAAGCTCTCGAAGTCGTTCGGGCTGGACGCGGTGATGGTCGGCGCGGCGATCGAGACCGTGCTGATCCCGGTGTTCGGCGCGCTGTCCGATCGGGTCGGGCGGCGGCCGGTGTATCTGGTCGGCGCGATCGGGATCGGGATCTGGACCCCGATCTTCTTCGCGCTGGTCGATCAGAAGTCGTATCCGCTGGCGGTGCTGGCGATCACGGTCGCCCTGGCCTTCCACGGCCTCATGTACGGCCCGCAGGCCGCATTCTTCGCCGAGATGTTCCCGACCGGCGTCCGCTACTCCGGCGCCTCGATCGGCTACCAGGTGGCCTCGATCGCGGCCGGTGCCCCGGCGCCGCTGATCGCCGTGGCGATCCTGGAGCACAACGGCGGCAAGACCTCCGGGTGGCTCACGCTGTACATGGGGCTGGCCTCGGTGGTGACCATCGTGGCGCTGTACTTCGCGCGCGAGACCCGGTCGGTCTCGATGGCCGGCGAGACCGCGGCCGAGACCGCCGGAGAACTCTACGACGCCGTGCATTAGGGCGTGGCCCCGCTCGGCGAAGCAGCGGATTCCGGGGGCGTCGTTCGCCGGGCCGGCCCTGGGAAAAGGGCGGCTCGGCGAATTTCTGCTACATCGTGTAACAGATTCCCGACAACCCGGGTCACGGCCGCCGTCTTCTGGGATGATCGGCCGCCATGACGACTGAACTGACCGGGCGGCGCGCGGACGGATCAGCGCGCCGGGGTTCGGCACCGACCGCCGCGCTGAGCAAGGTCCCCGAGGTCACACTGATCTTCTGGATCACCAAGATCCTCACCACCGGGATGGGCGAGACCACCTCGGACTTCCTGAACCAGAAGTGGGACCCGAAGATCATGGTCTCGCTGTCCGGGCTGGTACTGGCCGGGGTGATCTGGGTGCAGTTCAAGGCCCCGCGCTACTCGGCCTGGATCTACTGGGCCGCGGTCGTCATGGTCAGCGTGTTCGGCACGATGTGCGCCGACGTGCTGCACGTCGCCTTCGGCGTCCCCTACGCGGTGTCCACGGCGTTCTTCGCGGTCGCGCTCGCAGCGATCTTCGTTCTCTGGTACCGAGTCGAGGGGACGCTGTCGATCCACAGCATCACCACCCCGCGCCGCGAGCTGTTCTACTGGCTGACCGTCGTCACCACGTTCGCGCTCGGCACCGCGGTCGGCGACCTGACCGCCACCACACTGAAACTCGGGTACTTCTCCTCCGGCGTGATGTTCGCCGTGCTGTTCGCGGTGCCCGCGGTGGCCTACAAGCTCGGGCTGAACGGGATCGTCGCGTTCTGGTTCGCCTACGTCGTGACCCGGCCGTTCGGCGCCTCGTTCGCCGACTGGATGGGCGTGTCGGTCAAGCGCGGCGGTCTGGCGTGGGGGACCGGGCCGGTCAGCCTGGTGCTGCTGGGGATCATCGTGGTGCTGGTGGCGGTCCTGGCGGTGACGAAGATGGACGTCGGCAAGCGGGAGTGACCGCGAGACCGCTCGCGGGACCGATGACGGGACCGGCCGAGGCCGACCCCCTACCCCGGTACTACCCGCAGCTTGGCTCCCCGGTGTGACGTGTGACGGCGGTGGTGAACCTACCGTCGTCAGCGTCGGATCCTCCACCCATGACCGGGGAGAGAAGAACAATGACCTCTGTGACCCAGGCTTCGCGGACCGCGCACGGCAACGCGGACGGACTCGGGTTCACCCGCAGGGAACTGCTGACGGTGGCGGCCGTGGTCGCCGGCCTGGTCATCTACGGGCACGCCGATCTGCACCAGCGCTTCGACCAGGCCCACGGGGTGTGGCGGGCCGGCGCCGAGGACTCCTTCGCGTGGCTGTTCGCCATCATCCGCGCGCTGCCGATCCTGTGGTGCCGGCGGCTGCCGCACACCGCCTTCGCCGCCACCCTCGCGGGCTGTGCGCTCGCCGGGGCGGCCCTGGCCTCGGTGGTGGGGATGCCGCTGCCCTGGTCCGTCTGGCCGTGGTCGCCGTCGAGCCAGCTGTGCGTGCTGGCCGCGCTGGTGGTCGCGGGCCTGGAGGTCGGGCGGCGCCGGGCGATCGAGATGGCCGGGGCGTACTTCCTGATGACGCTGTTCCTGGAGGCGGTCCGCCCGGGTTACGGCCTGGGGCCCAGCCTCGGAGCCGTCGTCGCCGGCTCGGCCCTGGCGATCGGCGGCCTGGAACTGCTGCGCGACCGGCGCGACGCCCGGCAGGCGCTGGCGGTGCAGGAGGAGCTGACCGAGACCGAGCGCACCCGCCGCACACTGCTGGAGGAGCGGGCCCGCATAGGTCGCGAGCTGCACGATGTGGTGGCGCACCACATGTCGCTGATCGCGGTGCAGGCCGAGACCGCACCGTTCCGGATCACGGGGCAGAGCGCTGAGACCGAGGCGGAGTTCCGCTCGATCAGCGCGGTCTCCCGCGAGGCGTTGAACGACATGCGGAAGATCCTCGGCCTGCTGCGGGCCGACGCCGCGCAGGCCGAGACCGCCCCGCAGCCGCGGTTGGCCGACGTCCCCGCGCTGGTCGAGGAGGCCGGGGCCGAACTGGACGTGTCCGGCGGCCTGGAGGACGTCGCGCCGCTGATCGGGCTCACGGCGTATCGGGTGGTGCAGGAGTCGTTGTCGAACGCCCGGCGGCACGCCGGCGGGGCCGAGGTCTCGGTCCGGATCGCGCGCACCGATGAGGAGGTGCGGATCGAGGTGCGGAACGGGCCGCCGGCGGGGGACTCCCGGCAGGCCGCGGACCAGGAAGTCATCGAGGAGACGGCCGAGGACGAGACCGGGGACGAGACCGAAACCGAGGAGAATTCCGAGGCCGGTCAGAAGGCTGATGGGAAGACTCCCCAGAAGACCGACCAGACCGATCAGACCGATCAGACCGATCAGGCCGCCCAGACTGCCCAGACCGACGGCCAAGGCATCACCGGGATGCGCGAACGCGTCGTCCTGGTGCACGGTGAGCTCGAGACCGGACCGACCGCGAACGGCGGCTTCGCCGTCACCGCCACCCTGCCGTTGGAGAGCAACGCGTGAGCATACGAGTCCTGATCGCCGACGACCAGGCGATGGTCCGGGCCGGCTTCGGCGCGCTGCTCGCGTCCCAGCCCGACATCGAGGTGGTCGGGGACGCCGCCGACGGGGCCCAGGCGGTCGCCGAGGTGGCCGAGCACGAGCCGGACGTGGTGCTGATGGACGTACGGATGCCGGTCATGGACGGGCTGGAGGCGGTGCGGCGGATCCTGGCCGACGCCCCGGAGCGGCCCCGGGTGCTGATGCTGACCACGTTCGACCTGGACGACTACGTCTACGCCGCGCTGCGGGCCGGCGCCAGCGGCTTCCTGCTCAAGGACGCACCGGCCGCGGAACTGATCCACGCGGTACGGGTGGTGGCGGCCGGCGACGCGCTGCTGGCGCCGTCGGTGACCCGGCGGCTGATCGCCGACTTCGCCTCCCGGCGGCCCGCGGAGCAGCGGAACCCGGTGCCGGGTTCGAATCAAATACAGGTCTCGGCCTTGACGCCGCGAGAGCTCGACGTCCTGCGGCTGATCGCCCGCGGCCTGTCGAACCAGGAGATCGCCGCCGATCTGGTCCTGGCCGAGCAGACGGTGAAGACGCACGTCTCGCGGATCCTCACCAAGACCGGGCTGCGGGCCCGGGCCCAGGCCGTGGTGCTGGCCTACGAGTCGGGGCTGGTGACGGCGAACAGCCGATGAGCCCCGTGGCTCACCGGCTGCTGCTGCGCACCACCGCTCAGTCCTGCGCGCCGCCGGACAGCTCCCACGGCCGCGCGGTGGCCCCGAGCCGGTTCCACAGGTTGATGATCCCGATGTGCCAGACCAGCTCGGCCAGCTCCTTCTCCTCGAAGTGCGCCGCGGCCTCGTTCCACACCGCGTCGGACACCTCGCTGTCGGCCAGCCGGGTCACGGCCTCGGTCAGGGCCAGCGCCGCGCGCTCCCGGGCGGTGAAGTAGGGGGCCTCGCGCCAGACCGCGACCAGGTTCAGCCGGCGCCAGGTGTCGCCGCCGGCGGCCGCGTCGCGGGAGTGCATGTCGACGCAGTAGACGCAGCCGTTGATCTGCGAGGCGCGCAGCTTCACCATCTCGCGCAGCGGCTTCTCGATGCTCGACTCGCCGGCCGCCCGCTCCAGGCCGTTCATCGCCTTCGCGATCCCCGGCGCGAGATCGTCGACGGCGAGGCGGACGGCGGGCTTCACGTATTCGGTGGGCTGAGTCGCTTCGTCGACTGCTGTGTTCGTTGTCATGACTATGACGGTACGCGGGTTGTGGACCGCTGTTAGGATCCAATCTGATGGCTGAATATTGGTCCACTTTGGACGTCGATCTGCACCTGTCGGTCGACCCGGCCTCCGGTCGCCGGGTCGGTCTGGAGCAGGCGCTGCGCGAGGCGGTCCGGGACGGCCGGCTGGCCGCCGGGACCCGGCTGCCCTCGACCCGGACGCTGGCGGTCGAGCTCGGGCTGGCCCGCGGGACGGTGTCCGCGGCGTATGACCAGCTGGTCGCCGAGGGGCAGCTGGTCGCGGTGCGGGGCTCGGGGACGCGGGTGGCGGAGGCTGCGGCGCGCGGCGCGGCCGGGGCGGCCGGGGCGGCCGGGGCGGCCGAACGTGGCTCGCCACGCGCGGCGCCCGCGACCGCCCCCGCTCATCCGACCACTCCGGCGCTCTCGATCGCGCCGCTCGGGTCTGGCGGGGAATCGGTGAACCGGCCCGGTGGCGCGCAGGCCAGGCCCTTCGCCCTGTCACTCCGACCCGGCACCCCCGACCTGTCGCACTTCCCACGCGCCGCCTGGCTGCGGGCCAGCCGGCGCGCGCTCAACGCCGCGCCGAACGACGTCTTCGGCTACGGCGATCCCCGCGGCCGGGTCGAGCTGCGTCGGGCACTGGCCGAGTACCTGGGCCGAGCACGCGGTGTGCTCGCCGATCCCGAGCGCATCGTCATCGTCTCCGGCGCGGTGCAGGGCCTGGCGCTGCTGGGACAGGTGCTCGGCGGCGTGGTGGCGATGGAGGACCCGTACATTCCGCTGTTCCACGACGTGGTGCGTGCGAACGGCGCGCAGGTGCTCCCGCTGCCGGTGGACGACGACGGCGCCCGCGTCGACCTGCTGTCCGGGCGCCGGTACCGGGACGTCGAGGCGGCGATCGTGACCCCGAGCCACCAGTATCCGATCGGCTCGACCCTGCACCCGGCGCGCCGCCAGGCCCTGGTGGAGTGGGCCCGCGACGATCGGCGCCTGATCGTCGAGGACGACTACGACGGCGAGTTCCGCTACGACCGGCAGCCGGTCGGCGCGGTGCAGGGCATGGCGCCGGACCGCACCGTCTACCTGGGAACGGCCTCGAAAACCCTCGGCCCCGGGATCCGGCTGGCCTGGATGGTGCTGCCCGAGCACCTGATCGGCCCGGTCACCGAGGCCAAACTGTACGCCGACCACCAGTCCGAGGCGCTGGGGCAGGTGACGCTCGCGGAGTTCATCACCTCCCACGACTACGACCGGCACGTCCGGGCCGCGCGCCTGCGCTACCGCCGACGCCGCGACCTGCTGGCCGAGCGGCTGCACACCCGGGCCGGGCGCCCGGCGGCCGGTTTCGCGCTCGGCGGCATCGCGGCCGGGCTGCACGCTCTGGTCCGCCTGGAGCCGGCCGGGATGAGCGAGGAGGAAGTCCTCCGGCGCGCCGCGGAGTTCGATCTCGAGCTCGAAGGACTCGGCGGACTGTGGCACACGCCGAACGCTTTTGCGAGCTCCGGCGCACGTCCGCAGGGCATCGTGGTCGGTTTCGGCTCCCCCACCGAGGCCGCCTACCCGCGGGCCCTGGACGCGTTGGTACGGACGCTTTCGTGGAGATGACTACTCATACGGTCTAATGGACATCGCACAATAGCCGGACCCGGCGTGCTGCGCAGGCGCTCCCTGCGTCACACTGGTCTCGGAACAGCACTGCCTTTTAAGAGGAGATATCCGTGGACGACGTACTGCGCCGTACGCCCCTCTTCGCCACGCTCGACGTGGACGCGGCGGCGTCGCTGCGCGCCTCCATGAACGAGATCGAGCTGGCCCGAGGTGAGCTCCTGTTCCACGAGGGCGACCCCGGGGACTCGCTGTACGTGGTCCTGCGCGGGAAGATCAAGCTCGGCCGCACCAGCGGCGACGGCCGGGAGAACCTGGTCGCGGTCCTGGGCCCGGGTGAGATGTTCGGCGAACTGTCCTTGTTCGACCCCGGCCCCCGCTCCGCGGGCGCCACCGCCCTGGTGGACTCCACCCTGCTGGGCCTGAGCTCGGACGAACTGACCCCCTGGCTGGCCACCCGCCCCGACGTGGCCCGCGCGCTGCTGCGGGCGATCGCCCGCCGCCTGCGCCGCACCAACGACTCGATGTCCGACCTGGTGTTCTCGGATGTCCCCGGCCGCGTGGCCAAGGCGCTGCTGGACCTGTCCGCGCGCTTCGGCACCCCGGCCGAGGACGGCATCCACGTCGCCCACGACATGACCCAGGAGGAGCTGGCCCAGCTGGTCGGCGCCTCCCGCGAGACGGTGAACAAGGCCCTGGCCGACTTCGCCGGCCGCGGCTGGCTGCGGCTCGAGGCGCGGGCCGTGGTGCTGACGAACGTGGAGCGGCTGAGCCAGCGGTCTCGGTAGAACGCGCGATAGAAGGCGCGGTAGATCCCGCGTTGGTCTTGTTCGTCGGCTTGGCTTCGTTCGTCAACCGAGCCCGGCCCGGCCGCCGTGGGGTGGGCCGGGCCTAATGCCGTCCGGCTCAGGGGACCTGAGCCGGTACCTCAGCCGGCCAGCAGATCCCCGGCCAGCCGCAGCCCGTCCAGATCGTGGATGTCCCCGGACTGTGCCGGGATCTCGGCCACGGCGACCCCCGGCTGCGAGGCCGTGAACCGCTCGGCCAGCCGCCGCTCGCGGGCCGCCAGCCGGACCCGCTCGGCGTGCAGCCGCAGCAGGCCCGCGGCCAAGCGCGGGTCGGCGGAGTCGGCGTCCAGCTCCTCGGCCGCGGCCAGGGCCTTCTCAGCCGACAGCTCCGGGACCGTGACCGGGTGGACCCGGTTGAGGATCAGACCGGCCAGCGGCATGTTCTCGGCGGCCAGACGCTCGGTGAAGTAGGCGGCCTCGCGCAGGGCGTCCGGCTCAGGGGCGGCCACCACCAGGAAGGCCGTGCCCTCGGCCTGCAGAAGCTGGTAGGTCTCCTCGGCCCGCTGGCGGAAGCCGCCGAACATCGATTCCAGGGAGCCGACGAAGGTCTGGACGTCGTGCAGGAGCCCTGAGCCGAGCAGCTTGTTCAGGGCCATGGTGGCGATGGAGAAGCCCGAGGCCAGCACCTTCAGGGCGAAGCCACCGCCGGCCTTGGCCGGGGCCATCAGCACCTTGATCAGTCTGCCGTCCAGGAAGCTGCCCAGACGGTTGGGCGCGTCCAGGAAGTCCAGGGCGGAGCGGCTGGGCGGGGTGTCGACGATGATCAGGTCCCAGCTGCCGGTCTCCTCGCCGGTGCGGCGCAGCTGGCCCAGCTTCTCCATCGCCATGTACTCCTGCGTGCCGGAGAAGCCCGCGGACAGCGACTGGTAGAAGGGGTTCTGGAGGATCTGCTCGATACGCTCCGGATCAGCGTGGTTCTCGACGATCTCATCGAAGGTCCGCTGCATGTCGAGCATCATCGCGAACAGCCGCCCCGGGCCCTGGACGCCCTCGACCTCGCGCGGGTTGTTGTCGAGCTCGGTCAGGCCGAGCGACTGCGCCAGCCGGCGGGCCGGGTCGATGGTCAGCACCACGACGTCGCGGCCCTGTTCGGCGGCCCGCAGGGCCAGGGCCGCGGCGGCGGTGGTCTTGCCGACGCCGCCGGAGCCGCAGCACACGATGATCGCGGTCGCCGGGTCGGTCAGCAGGCCGTCCACGTCCAGCCGTTTCGGGGTCCCGCTCACGCCGCCTCCCCGATCGCCGCCGCCGCGGACAGCGCGGCGGCCAGCTCGTAGAGTCCTCCGAGATCGATGCCGCCGGCGATCAGCGGCAGCTCGACCACCGGCTGCCCGGCCCCGTCCAGCGCGCGCCGCTCGACCTCTTCCAGGGCGAGCCGTTCGGCGTGCTCGCGGCCCAGCACCGCCAGCGCGTGGGTCTCGTCGGTCTCGATGCCGTAGGGCCGCAGCAGCGCCGCGACCCGCTTCTCGGCCGCCGTGCTGACCGCCGCGCGCTTGCCGATGGTCAGGTGCGCGGTGCGGACCATGTTGACCAGGATCGCGCCGACCGGCAGGCCGGCGGCCCGCAGTTCCTGGACGCCGTCCAGCGTCTCCTGCACCGGCATGTCCTCCAGCACGGTGGTCAGGTGGACCGCGGTCTGCGGCGAGGTCAGCACCCGCATCACCGCCTCGGCCTGGTTCTTCACCGGGCCGACCCGGGCCAGCCCGGCGACCTCGGTGTTCACGTTCAGGAACCGGGTGATGCGCCCGGTCGGCGGGGCGTCCATCACGACGGCGTCGTAGGCGAAGGCGGCGCCGGGCCGGTCGGCCGCGGTGCGCCGGACCGCCTCGCAGGCCTTGCCGGTGAGCAGCACGTCCCGCATACCGGGGGCGACAGTGGTCGCGAAGTCGATGGCCCCGAACCTCTTCAGCGCCTTCCCGGCCCGGCCCAGCTTGTAGAACATGTCCAGGTACTCGAGCAGTGCCTGCTCGGGATCGATGGCCAGGGCGAACACCTCGCCGCCGCCCGGCGCGATCGCGATGCTGCGCTCCTCGTACGGCAGCGGCGCGGTGTCGAAGAGCTGCGCGATCCCCTGCCGGCCCTCGACCTCCACCAGCAGCACCCGGCCCCCGCCCTCGGCCAGGGCAAGCGCCAGCGCCGCGGCCGCCGTGGTCTTCCCGGTGCCGCCTTTTCCGGTGACGATGTGCAGGCGGCACTCCGGCGGCCAGGGTCGGCTCATGGCCCCAGCCTAACCATGCGGCGCACACTCCTGGGACGGTCTACCCCTGGCGCTACTGTAGGCGGGCGTTGTATGGCTGATGCTTATCAGGGAACTTGGCCGAGGGGGGCCCACAGATGAGCGACGACGTCGACACCGAGCAACTGGCGCCACCGGAGCGGGTGATCGCAGAGCGTTACATTCTGCGCACGGAGCTCGGCCGGGGCGGCATGGGCGTGGTGTGGCGGGCCGAGGACCGGATCATCGCCCGGCCGGTGGCGGTGAAGGAGATGCGCCTCGCCGACGGGGTCACCACCTCCGAGCGGGCCGAATTCGAGCAGCGCATCCTGCGCGAGGCCCGCACCGCCGGCCGGCTGAACGACCCGGCCGTGGTGACCGTCTACGACGTGGTCCACGACAACGGCTCCGTGTTCATCGTCATGGAGCTGGTCGAGGCGCCGACCCTGGCCCAGCTGGTCCGCCGCTCGGGCCCGCTGTCCCCGCGCGCCGTGGCCGACATCGGACGCCAGGTGCTCTCCGCGCTGGAGGCCGCGCACGGCGCCGGGATCGTGCACCGCGACGTGAAGCCGTCGAACATCATGGTCGGCCACAACGGCCGGGCCAAGCTCACCGACTTCGGCATCGCCCAGGCCGTGGACGACCCGACGCTCACCAAGACCGGCGCGGTCATCGGCTCCCCGGCCTACCTGGCCCCGGAGCGGCTGTCCGGCCAGGAGGCCAGCGCGGCCTCGGACCTGTGGTCGCTCGGCGCGGTGCTGTACTTCGCGATCGAGGGCAAGCCCGCCTTCGAGCGCGACACCACGGCCGCGACGTTCGGCGCGGTGCTGAACGAGGTGCCGTACCTGACGAACGTGCAGGGCCCGCTGGCCGCCGCCATCTCCGGGATGCTCGCCACCTCGCCGGAGGGCCGGCTGACCGCGCCGCAGGTACGGACCCTGCTGGACGCCGTGGCCGCGGACAGCACCAAGTCCGTGCCGCAGGGCACGATGGTGATGCCGGCCAGCGGGGCACCCACGGCGACGATGAGCATCGGCGGACCGCCGCCGGCGGACGGGACGGCGGCAGGCATAGCCGTGAGTCCTCCGGCGAAGCGGTCCTGGGCCCGGATCGCCGGGACGTTCGCGGCGGCGGTGCTGGTCACCGGGGCGGTCGCGGGCTTCGCCGGGTACGACACGGGATCGAGTTCGGGCAAGAAGCAGGCGCAGAAGGCCGACGCCGGGCCCTGGAACGCGGTGACGGTGTACAGCCTCGGCGGGGTGGGAGCCGACTTCCCGAACCTGGCCCTGAACAGCCAGGCCACATGCATGAGCGGCCCGCCGTTCGCCCCGGGCACACCGACCTACCAGAACAGCAACGACTGTTCGGGGCCGCATGATGTCGAGCTGTACTACCAGACAGACATGATCAACCCTCCGTACGACAACAACGACGCCACGAGCGACAGCCCGGATGTTCCCTATCCGGGTGTGGCCCAGCTGACCGCGATGGCCCGGCAGATGTGCTGGGCCGACCGGCAGATGACGGCGGCTTGGACGGATCCGAAGGGCAGCCAGTACAGCTACTTCGCCCTGATCCCGAGCGAGAACCTGTGGACCGACAAGAACCTGCCGAGCGGCTGGGGCCCCGACGACAAGGTCTCCTGTCTCATGACGAACGCCCCGGGTAAGCAACTCCCCGGCGATACGAGCCACTGACCGCCACCCCTTGGCCCGCCCCTTAGGCTTGCGTCATGACGCAGCGCCAAATTGGAAGTCGTTGGGAATACGCGACAGTGCCGCTCCTCGTCCACGCGACGAAGCAGATCCTCGACACCTGGGGAGAGGACGGCTGGGAACTGGTCCAGGTCGTCCCCGGCCCGAACCCGGACCAGCTGGTCGCCTACCTGAAGCGTCCGAAGACGACGGAGTCCTAAGACATGACCCACCCCGAAGACAAGCTCACCGAGCTCGGCCTGAAGCTGCCCGAGGTGGCGGCCCCGGTCGCGGCCTACATCCCGGTGCTGCGCAGCGGCAACCTGGTCTACACCTCCGGCCAGCTGCCGATGGTCGAGGGCGCGCTGCCGATGGTCGGCAAGGTCGGCGCCGAGGTCAGCCCGGAGGACGCCAAGGCCCTGGCGCAGCGCTGCGCGCTGAACGCGCTGGCCGCGGTGAAGTCCGAGATCGGCGACCTGGCCAAGGTCAAGCGGGTCGTGAAGGTGGTCGGGTTCGTGGCCAGCGCCCCGGACTTCACCGGTCAGCCCGGGGTCGTCAACGGTGCCTCGGAGCTGCTCGGCGCGGTGTTCGGCGAGGCCGGCCGGCACGCCCGCTCGGCGGTCGGCGTGGCGGTGCTGCCGCTGGACGCGCCGGTCGAGGTCGAGCTGACCGTCGAGATCTGAACCGAACCGGCGGCGGGGGACCAGGGCAGGAAGGGAAACGCATGTCGCAGCAAGGCGGGGACTACATAGCCCCGACCGGCAGCCGGCTCAGCGCGCCAGTGCCGGAGGGCTGGGAAGCGCAGATCACCGCCTACGAGCGCGGCGAGTTCAGCCCGGTCTCCCCGAAACACGCCGCGACGGTGGTGCTGCTCCGTGACGGCGCGGGTACCCCGCCGGACGTCTACCTGCTCAAGCGGGCCGCCTCGATGTCCTTCGCGGGCGGCTTCTACGCCTTCCCCGGCGGCCGGGTGGACCCGCGCGACGCGGACGCCGACATCGCCTGGGCCGGACCGTCGGCCGCGCAGTGGGCCCGGCGGTTCGGCAGCGACGAGGCCGAGGCCAGAGCCCTGCTGTGCGCGGCGGTCCGGGAGACCTTCGAGGAGTCCGGGGTGCTGTTCGCCGGGGCCGACGAGCACTCCGTGGTCGCCGACACCACCGACGAGGGCTGGGAGGCCGACCGGCGGGCCCTGGTTTCACGGGAAACATCGCTGGCCGGGTTCCTCGCCAAGCGCTCGCTGGTGCTGCGTACCGACCTGCTCGGCGGCTGGTCCCGCTGGATCACCCCGGAGTTCGAGCCCCGGCGCTACGACACCGCGTTCTTCGTCGCGGCGCTGCCGGCCGGCCAGCGGACCCGGGACGTGTCGGGGGAGACCGAATCAACCATCTGGATGCAGCCCCGACAGGCTATTGACGACCACATCGCGGGCCGGGCCCTGATGCTGCCGCCGACCGTCACCACGCTGCGCGAGGTGCACGGCTTCGGCACCGCCGAGGAGGCGGTCGCCAGTGCGGCCGACCGGCCGCTGAAGCCGATCATGGCCACCGTCCGGAAACACGACGACGGCAGCTGGCATCTGGAATGGGAACTGTGACGGCGGGGCGACGATGACCGACCTGATGAAGCCGGGAGTCCACCCGGAAGCCGGGACCGAGCGCGCGACGCTGATCCTGGCCTCGAACGCGAACCCGATGACCCTGGACGGCACCAACACCTGGCTGCTCGCCGAGCCCGGAGCCGGCCGCGCCGTGGTCGTCGACCCGGGACCGCTCGACGAGGAGCACCTGCGGCTGGTCCTGGCCACGGCCGAGGAACGGGACCTGCGGATCGGGCTGATCCTGCTCACCCACGGCCACTTCGACCACTCCGAAGGCGCGCCGCGGCTGGCCGAGCTGACCGGCGCCCCGGTGCGCGCGCTGGACCGGCGGTTCCGGCTCGGGGACGAAGGACTGGTCGGCGGCGATGTGGTGGCGATGGACGGGCTGCGGCTGGACGTGGTCGCCACCCCGGGCCACAGCGGCGACAGCCTGTGCTTCGTCCTGCCCGACGACCGCGCGGTGCTGACCGGCGACACCATCCTGGGCCGGGGCACGACCGTGGTCGCCCATCCCGACGGGCGGCTGGGGGACTACCTGGACTCGCTGCGCCGGCTGCGTGATCTGGCCGCCGCGCACGAGGTCCAGACCGTGCTGCCGGGGCACGGCCCGGTACCGGCCGACGCGCTGGGCGTCGTCGAGTTCTACCTCGAACACCGCCGACAACGGCTGGACCAGGTGCGGGCGGCGCTGGCGGCCGGTGACCGGAGCGCCGACGACGTGGTGGCCCGGGTGTACGCCGACGTGGACCCGGCGGTGCGGTTCGCGGCCGAGATGTCGGTACGGGCCCAGTTGGAATACCTCAACGCCGACGGCTGAGGATGGGCAGGAGGTGAGCGGGCCCGTCAGGGCCCGCACGATCATCACTGCCAGTGAGTCTGCGGATGCTCCTCAGGCCCGGCCGAACGAACCGGCCTCACTGCGCTGCCGCGGGATCGCGGCCTGCGCGGCCGCGGTGGCGAAGCGTGGGTCGACCTCGGTCGTGTTGAGGTCGCCTCCGTTCCGCTCGGCTCCGTTGCGCTCGTAGTGCTCCTTGGCGGCCTCCAGGAACTGCCGCCAGGAGCGCACCTCGGGGCGTCGCCGGAGCAGCGCGCGGCGCTCCCGCTCGGTCATCCCGCCCCAGACCCCGTACTCGACGCGGTTGTCCAGCGCGTCGGCCAGGCACTCGGTGCGCACCGGGCACCCCGAGCACACGGTCTTCGCCCGGTTCTGAGCTGCTCCCTGCACGAACAGCTCATCCGGATCCATGCCGCGGCACGCCGCCACAACGGTCCAGTCCTCTACCCAGCTCATCGCCGGTGCCGTCCTCTCGCAAAGATCGAGCTCCCCCAACGGCGGAGCCGACAGCGGCCCTTCCCCTACCAACCCCACCGACCGCGCACCGTCGGCGTCCGCGGACCCGGACGCTGCTGGTGTACCGGCCGGCGTCGGTCGCCCCCCGGACCGACCGGAGGTCGGGCCCGAAACACGTCCGCGCTGGTGGAAGGGTCATTCTCGGCAGCCAATCAGCACAATACGGAAGATCCCGAGAGCGCAACAGTCCCCGATGTACTCAATTCCTATGGTCCTTTGTGACTAGATCGCCGCAGATGCCGCACCCACCCGGTGCCGGACGCGACCACCCGGCCGCCGCCACCGGCCCACCAGGGCCGAGGTTGACGTCGTAGTCTGTCCCCCATGGCTTCGCACCCGCCCCGGCCCTTCCGCGGCAGCGGTCCCCTGCGCGCCCTGTTCGGCCTGTTGATGATCAGTGCGCTGGCCGGCGTGCTGGTGGCCGGAATGGCACTGCCCTTCGTCGGCACCGCGGGGCTGGCCGCCAAGAGCGCATCGGACCACTTCGAGGACATCCCGGACGACCTGAAGACCCCTGACCTGCCGCAACGCTCGCAGATCCTGGCCTCCGACGGCTCGGTGATCGCCACCGTCTGGGGCGACTTCGGCAACCGGGTGATCGTGCCCTTCAACGCCATCAGCCCGAACGTCTGGCAGGCCCTGGTGGCCACCGAGGACTCCCGGTTCTTCCAGCACGGCGGCATCGACATCAAGGGCACGCTGCGGGCGTTCGTCTCCGACATGGGCGGGTCGAACCAGGGCGGGTCCTCGATCGCGCAGCAGTACGTGAAGAACGTCCTGGTGCTGGAAGCCGGCAACGACAAGGCCAAGTACGCCGACGCCACCGGCGACTCGCTGGCCCGCAAGATCCGCGAGCTGAAGTACGCGATCGCCGTGGAGCAGAAGTTCTCCAAGGACGAGATCCTGGAGCGCTACCTGAACCTGGTGCCGTTCGCCGAGAACATCTCCGGCATCGAGACCGCCGCCGAGCGCTGGTTCGGGGTGCACGCCAGCCAGCTCACCGTGCCGCAGGCCGCGACCCTGATCGGGATGCTGAAGAACCCGGTCGCCTACGACCCGGCCGAACACCCGATCGCCGCCACCGACCGGCGCGACACGGTGCTGGACCGGATGGCCGACCCGACCGTCCGCTACATCACCCCGCAGCAGGCCGCGGCCTACAAGGCGATGCCGCTGGGCGTGAACCTGCAACCGCAGCACTCGGGGTGCATCTACGCCTCGGGCAGTTCCGCCTTCTTCTGCGAGTACATCGAGCAGGAGATCCTGAACGACCCGATATACGGAAAGACCAAGGCCGACCGCGCGGCCTTCTTCAACCGCGGCGGCCTGACCATCAAGACCACCATGGACCCGAAGGCGGAGGCCGCCGCCCAGAAGGCGATCAACGACAACGTCCTGGCCACCGACCAGCCGGGCGCGGCGATCGCGATGATCCAGCCGGGCACCGGCCAGATCAAGGCCATGGCGCAGAGCCGGAACATGGGGACCGGCGAGGGTGAGACCTATCTGAACCTGGCCGCCGACCCCGCGCACGGCGGCGGCAACGGGTACCAGGCCGGCTCGACCTTCAAGTCCTTCGTCGCGATGTCCGCGCTGGAGAAGGGGCTGACCCCGCAGTACGTCCAGGACCTGCCGTACCAGATCGACGAGACCCAGAGTAAGTTCTCGGTCTGCGACAACCCGGCGGGCTTCACCCAGGACAAGACCTGGAAACCGACCGACGAGACCCAGCAGGAAGCGGGTCCGCAGACCATGACCAGCGCGTTGTGGAACTCGGTCAACAACTACTTCGTCAAACTCGAGGAGCAGACCGGCATCTGCGAGCCGGCCCGGCTGGCCGCGGCCGCCGGCCTGACCATCGACAGCGACGACGGCACCGGCAAGCGGCTCCAGCAGATCGGTTCGTTCACCCTGGGCACCAACCAGGTGACGCCGATCGCGATGGCCAACGCCTACGCGACCTTCGCCGCCCACGGCACGTACTGCAAGCCGACGGCCATCGCCTCGATCACGGACACCTCCGGCAAGCAGTACCCGGTCGCCACCCCCGACTGCCACCAGGCCATCGACCCGTCGCTGACCGACCAGCTGACCGGAATGCTCCAGGGCGTGGTGGACAAGGGCACCGCCTCCAAGATCCGCGACTACTTCTCCGGTCCGGCCGCCGGTAAGACCGGTACCAACGACAGCCGCCTGATGACCTGGTTCGACGGCTACACCCCGAACCTGGCCGCCGCGGTCTGGGTCGGCGAGGTCTCGCCCAAGGCCGGGGACAAGGGCCTGGTGAACGTGAAGATCCACGGCCAGTACTACCCCGCGGTCTGCGGCGGCTGTCTGGCCGCGCCGATCTGGGGCGAGGCGATGAACGGCGCGCTGGCCGGCACCACGGTGCCCGGCTTCTCGATGCCGGAACTGCCCGGCGACATCCCGCCGCCGACCCAGCCCACGCCGCCGCCGACGACGGGTCCGCCCGGCCAGACCACCGGCGGCCCCGGCGGCCAGCCGGGCGGCCAGGACGGCGGCCTCACCGGCGGCTTCATCGGCGGTCTGGGCGGACAGCAATAAGGCAGCGACAAACCGGCTAAAAGGATCTCGACGGGGCGTGCAACCAATCGGCTGCGCGCCCCGTCGAAGTTTCATGGACAGACGTGGATCCGCCGGCGGACCCGCCGGCCAATCAGGGAAGCGACGGCATCCGGCCCGAGGCTGGATCGGCATGGGACTGGCGGCGGTGGCCGTCGCCGCCGGGGCGGCGGCCGGGGCTCAGGCCTCATCGGCCTCCGCGACCGGCTCGGCGCCGCCCGGTGGCGAATCGGCCGCGGCGCCGGTGGCATTGTCCTCGGCGAACGATCCGCACGAGGTCGCAGCCGAGCGCGAGGCCGCCCGGATCGTCACCACGTTCCAACTCCCGCCAGGCGCGACCAAGGCTTCGACCCGGCCCGATCCGGTGCCGTCCGGTTTGCAGGGCCCGCCGCTGCGGTCCGCCGCCGCGACCCAGGCCACGGCGGTCGCCTGGTACTACAGCCCGGAATCCCCGGACCAGGTACTGGCCTGGGTGCGGGCCCACCCGCCGACCGGATCATCGTGGTCGGGATCGGGCAGCGGCTCGGTCGGACCGAGCTTCCTGACCTTCTCCTACCCGACCCCGCAGAGCTCGCTGATCGTGACGCCGCAGAGCGGCCCGGACGGCCGGACGGTCATCCGGCTCGACGCCTCGGTCATCTGGAATCCGCTGCGGGACCAGTCGACGCTGCTCGGCTCCGGCGCGACCTCGGTGTCCGTGGTCACCACGAACCAGCTGAACCCGCGTCAACCGCTGCCCGCCGACGAAGCGGTCGTGAAGACGAGCACCGATCCGGCGGTCATCCACAAGGTCGTGGATCTGCTCAACGCCCTGCAACCGCCGATCCCGGAAACCCGGAACTGCGCGATGGACGACGGCACCCGGGTCCGGATCACGCTGCCGGGACTGGCGACGGTGGACGCGGACCCGGTCGGCTGCGACGAGGTCACCGTCACCCCGCAGGGCGGGGCGCCGGAGAACTTCGCCGGCGGCGACCTGGTGCCCCGGGTCTACGCGTTGTTCGGCGTCACTTGGAGCCGATCGTCAGATCTCCCAGCAGGTACTGGAACGACCGGGGCATTCGGGACCCGGTGACCGTCGCCAGCGCCATCACCCGGCTGGAGATCCGCACCGGCTTGCCGGCCGCGACCGCGGCCAGCCCGCGCGCGACGATCGACTCCGGCGACTGCCAGAACAGCTTGGGCAGCCGGTTCTCGAAGCCGTGGTCGGTGAGCGGCGTCGGCGAGGGGCCGGCCACCAGCGCTGTGACGTGCACGCCGCGGCGGCGGGTCTCCCGGTGCAGGTTCTCGCTGAACGCCAGCACGAACGCCTTGGTGGCGCCGTAGGTCGTGGCCCGCGGCGTCGGCGAGACGGCGGCCAGCGAGGAGAGGTTGAGGATGCCGCCGTGGCCGGCCTCGATCATCCGCGGCAACGCGGCGTGGCTGAGCCGCAGCAGGGCCGTGACGTTCAGATCGACGTGGTTGATCTGGCCCTCGACCGGCATCTTGGCGAACTCGCCGGTCAGCCCCACCCCGGCGTTGTTCACCAGCAGGTCGACCGGCTTCGCGGTGTCCCGCAGGCGCTCCTCGACCACGGCCAGCCCGGCCGGGTCGGTCAGGTCGGCGGGCAGGACCTCGGTCTCGGTGCCCAGTTCGGCGGCCAGCTTCGCCAGCCGCTCCCCGCGCCGCGCGACCAGCACCAGCGCCGTGCCGCGGGCGGACAGCTGCCGCGCGAAGTGCTCGCCGAATCCGGACGACGCCCCGGTCACCAGGGCTCTGGCATACGTCTGCTTCATCGTCACACCGGCTGGTCGACGTGGTCGGTACGGAAGGCTATCGCCGCGCGGCCGGCCGGGTCGAACAGGTCCAGCAGGCCGGTCAGCGGCTCGTCGGGGACGTCGGGCGTCCACAGCTCCAGCGCCATCTCGCCGTGGTAGAGCATCTGCCAGCGTACGTAGGAGCGGGAGTCGGCGGCGTCGTTGATCGCCTGCGAGCGCCGCACGGTCGCGGCGGCGACATCCACCATCAGGTCGGTCCCACAGCCGAAGCCGTAGGGGTACAGGGCGCGGTCCGGCGGGATGCTCTCGATCAGCGTGTCGTCCGCCTCGTCGACCCCGACGTGCGCGTGCAGGCCGCCGCGCACCGAGGGCACCTCGACGGTGCCGTTCGGGTCCGGGCGCCATATACCGCCGGCGTCCTTACTCACCTTGATCTTCGGAGCCGCGGCCATCAGCGAGCACACTTCCCAGGCCTCGACCGACGGGCCCTTCTGCCCCGCGCCACCCACTTCGAGCAGCCGCAGCCGGCCGCCGTCCAGCTGGTGGTCCACGACCACGACGTCCTCGGGCCGCAGGTCCCGCTTGTCGACCTCGAAGCTGCCGGACGCGGTGACCACCAGCGCCTGCAGGTCGGGGTCGAAGACGAACATCATGCCCTCGCTGAACCCCTTGATGCCGAGGTAGCGCTGGTAGGCGGCGGCCATGGTGACCGACACGTAGTCGGAGACCCGGTGCGGCGGGGGGAGCAGGCCGAGCCGGCCCATCCGGCGCCCGGCGGTGACCAGCACCCGCGGGGACAGCGCGGCCTCGAAGGAGTCGGTCGGCACCGAGTCCGGGACCCGGTCCAGCCGGTCGTTGACCTCGGTGGCACAGGCGGCGGCGACCAGCCGGTCGCGGATGTCGCGCACCACATCGGTGGTCACCGAGGGGTGGCCGCCCTCCATGGTGCACAGGGTGGCTTCCAGGATCTCGCCGGTCTCCGGATCCGGATACACGAAGAGCGTCTTGGGCGCCCCGACCCGGGCCATCAGCACCCGGGCCAGCTGCACCACTTCCAGGTGCTTGGCGCCGGCCAGCGGTTCGTCGACTTCGAAGACCCCGACCAGGTTCCGCACCCCGCCGCGCACGTCGCCGGTGCGCCGCAGGCTCACCATCAGCGGCGGGTACTGCTCGACCACCCGGTCCAGCAGCGATCCGGGACCGGCCGGCACGGGTATGTGCACCAGCAGCACGTCGAGCTCGACGCGCTTGCCGGCGCCGGACACCGAGATGGGCCGGCCCACCTCGTGGCCCTGGTCGGCGAACGCCTTGCACAACTCGTCGAGGAACGACTGGACCGGCCCCTGACCCGGGGCGACGGCGTCGACACGGCAGATCCGCCACCAGGGGAGCGCCGCCAGATCGAAGCGGTCCACCCCGTCGGCGCCATGCAAGAGATCGAGCATGGACCGTACGCTACCCGAGCGACGGGGATTACCCCATTAGGGTGAGAACTTTCACGGCTAACCGATCGCCGCGCCGGCCGCCAGGAAGCCGCAGATCAAGACGAACATCACAGCCAGGTACGGCAGGATGAACCGGATGTACTTGTCATAGCCGACCTTGGCCAGCGTCAGCCCGCCCATGATGACCGCGCTGGTCGGGACGAACAGGTTCATGAAGCCGTTGGAGACGCACCACGCGGTGACCACCAGCGACTTCGGCACGTTGGCGAACGCGGCCAGCGGCGCCATGATCGGCATCACCAGGGTCGCGTGCCCCGAGGTGGACGGGATCAGGAACGCCAGCGGCAGGTTCACGACGAACACCAGGATCGAGAAGACCGCCGAGGTGGTGCCGTGCACGGCGCCCTCCAGCGCGTGCAGCACGGTGTCGGTGATCTTCGCGTTGTTCATGATCACGGTGATCCCCCGGGCCAGCGCCACCACCAGCGCCGGCGAGATGAAGTCGGCGGCCCCGGAGATGATGGTCCCGGTCAGCTTGGCCTCGCTCATCCGCCCGACCACTCCGATCACCACGCCGCCCAGCAGGAACATCGCGGCCAGCTGCGGGAACGACCAGTCCAGCTGCCAGGAGTAGGCGGCCGCGTCCGACTTGCCGGTGATCACCGAGGCCCAGGGGATCACCGAGAAGATCATCAGCGCGAAGGTCAGGCCGGTCACGGCCAGCGCGGCCTTCTGCGTTCCGGTCAGCGGCTCCGGCTCGTCGGCCGATTCGGCCGCCACATCGTGGTCGCCCGGCAGGAAGCCGACCACCGAACGGTCCGGGGTGGTGCGCACCCGTGAGGCGTAGCGGACCACGAAGGCGATCGTCACCGCGGTGAGCACCACCAGCATCAGCCCGCGCAGCACGATGCCGTCGCCGATGGAGATCCCGGCGGCCGCGGATGCGACCCCGATGGCGAACGGGTTCACCGTCGAGCACAGCACGCCGACGCCGGAGCTGAGCAGGATCGCGGCCACGGCCACCATCCGGTCGTAGCCCAGGGCCAGGGACAACGGCACGATCAGGCCGTAGAAGCCGAGCGTCTCCTCCGACCAGCCCTCGACCGAGCCGAGCAGCGCGAACACCGCCATGATCGCGATGATCAGCAGCGCCCCGCGGTCCCGGAGCCGGTGCGCCAGCCGGCCGATGCCGGTGTCCAGCGCGCCGGTGGCGAACAGGACGGTGATGAAGGCGCCGATGGCCAGCACGAAGAAGAACACGCCGACGCTGCCGTAGAGCGAGCCGTCGTTCTCGGTGGAGACCTGGCCGCTCTTCGCGTCCAGGAGCCCGTACAGGCCGTTGACCGGCGACATCGCCAGGTTGCTGAGTCGGCCGCCGAAGGACAGCGGGGAGGAGATGCGGTGGTAGGTGCCCTGGACCGGATTGCCGGCCTCGTTCTTCTGGTACTCCCCGCTGGGGATGAAGAACGCCGCGATCCACACCAGGACGGTCACGATCGCCAGGACCGTCATCGCGCTGGGGAAGGGCCGCTTGCGTGCGCCGCCGGTCTCCTGCTCGTCGTGCTCGCCCTGCTCGGTGTCCGTCATGCACCGAATGTCACAGAAAGCGAGCATCGAATGGGTGAGGCTCGCAAGCCGGTGCGCTTTCCGGGTGGAACTTTGGAACGCATGAGCCACCCGGTCCGCGTCCTGCGTCATGTGTGGATCCCGATGCGCGACGGCGTACGGCTGTCGGCACGGATTTGGTTGCCGGCGGACACCGAGGAGCCACAGCCGGCCGTAATGGAATACATCCCATACCGGAAGAACGACGGCACCGCGCCCCGCGACCTGACCCTGCACGCGGCCTTCGCGGCGGCCGGCTACGCGGCGGTCCGGGTCGACAACCGCGGCAGCGGCGACTCCGAGGGCATCATGCTCGACGAGTACCACCCCACCGAGCAGGACGACGCGCTGCAGATCCTGCAATGGCTGGCCGCGCAGCCGTGGTGCGACGGCAGCGTGGCGATGATCGGCAAGTCCTGGGGCGGCTTCAATGGCTTGCAAGTCGCGGCCCTGACCCCGCCCCAACTGAAATGCATTATCACCGTCTGCTCCACCGACGACCGCTACGCGGACGACGTCCACTACCTGGGCGGATCGCTGGTCGCCTCCGAGGCGCTGCCGTGGGCCTCGACGATGCTCTGCTACAACGCACGGCCGCCGGACCCGGACGTCGTCGGCCCGGGCTGGCGCGCCGAGTGGTTTCGGCGGATGGACCGGACGCCGTCCTACATCGGCACGTGGCTGGCCCATCAAAGGCGTGACGACTACTGGAAGCACGGCTCGGTGATCGAGGATCCCTCGGGCATCAAAGCGGCGGTGCTGGTGGTCGGCGGCTGGGCCGATCCCTACCGCGGAGCGGTGTTCCGCCTGCTCGACGAACTCACCCCGCTGGGCACTCCGGTCAAGGGTCTGATCGGCCCCTGGGCCCATACATATCCGCACCAGGCGAGCCCCGGACCGGCGATGGATTTCATCGGCGAATGTTTGAAATGGTTTGACCGGTTCCTCCGCGAAAACGCGGACCGGGATGAAGAACTGCCCGCGCTGCGGGCTTGGATGCCGGACCCGGCGCCCTTCGGCTCAGACCTCGACGAACGACCGGGACGCTGGGTGGTCGAGCCGACCTGGCCGCCGCGGAACGCTGAAAACGCGGACCGGCACTCTTGTCGTTTGATCGGCCGCCACCTGCACCTGCACGAACCCACCGCCGGCTCCCTGACCGCCACCGGCGACGAAGCCGTCCTGCGCTCGCCCCTGGCGATCGGCTCCGCGGCCGGCAACGTCCTGCAGTTCGGCGACCTGGCCGGCCGCCCCGGCGACCAGGGCGCGGACGACGGCCGCTCGCACACCTTCACCTCGTGCCCGCTCCCCGAACGCCTGGAGATCCTCGGCCCGGCCGCCGTCGAACTCCTGGTCGACGCCGACCAGCCGAGCGCCCAACTGGCCGTCCGCCTCTGCGAGGTCACCCCCGACGGCGCCTCTCGCCTGGTCACCACCGGCGCCCTGAACCTGACCCACCGCACCGGCCACGAGGAGCCAGAAGCACTCCAGCCCGGCCAGCCCTACCACGTCACCATCCCCCTGTTCGCCACCGGCCATGCCTTCGACCAGGGCAACCGCATCCGCCTGACCGTCTCAGCCTCCTTCTGGCCCTGGCTCTGGCCCTCCCCCGCCCCCACCGCGGTCACCATCCACCCCGAAGG
>NZ_JAAFYZ010000090.1 GCF_018274385.1 Catenulispora pinistramenti | reverse complement strand
GCACCCAGGTAGGGGAAGGCGGGCAGGAGGTCGGTGTGGGGGGTCAGGCCGTCGCCGGGGATGGCGCCGTTGGAGACCATGGCCAGGCGGGCGCTGATGCCGTCGTCGGTGAGGGCTCGGCCGTTGGGGTAGGCCACGGGGTCGGTGCGGTCGTAGGCCAGGATGTCCGGCACGATGGTGGCCAGGGTGGTCTCGGCTGCCTGGGGCTCGTATTTGCCGGTGTGGGCGAGTTCTGCGATGAACGTCTGCAGGTAGTTCGCGCGGTCGTCGGCGGGCTCGCCGGCGTTGTAGGCCTCCTTGATCTCGTCGGGGACCAGGAAGGCGATGACCGAGGGGTGCGCGCCGCGTTCGACTGAGCGCAGCGTCCCGTCCTCCTTCAGGCTGATCCGGCTCCAGACGCCGACCTTCTCAGTGCCCAGCGTTTCATCGGGGACTTCGAGAGCGATGCCGTGCACGTTGGCGTTGCCGAACGCGTCCTTGCCGGTGAACTGGAAGTTGTTGACGATGCCTTCCAGGTCGATGAAGAACGGGTCGCTGCGCAGGCCGGCGAAGACGCGGTAGCCGTCGGCCTCGGTGTACCGTGACGAGCCGTCGAGGCTGACCGGCACGTCGCGGGCCAGCACCTCGCCGGCGGCCTCGTGGGCGGCGGCGTCGGCGCCGACGGCGTGGTAGAGCGTGAAAGTCTGGCCGCCGTCGTCGGTGGGGCTGAAGACGAAGCTGAAGGCGACGTCGGCTACGGCGTCGCCGTTGGTGTCGACGTTGATCCGGTACACGGCGTCCGGGTGGAATCCGGTGCTGTCCGAGGGTGCGTAGGGGTGGGAGTCCTGGATGAAAACGGTGCGTCCGGGCTCGGCTGCGGGGAACACGAAGGTGTCGGTCAGGTCCAGCCGGGCATCATCGCGCGGATAACGCAGGTTCGGGGCGCTGAGATGGTGGGACATGCTCACTCCGGGTGATCGCGACGGGTCGGGAGCGACGCTTGGCGCGCCGTTCCCCGCGAGTCCTCCCCCGCTGCCAGTCTCCGCCCCGACGGCTGCCGCCGCATCCGGGACGCCGCGGCGTGTCTGCCGGGCGGCTGTGGGGCGAGTAGCCCTATAGCGATGTCCGAGAACTCGCCGCGCGAAGAGTCGGCCCTCCCGGGCGGGTGTGCGGGTCCGGCCATGATGTACCGCAAGACAATTGGCGGCTGGTTGGCCGCGGCGGTCATCGGTGCGTTGATGGCGGTCTCGCTCGCGGGGACGGCAGGCGCCCAGCAAGTCACCCCTGCGGATCCCCCATCGCCCAGCTCCTCCCGTGGTGGCGGGCAAGTCACCCCGGCCAGAACGATCCGAACGGCCAGAACGACGTCGGGGCTCAGTGCCACCGCGCCGGGCGAAGACGGCCTCCTGGTCGGCGTCGAGGGCGGGCATCTCCACGAGAGCGTTGATGTGCGCGGTCAGCGCGGTCGCGGGCTTGGGGCTGGTCGGGACGGGGGTCTTGCGCGAATGGGACCCGGCGCCTCATGACTCGAATATGGGCTGCCCACCGTTGCGGAGTCCTATTCGCGGACTCTGCGGCGCAGCCGGATCACGAGCGCGCCGCCGACCGTCATGGCCGGACCCGCGAGCAGGGAGGTCTCGACCAGTGGGACGGGCATACCGGTGAACGCCAGCTCACGTCCCGGGTGCGGGCGCGTATTCGGGCGTGTGGAATCCGACGCGCCCAAAGGCCCGCCCTTGTAGGTCGCGTCGGCGTCGGAGTGGTGGTTGATCCGCTCGCAGCCGTTGCAGCCGCCGTCATAGGCCATGATCGTGCGCCACTGCTTGCTCGGCGCCATCCAGCCGTGGGCGTAGGGGTAGGTCCCTGGTTCCGGCTCGGTCGCCCAGTCGTGGTCCAGCCCCTGGTTGTGGCCCAGCTCGCGTCCGAGGGTGAGGTTGGAAACGTAGGAGGCGATCATCAGCAAGAACATGTGCGTGCCGCTGGCCGGTGTCGGGTTCTGCACGAAGGACCCCACGCCGGTGCCGATGCTATCGCCGCCCAGACCGCCCCGGCCCGTTTCAGTCTCCTGGCCTACCAGTCCCCCTGTCGTTGCCGCTTCCAGCGCCGACCACGGCGGCCGCGGCCAGGACTGCCGGAATCATCAGAACGAGTAAGGCTTCAAGCATCCAGTCGAAGCCGGAGTCCTGCTGGTCGGGCTGCGGAGCGAGGTCAGACGGAGGCACCTCCACCGCCAGAGGCGAAGGCGACGGCTTCTTCGCCGGAGGTGCGAGAACCGGGCGGCGCAGGGCCAGCGATCCTGTCCGGTCTCCCATCGCCGGTCTTCCAAGCAGCGGGAACCGGGAGTCCAGCTCGCCGCCTGGACCTGGACCTGGACCTGGGCCTAGATCCGGACCCAGACCCAGACCCGCGGCTTCGGGCACCGTGATCGGAAGAGCCGGGATCGGCACCTGGCCACCGGGACCGTCCGGGAGGACGGCAACGCGACGAGCGGCGACGGGTGAGCCGGCGCGATATGGCGCGGCCGGTGATGCGGGCTGGGGAACGTCAGGCACACCAGGCACCGCGCCTGTCGGCGGCGGGTGTGCTGTGGCTTGCGGCGGCGCGGGCGGGACGATGTGCGTGGCAGGTTTGCGGACCGGCGGTGGCGATGGGGGAAGCACCCCGGCGTAGTGCAGCAGTGTTGAACGCAGGATCGGTGTCACCTCCCCCGGAACAAAGGCGACTGCTTCCACATTGACCGTCCTCGGACCGGCTTCTGCCACGATGCGCGCGGTGCAGCGCAGCGAGCCGTGCGGTTCCAGGGACATGGCACCGTCCGGTCCGGCGTCGCATGAGACCGGAGACGAGGCTGCGTCGGCTTCGGTCACGGAAATCGTGATGTCCCTCAGCGACGCCTCGCCGGGAACGTCGGCCAGGGACACCCGCACGGTGTGGACCGTGCCGACCGCGATGCCGTGGTCTTGGCCATCCATCACCGCCGTGAGGGTCATGCCGAAACCACCGCCGGCGGCAGCCGGGCCGGGACTGGTGAGGGCCAGCGGCAGGAGGCTGAGACCAAAAGCTGCTAAAAGCCGGAAAGCGTGCACAGCGGTAGTATCCGGCCTCGGTGTCCGATTCACGCGCCGCGGCATCGGGAAGTCGAGCTTGTGGCTCAGTCAGCGCGGCAGATTGCGGCGAGAATCGTCGTTTCAGACAGCCCTGCCGGCTCGGAAACCGCCTGCACGCGGGCGCGGCCCGCGGTGTCCGCGCCTCAACGACAAGCCCACCGAGAAGCGGCGGTTTTGAGAGGCGTGCCGATCCCGCGTAACGCATGCGATACGGCACCTCTATGCCGGTACGCCCCCACGCCGGTACGCCGAGATGGCCTTCCACGGCCGCGGCGAGCCGGAAGCACCCCTGATCGCGGGGGGCCTCACAGCGTCGGCGGCGACGTCGACGTGATCTGCCCGAACCGCTGCAGGGCCAGCTTGAACGCGGTGGGCGAGATCTCCAGCGGCTGCGAGTAGGGATGCGCGAGGGCGATGGCGATGTAGATGCCGAGCCCTACCGTGGCGCCGACGCCGGCGAGCATCGCCACGTTGCGGGCGTTCGTGGTCAGGCCGACCAGCAGCGGGAAGGCGATCAGCAGGAGCGCGGCGACGATCAGGGCCACGTACATGATGCTCGGCATCGTGTAGTGCACGTCGGCGGTGCGGATCGAGCGTTTGGAGTAGATGTCGTCCAGCGAAGTGGCCACGTCGGACTGCGCCTTGGCGCCGGCGTCGTCCGCGGGGTGGATCGCGGCGACGAATCCGCGCAGGCCGTCGAGCGTGGTCCAGGCCGAGGTGCTGACTTGCTGCCGGCTCATCAACGGCCACTCGTAGTTGACGACATCGTCCACGTACGTGGTCAGGCCGTTCTGCACGTGCTTGGCGTCGTCGGCGGGCAGCTTGCCGGCGAGCCAGTAGGCGACGGTGGTGCTGCGCGCCTCGTCATAGACGTGCTGCCGGTCGGTGGTGTATGTGGACCAGGAGCCGGCGATCAGGAACGCCGTGACCAGGATGAACGACGACAGCAGTGTGCTGCCGATGACCGACAGCGCCTGCGGGTTGAACGACCCGTCCTTGGCCCGCTGGGTACGGCCGAGCACCGCGGTGAGTCCGACGGCGACGACCGCCCCGGCGAGGATGGACAGGACGGGCCAGACGATCAGCATGACGCGCACCGGGTTCGCAGCCGGCCCCGTTCGCCACTGAGCCCCGGTCGCGGTCGGCCGACTTCTCCTCGTACCGACCGCGACCGGGCCTTGGCGCAAGGGACAGAGCGCGAGCTCATCACAGGGCATTGACCTCGAGTGCCGTGCGTACCGCCGATTCCAGCGCGCCCTCGATCCACGCGTGCTTCAGCGAGGTGTGCTCGCCGGCGAAGTGCAGCGGGCCCTCCGGTGTGCCGATCGCCGGATGCAGCTGGGTCAGCTGGTCCGGGGCCAGGATCGCGGCCTCGCCGCAGGCGTACCGGTTGCGGACCCAGCTCTGTGTCTTGCCGTGGCCGGTGTAGAACGCTTCGATGCGCCGGCCGTAGACCTCCTGCATGCCGCGCAGCGCGTACGAGTATCGCTCCTGCTCCTCCAGCGAGTCCCAGCGCACCGCATCGTCGGCCCACGTGTAAGCGGCCAGCACCACGCCGCCCCGGCTCTCGCCGATCTGGTGCGAGGGGTGGTAGATGAACCGGTTCGGGTTGTCCGTCACCGAGCCGCCGCCGACCACGTTGGCGGCCGGTGGTCCGCCGGCCGCCTGGTACTGGTCGTACAGGCCGGGCCGGATCGCGTCGAGCTCGCGCTTCCAATCGTCCTCGGTGAACTCCCACCACCGCCGGTTGAACTCCAGCAGCACCTTGGTGGCCGCGTCGTAGTGCAGCTCGATGACGGCGCGGCGCTTGCGGTACGACATCAGCGGCGAGATCTGCACGTGGCGCAGCGAGGAGAAGGGCACCGTGACGATCGCGACGTCGGCGGTGAACTCCTCGGACGACCCGGGCACCTCGGCACCGGGCACGTCCTCACTCCCGCTCTCCCGCACGGTGCGCACCCATACCTTGGGGCCGTTCGCGCCGACGTGCGTGCAGTCCCTGCAGTCCTGCGTCGGGTCGTAGTACTCGAGCTCGACGACCCGCCGGTTCATCTTCAGGACGTCGGCGACGCCGGGGGCCAGCGCGTACGGCAGGGTCGCGGTACCGCCGGTCAGCTCCCAGTAGCTCGTGCCCGGCGCGATGTCCGAGAAGTCCAGGAAGCTGTGGATGAAGCCGAGCGGCAGCCGGGACGTCTCGTTCTCGATCGTCCCGATGCCCTCCAAAGTGCCGTCGGTCAGCTGGGCGTGCTCGGTCAGGAACCGGCCCATCGAGTAGCCGTCGAAGTCGTAGATGAGCTGGGCCCAGCCCTGCACCCACTGCTCGAACGGCATGTTCTTCCGGCCGCTCCCGGACTGCACCGAGTAGTAGTCGTAGACCGGCGCCAGGATCGCGGTGAGCTGGTTGTGCGTGGTCTCGTCCAGCACGTCGGGCGACATGCCGAAGCCGCGGTTGACGGCCCGCGGGTCGGCGGCGTACTCGGCGTAGCGCGCCCGCACGCCGTTGGCCCAGATCCAGGTGTTCGAGGCCTTGTCCGGCGCGGTGTAGCCGGTACCGCCGGGACCGTTGGTCCAGGTCTCGCCGGTGAACGCGGTGTAGCTCACGGCCGGCGGCGGCGCGTCCGGGTGGCCGGTCCCGGGCACGATGTCCACGTCGTAGAACGGCTGCCGCTTGAGCTTCAGCTTGTCCATCAGCGCCAGGGTCAGCACGTGCGTGTCCGGGATGCGCATGGCACCGGCCTCGGCGTGCAGCTCCGGGTCGCTGAACGGCGCCCGCGCGCTTTCCGGGCCGCGCCGGAAGGTCTTGATACGGCCCCCGATCCGGTTGCCGTTCGCCTCCAGGACCGTGACGTTGTGGCCCGCGCCCTTCAGCAGCAGCGCGGAGACGATGCCGGAGATGCCGGCGCCGATCACGAGCACGTTCTTCGGCCGGGTCGTCTTCGGCAGGCCCTCATCGATCAGGGTACGCAGATAGGCCAGCTTCAGGTCCTCGTCCTTCGGGCCGACGAGCAGCAGCTGCCGGGCCACACCGAGGCAGGTCTGCCAGCGGGCCTCGTCGCGGGCCCCGGCCGTGGGCAGACCGGTGCGCGGTTGCGCGGGAACCGTCGTCGGCGCCGCCGTGGCAGCGGCGGCAGGCGCGCCGGAGAGAAGTGGCGCCGCGGCACCGGCAGCCAGCGCGCTCGCCAGGAACGACCGCCGCGATCCCAGCGAAGGTGATGATTCCGTCATGTCTGAACCATCGCGACCTGCTCGCCCGAAGGATCCGCGACACGCCGGACACCCGAGAACGATTCGGCGGAAGAGCGTAGTTTGTACTTTCTAAGGACCGTGACAGCACCCTCGACGACGAGGCCCTGTCCGGGCCGCGCAGCCGTCACGAAGAGCTTGCCGGAGCCGGACTTCGGCCTAACACAACCCGCCGGAACGCGCACATCGGTCGGGAGAGCCCGACATCGCCGGCGTCCGGCTCGCCGCACCGCCGCACCGCCGCACCGCCGCACCAAAGGCTGCTCGCAGTCGTCGGTCACATGAGCTGCGCGCGAGCTGCGCGTAAGACCCGTTTGTCGAGTGGACAGCCCTACCGGAGTGCCAAATGCTGGTTCCGGAGTATCCACAGGTGGATAAGCGATGCGGAGGGACGGCATGAACAGGAGTCTTCTGCGGTCCAGGCTGGTCGGTGGCGCGACGGGCGCCTTTCCCGGGGAGGTGGTGGTCGCGACCGGGTTCACCTGGCCGGGGCGCGGGCGGGTGCGGTGCGCGGCGGCTCCGTTGCTGGCCGAATCGTTCAGCCGGCGTGGTGTGCCGGTGCGCTCCGCGCCGGTTTCGGCCGGTGCGGATCTCGCTGTCGGCTCCCCGGTCGGTCACGGCCCCGGCGCCGGGCTGCCGCCGGACGGTGAAGTGGTGGTGGCGGTGTCCTATCTGCACGATGAACTGCCCGCGACCGGCTTCGGCGTCTCGGTGGCCGCCGCGGACTCCAGCGGGCTGGACGCCGCCGAGTCGGTGATCGACGATTGGGCGGCGGTGCTGCGGACGCGCCGCCTGCTGGTCGCGGATGTGGACGGCTCCTGCCCGGGCAGCCGGCGGGCGGAGGCGGTGATCCACGAGGCGGTGCGATCGGCGGCGGGTCCGGTGGCCGTGGTCGGCGGGCCGGTCGCCGTGCGGCGGGCGCCGGGCACACCGCGGGTGCCGGATCTGCGGGTCGTCGACGAACTCGACCAGGTGGCGGAGGGGACGACTGTGGTCTTCCCGGCGCACGGGGTGAGGCTGGCCACGGCCGCCCACGCGGCGGCCCGGGGCCTGACGGTGGCCGACGCCACGTGTCCGCTGGTGGCCCGGGCCTGCGCGAACGTCCGTGAGTACGCCGGCCGGGGTGACACGGTGGCGTTGATCGGCGGATCGGACCTGGCGGTGACCGCGACGCTGGTCGATCAGGCCCCGGACCGCGTCGCGATGGTCCAGGACCGGGCGGACGCGGAGGCGTTGGCCGCCGATCCCCGCCGGTTGTCCTTCGTCGTGGTCCCCGGCTTTCCGGTCGAGAAGGCGGCGGTGCTGGTCGCGGCGGTGCGTGAGCGCTATCCCCGGCTCCGCGGGCATCGCCACGAGGTCTTGTGCTACGCCGCCTCTGATCGTGCCGAGACGGTCGGGTCGGTGGCCGCGGCCAGCGATGCGATGTTCGTCCTCGGGACCCCCGAGGAGGCGGACTGCCGGGAGGTGTCGGCAATGGCGTCCGAGACCGGCGCGACCGTCCACGTCCTCAGCGGCGTCGCCGATCTGCGGCCCGAGCACCTTGCCTCCGTCGCCACTGTCGGGGTCGCTGTGACCCGATCGGCGCCGCCGGAACTGCTCACCGATTTCGCCGAGGTGCTGTCCGGGCTGGGGCCGCTCACGGTGGCTCGGCGAAGCACTCAAACGCAAGCGGGCTACGGCGAGGCCGCGGACGGCGGCGGCAGGAGCCTGGCCGCGTCCGTGTCGGCCGATCCGGGGTGGTGACAGCGGGTCCGGTGACAGCCGGTCCAGTGACAGCCGATCCGGGGCGGTGACGACGGTCGCCGCCACGATGAACCGCCGTCGCCGCGATGAACGAGCGCCGTCTGACTGCTCGCGCGCGGCAACCTCCCGTCTGTCAGTGGCCGGCCGCGGCGACGGCGGCGCGTTCCAGGAGCGGGCGCACGGCGGGATTGCCGCTGTGGGGCCGCAGCCGGGTCCGCATCTCGAACAGGGCGGTGGTGGCTCGCAGCGAGACCAGCCGAGGGTAGTCGTCCAGGAACCGGTGCCAGGTCGCGGTGGCTTCCTCCATGTGCCCGGACGACAGTTGGAGTTCGGCCAGTCGCGCTGAAGTGATGGCTCGGGACCGGCGTTCCGTCGCCGGACGCAGCCGTAGTGACTGTTGCAACGCCGCGACAGCGCCGGCCCGGTCGCCCAGAAGCGAGCGTACGGCGGCCTCCTGGTGGGCCAGCGATCCAAGGTGGTACGCGCCGATGAGCGGACTGCCGTTCTCGGAGGTGGCCTGGTCCACGAGGCGCTCGGCGTTCCTGAGACAGGTGAGCGCGTGCGGGGTGTCGCGGCCGGCGGCGTGCGCGACCGCGAGCTGGCCGAGGAGGAACGCCCTGCTCAGCGGGGCCACGGCGGTACCGGAGGCGGCTGCGTTCTCCGCCAGGTCGATCGCTTCCTGGTGGTGTCCCAGGGCCCTGGCCTGGACCGACATCGCCCGCAGGGTGACGGCGTAGGCGCGCCGGCCGCCGGCTTCGGTGGCCAGCCGGAGCGAGACCCGATAGAAGCGTTGCGCTTCGCCGTGCAGCTCCTCGTCGAAGCACATGAACGCGCACAGGTACGCGAGTTGTCCGGCGACGGCGAACAGCCGGCGGCGCAGTCGCGGGGCCATTCGGGCATGCAGGCGTGGCGCGAGGTCTGAGGCCAGATAGCGGGCGAGGGCCTCGCGGCCGTGCCCCCCGCCGAAAGCCGAGTCCCCCTGCGCGAACACCCGGGCCAGGGCCTCGGCCGTCTCCGCGTGTTCGGTCCCGGCCACCGCCTGCGCGTCGACCGGGATGGTGCCCCGGCCGACGGCCTGCGCCCATCTGGGGACCACGAGCGCGGCGAGGGAATAGCCCGTTCCGGACAACAGTCTGCGGCGATCCGCGCCGGAGCCGGCCAACGCTGTGAGCTCTGCCACCGAATCGACCTCCCACAGGTCGTCCTGCGCACCGCCGGCACCCGGACGACCGGCGAGCGGCCCCGCGGGGAATCCGATCTCTGCGTTGCTCAGCGGACGGCTGAGCCGACGGGCCAGCACTTCGCGGATCAGGGCTTGTACAGGACCGCGCGGCCGGACCCCCGCCAACCAGTGTGCCACCGATGTGCGGTCATAGCTCAGCTTCCGCCCGGCCTCGGTGCCCGCGCGGTTGACCCCGCGAGCCAGGTCCTGTCCGGTCCACCCGGCCTCGGCCAGCAGTGCCCGCAGACGTTGGTTCGGCGGGCGTGTGTTCGTCATGTGGGCCTCACCTCGGCGTGGGTCCCGTCCTCGGTTCCGTGTCGGGAACGGTGACACGGCCGGGGATTCCGGGCGCACTCCTTCGAGCTACTTAGATTCTGGGCACTGAACGCGGTTCGGACAATATCCGCCAAGGCGCCGGCGGACGCCGTTCAACGCCGTTCCATCTTTCAACAACTCGAATCCCGTTCGCTTCTTCGCGCCACCCCCGGACGTCGTGCTTGGTGGGACGTAGCGCCGCGTGGGCGGGGATGCCGCCCACGGGGCCGGGGCTTCCGGATGACTCCCCCGAAGACATCGGGGCATAGCCGGGCGCCCGAAGGAATACGAATATTCAGTAACAGAGAAAGGCACAGACGGAAAATGAGTGTGAACACCGAGTTCTACCCGATCGTCGCCGAGGTCGTCGCGGAGTTGGCGGAGATACCGGTCGAGCAGATCAGCGCGGAGAAGTCGCTGCGCGACGAGCTGGCCCTGGACTCGCTGACCTTGGTCGAGCTCTGGGACGTCCTCGCGGAGCGGCTCGGCATGCGGTTCCCGGACGACGACGTCGCGGCCATCGTCTCGGTCGGCGAGATCGTGACCTACGCCCATGCGCACCGGTGACCTGAAAGCTTCGCCGCGGACGCGGACGCGGGCACACGGACGGCCGCTCGCCGCCCGACCCTCCGTGGTGATGACAGGCCTGGGCGCCTACACACCGCTCGGACAGAGCGCCGGGGACACCTGGTCCGCGCTGCTGACCGGGCTGCGCGCCCCGGCGATCCTCGACGAGGAATGGGCCGAGAAGCTGCCTTCCCGCCTGGCCGCCAGATGCGCCGCGAAGCCGTCCGGCGCGCAACTGGGCCGATCCTTCGACCGGCTGGACCGCTCGGCCCGGTTCGCGGTGCTCGCCGCGCGTGAGGCCTGGCGCGACTCCGGCCTCGGACCGGCGGCCGCCGGGGCCCGGGCCGCTGTCGCGCCCGAGGATCTCGGCGTCGTCGTCGGGACGGCTTTCGGGGCGCAGAGCGCGATGCTCGCCGCCTACGACGCCCTGCGCCTGGGCGGGCCGACCGCGGTCTCACCGTTCGCGGTCCCGATGTTCATCGCGGACTGCGCAGCGGTCCAGGTCGGACTGGACCTCGGGGCCCGGGCCCCGGTGCAGACCGCCGCGAGCGCCTGCGCGAGCGGCGCCGAGGCGGTGGCGATCGGGGCCCGGCTGATCCGGGCCGGCCGGGCGAAAGCGGTCTTGGTGGGCGGAACGGACGCGAACGTCAATGCCCTGACACTCGCGGCGTTCGCCGCGATGCGCGCCTTGTCCCGGCGCCACGACGACCCGGCCGGCGCGTCACGGCCGTTCGGGGTGTCACGGGACGGCTTCGTGCTCGGTGAAGGCGCCGGGATGATGGTGTTGGAGGACGCTGACTCCGCCCGGGAACGGGGAGCCCGGGTGTACTGCGAGGTGGCCGGGAGCGGGGTCACCACGGACAGCCACCACATCGCGCAGCCGCGCGCCGACGGGGCCGGGCTGGCCTCGGCGATCCAAGCGGCTCTGCACGAGGCCCGGCTGGATCCGGCGGACATCGATCTGGTCAACGCGCACGCGACGTCGACCCCGCAGGGGGACGCGGCCGAAGCCGCCGCCCTGCGCACCGTCTTCGGCGACCGGACCGCGCGCGTACCGGTCTGCGCTCCCAAATCCGGGCTGGGACACCTGATGGGGGCGGCAGGTGCCGTCGAGACCGTCATCACCGCCCTGTCCCTGCTGCACCGGCTGGCTCCGCACTGCGCCAATGCCGACGACATCGACGGCGCGCTGGGTCTGGACGTCATCGCCGGGGAGCCCCGGAGGCTGCCGGACGGTCCGCTCGCGGCGGTCAACGAGTCGCTCGGCTTCGGCGGCCACAACGTGGCGCTCGTCCTGCGCCGCCGGGAGCCGATCGGCGAGGGAGGCGGATCATGAACGACCGTACCGCTGTCCTGGTCCCCGGCATCGGGTCCTACGTGCCCGGCAGCCTGGCCCGGTACCGGCACGTGCCGGTCGTCGTCAGGACTCTGAGCGCCGTGGACCGGGCCGCGCTGACCTGGGGCGAGCAGATACCGGCACCGTCGGAGCTGTTGCTGGACGCCGAGGCGCCGGCCGCTCATGACCTGGCGGGCGCCCATCAGGCGGCGCACCAACTGGCCGTCTACGCCCAGGGCGTGGCCTACTGCGCGCTCTTGTGCAACGCCTACCGCCGACTCGTTCACACCGTCGTGGGGCACAGCATCGGAGAAGTGTCCGCGCTGGCGGCCACCGGCGTCATCAGCAGGTTCGACGGGGCGATCCTGCTGATCGCCGGCGAGCGGGCCCGAGCGGCCCACGGGGTCGGACCCGGGGGGCTGCTGACCTTGCGCCTGCCCGCGTGGCGGGTCCGGGATCTGATCGTGGAGGCGGGAACGGCGGACATCGAAGTGGCGTGCGTCAACAGCCCCACTCAGACGGTGGTGTCCGGTCCGGCCCGGGCGGTGGACGACTTCGCCGTGCGGGCCAGGCGGGCCTCGGTCACGGTGCACCGCCTGGCCACCACGACTCTGTTCCACCACGCCCGACTTTCGCCGGTCGCCGGCGATGTGCGCCGGATCGCGGCGGAGGTGCGCTTCCACGAACCAGTCCGTCCTGTCTACTCGCCGACCCTGGACCGCGCCTACGACGGCGCGGCCGAGTATCGCGAAGCCGTGGTGAACCACCTGGTGCGCCCCGTCCCCTTCACCGCCGCCATCACCCGGTTGCAGCGGGCGGGCACCGGCGAATTCCTCGAGGCGGGGCCCCGACCGGGGCTCGGGCACCTGGTCAGGGCGACCGCTCCGACGGCCTCGGTGCACACCCCGCTGGCCCAGGACCCGAACGCGCCACCGAAGACGCGGCCGGAGGCTGAGCGCCCGCGGTGCCAGCCGTCCGAACCCGACCGGCGGCGCGCCCCGTCCCAGTCCTATCGCCGGGCGGCCGACACCGGGCGGTTCTCATGACACCGCTCGACCGGTCCGTGGTCCCCGGCCCGGGCCCGGGTCAGAGGTCTGAGGCTGAAGTTCGGACCCCTTGGCCGACGGTCCACATGTTCGCGGGCCAGGGAGATTTCGCGGTCAGCTCACTGGTCCGGGCCGTCCGGGCCGTGGACACGTTGAGCCGCGCCGTGGGCGAGGTGTTCGACGAGATCGACCCGGTCGCCGTCGGACGCGGGCTGCCGCGCCTGGGCCCGTGGCTGCTGGGCAGCGCACCGCCGAGCGGAAGAGACCTCGCTGAGGCGCCGACGGGAAGCGTCCAGCTCGCACTGTTCGGCGCGTCGATGGCCGTCCACCGGGCTCTGTGCCGTTGCCACGGCGCACCGGAGGCCACGGTCGGCGTCAGCTTCGGCGAGATCGCCGCGCTGACCGCCGTCGGCGTGTTCTCGGTCGCCGACGGCGCCCGCATCGCCCACGACCTGGCCCGCGTCCTGGCGGACTGCCCAGGGGGCCTCACGCTCCTGGCGTGTTCGGAGCAGACCGCCGGCGCGCTGCTCGAACTGGCCGGGGCCCCGGACGTCGCAGTGGCCTGTGTCAACGACGAGCGGGAGACCGTGGTGAGCGGTCCGTTGGAGCAACTGGCCGCCGTCGAGGCGTGCGCCGGAGAGCGGGCCGTGCCCGCCGCCCGGCTGCGCCTTCCGTTCGCCTCGCACCATCCGGCGCTCGGCGCCGCCGCGGAACGCTTCGCCGCCGCCGTGCGCCACTACGGCACGAAAGCGGCCGGCCGGCCTGTCTACTCCGCTGTCGCCGGCCGGCCCTACACCGGTGGGGACGACATCCCCGGTCGGCTGGCGGACTGTCTGATCCGTCCGGCCCGCCTGCCGGAGGTCCTACGCCAGGCCGCGCGGCGGCACGCTCCAGCGGTCTTCCTCGAAAGCGGCCCGGGGAGCGCGCTGTCCCGCAACGCACAGCGCGTGCTGACCGGCACGACGACGGCGGTCCACGCGCCGCTGGACGGAACCGGCTTCCCCTGGCTCGCCGGCCAACCCGAACGCATCTCCCAACCTGGAGGTCCGCCATGTCCGTGAGCACTCCGATATCCCCGGACCCGACGTTCCCGACCCCGACGTCCCCGACCCCGACGCCTTCGGCCCGCGACGAACTCGACGAGCTCATCCACGGACCCTGCGATCCGGACTTCCGCGCCGCGCTCCACAGGGCCCTCGCCGCGGAGCCCGCCCCGGTCCGGCCCGACCCCGACGACCGGGCCCGGCACATCGCCCGGCAGATGCGCCGCCTGGGCGAGGCGGCGCCGGGCACCCGGCAGATGTTCGCCGAACCCGCCCGACTGGCCGAGTTCCACGCCTGGGTGGCGGTCGCCGAGCCCGCGCTGTGCATGGTCGCGATCACCCACCACTTGCTGTGCCTGGGGTCGATGGTGCATCTGGCGCCCGACCACGCCCCGCTCAAGGCGCAGTTCGAGGCCCTGGAGTCGGGCCGGACCGTGGGCGCCTATCTGATCACCGAGGTCGGCCGGTCCAACAGCCACCTGTCGGTCCGGACCCGGGCCGAGTACGACCCGCGCGCCCGCGCATTCGTCCTGCACACCCCGGATCCGGAGGCGGCGAAGTTCTCCGAGGTGTCCGCCGCGAACGGGGTCGTGCACACCGCCGTCGTACTGGCCCGCCTGTTCGTCGCCGGTACGGACCGCGGGGTCTTCCCGTTCGTGGTGGACCTCACCGACCAGGACGGGCCGCTGCCCGGCATCCACATGTCAGCCCCCTTAGAGCTGAGCGCCGTCCCCCTGGACTATGCCCAGATCCGCTTCCAGCAGCTCCGGCTGCCCTACGAGCGCTGGTTGCGGGACAGTGCCGACATCTCCGAGGACGGCGTCTTCCACGACCCGCTGGGGTCGACCGACCGGCGCATGCAGCGCACGCTGTGCGTCGGGCAGGGGTTGTGGGCCACGCTGCCGGCCGTCGCGGCGGCCGTGTGCCGCCAGTCGGCGGTGCTGGCCCTGCGCTACGCGCGGCAACGCACCACGCAGGGCCGGCTCGCCCCCGGAACCACGCTGCTCCAATACCGCACCCAGCAGCACGCGGTGTTCGGAGCGCTCGCCGACGCCTTCGTCCTGACCTGCGTCGCGCACCGGGCCCGGGCCCTCTGGCAACAGTCGCTCGCCGAGCAGGAGGCGCTGGCCGGGCAAAAGGCGGCGGCCGGGCAGGAGGCGGCGGCCGACGAGGCGGACGGCGCGATGACCTTCAGCCCCTGGGCCGCGGTCAGCCGTCCGCTGGCCGCCTACAAGGCTCTCGCGGTGCGCACCGCGGCCCGTGTCACCGCCGACTGCCAGCTGCACTGCGGCTTCTCCGGGCACCTCGACGCCAACCGGCTGGCCGGCTACCACGGATTCCACCACGCCTTCGAAGCTGCCGGCGGCGACAGCCAACTCATCTTCTACGACCTGGGCACCGCGCTGTCCGGTGGGGACGGGCCTGACCGGCCCGACGCACCGCCGACCCGGCCCAAGGGGGAGACCGGCTGGTGGGGGTCGGTGGCCGCGGCCCATGAGCAGCGGCTCGCGCGGGACCTGCGGCGGGCGACCGGGTCAGGCGCGGGAAAGCAGTCCGGCACGGGAGAACAACCTGGCACGGGAAATCAGAGGACTGACTTCGAGACCTGGAATCCGCAACTGGGACTGGCCGGCGAACTCGGCGAGATCCACGCCCTGCGGCTGGCCGCCGAGGACGTGGCGCGCGTCGTGGCGCGGATCCGCGATCCGGGGCTGCGAGCCGTCGCCGAACGTCTGGCCCGGCTGTCCGGGCTGCTCGCCGCCCGCAGATGGTCCGGCCCGCTGCTCACCGCCGGGACGCTGGCCCCCGACGATTTCCAGGGCCTGACCCGGCGGATCGACCAGCTGTGCGACGAGCTGATGCCCGACGTTCCCCTGCTCGAGGAAGCCTTCGCCTACCCCGACGAGATCGTCCGGGCACCGCTGGGCGCATCGGACTACAACCAGGCCCTGGCCGACTCGGTCGGCTGGCACCACGGAGGAGACGCGTGATCACCGAAGTCCCCGCCACCGGACGCCTCGGCGTCATCGGCACGGGCACCTACCTGCCCGCGCTGGTCCGCACGAACGACGACATCGCCGCCGCGGCCGGTGTCTCAGCGCAGTGGATCGGCGAACGCACCGGCATCCACACCCGCCACTTCGCCGGCCCCGAACAGGCCGCTTCCGACCTGGCCGCCGCAGCCGTGCGCCACGCCGCGGCCGACGCCGGGATCGACGTGCGCGATATCAGTCTCCTGATCTGTGCGACCTCGACCCCGGACGAGCTCGGGCCGTCCACCGCATGCCGGGTCCAGGCCCTGCTCGGCGCGGGAAACGCCGTGGCCCTGGATGTCAGCGCCGCCTGCTCCGGATGGCTGTTCGGGGTCAAGGTGGCCCACGACTGGCTGCGCAACGACCGACTGCACGACGACCGGCCGCCCACCGGCCGGCGCCCCGGCTACGCCGCGGTGGTCGGCGTCGAGGCCTACTCGAAGTTCATCGACCCCGCCGACCGGGGCACCGCCGTCCTGTTCGCCGACGGAGCCGCCGCGACGGTCCTGGGGCCGGTCGAGGACCGGCACGGCTTCAGCGCCTTCGAATTCGGCTCCGACGGCACGCTGGCCGACCGCGTCCTCATCCCGGCCGGCGGCAGCCGCGACCCGGCCAGCCCGGCGACCGTCGAAGGCGGCGGCCACCGGATCCACATGGACGGACGCGCCGTGAGCCGGTTCATCGCCGACACTTTCCCGCGCCTGGTGAAGGACGCCCTGGACCGCAACGGCCTGACGATCGCCGACATCGACTGCCTGATCTGCCACCAGCCCAACCCGGTCCTGGTCCGCCGGATCGGCCGGGACGCCGGCATCCCCGACGACCGCTTGGTCATCGTCGGCGACGGCGTCGGGAACATCGGCGCCGCCAGCGCCCCCTACGCGCTGGCGAAAGCGGTGGCGCTCCGACCGCTCAACCCCGGCGACCGCGTCCTGATCACCGTCTTCGGCGCCGGCCTTACCTGGGGAAGCGCGTTGCTGACCTGGGGCGGCCGCACCGAATCCGGGCCCGCGCCGTCCGTCCCCACAGCGTCTGTGTCCGCACCATCCGTGTCCGCACCATCCGTGTCCGGTCCCGAAGCCCAACCCGAAGCCGACCCCGAAGGGCCATCCTCATGAACACATTCGACCAGTTCCGTCTCGACGGTGCGCGCGCCCTGGTGACCGGCGCCTCGCGCGGCATCGGCAAAGCCGTCGCCGAGGCCCTCGCCGAGGCCGGCGCCGACATCGCCGTGTCCGCGCGCACCTCCGCGGCTCTGGAGCAGACCGTCCGCGCTGTCGAGGACCGCGGCGGCAAGGCGATCGCCGTCGCCGGCGACCTCGCCGTCGCCGGAACCGCGGCGGACGTCGTCGACCACGCCGCCGCCGCCCTCGGGGGCCTGGACATCGTGGTCCACAACGCCGGCACGCTTCCGACGACCGACGACGGGGCCCCGCTGCTGCTGCCGCTTCAGGCGACCCGCCAAGAGGACTGGGACTCCGTCCTGGGAACCAACCTCAACGCCACCGCCGCGATCTGCCGGGCCGCCCATCCCCACCTGGCCGAATCCGACCGCGCGAGCCTGGTCCTGATGTCCTCCGTCGCCGGGCTCGTCGGCACCCCCATGCTGGACGCCTACGCGGCCTCCAAGGCCGCACAGCTCTCCCTCATGCGCAGCCTGGCCGTGGGGTGGGCGCGCCAGGGCATCCGGGTCAACGCCCTGTGTCCGGGATGGACGCGCACCGACATGACAGCCTTCGCCAGCGGCACCGGACCGCTGTCGGACTGGCTGATGAGCCACGTCCCGATGGGCCGCTGGGCCGAGGCGTCGGAGATCGCACCGGCCGCGGTGTTCCTGGCCTCACCGGCCTCCTCGTTCGTCACCGGCCACGCGCTCGTCATCGACGGCGGCCTCGCCGTTCCGGACGGCGGCCTGGCGGGGATCCCCAAGCCCGCGTCCCCGTTCGCCGCGGTGTGAGTGTGAGCCTGAGGAGTCGGTGTAGTCCCACTGGCGCCGCCGGCACTGTCCCGGTACCGGCGGCGCCGGCATCCTGATCTCGACGCCTGGGATCCGGCACCGAGCACAGCGGCTGTCCCGGTCCGCGGCGGCGCCAGGCATCATGAGGGCGTGCGTTTCATGATTCTCGGGCCGGTACAGGCCGTGGCCGACAACGGCGAGCCGGTCAACCTCGGTGGTCCGCGGGTTCGGGCGGTGCTGGCGTTGCTGGCCTCGGAGCCGGGGCGGGTGGTCGGCGTGGACCGGCTGGTCGACGGGTTGTGGGGGCGCGATCTTCCGGGCAACGCCGCGAACGCGCTGCAGACGCTGGTCAAGCGGCTGCGGACGGCGGTCGGGCCGGCGCTGGTCGTGGCCCGTTCCACCGGCTACCTGCTGGACGTCGATCCCGCCGACGTGGACGCCTCCTGCTTCCTGCGGCTCGCCGACGAGGGCGGCGCGCTGCTGGCGTCCAGGCCGGATCTGGCAGCGCAGAGCCTGGACGAGGCGCTGGGTCTGTGGCGGGGGCCGGCGTTGGCCGACGTGGCCGGGATGCCGTTCGCCGAGCATGCCGTCGCGCAGCTGGCCGAGCGGCGGCTGGATGCCGTGCTGGACCGGGCGCAGTGCTACCTCGCGCTGGGCCGTCCCGGCCGGGTCGTCGAGGAGTTGGCGGCCGAGCTCGCCGCCGATCCGCTGCGGGAGCGGGTGGCCACGCTGTTGATGCGGGCGCTGCACGCGGACGACCGGCGGTCCGAGGCGCTGGCGGTCTTCGAGCGCACCCGACGGGAACTCGCCGAGCAGCTGGGGGTCGGGCCTTCGGCGCCGCTGGCTCAGGCGCATCTGGAATCGCTGGAGGAGAAGGCGCCGCGGCCTCGGCCGGCCGCGGTCACCAATATCCAGGCCAGGCTGACCAGTTTCGTCGGGCGGCGAGGTGAGGTCGAGGCGCTGACCCGGCGGCTGGCCCCCTCCCGCCTGGTGACGGTGGTCGGTGCCGGCGGGGCGGGTAAGACCCGCTTGGCCGAGGAGACGGCGCTGGGCTCGCTGGAGCGCTGGCCGGGCGGGGTGTGGCAGATCGAGCTGGCACCGGTCGGGGACGCTTCGGGGGTGCCGTTCGCGTTCTTGAAGGTGTTCGCGATCCGCGACGCGGACGGCCGGGACGCGGCCGAGCGGGTCGCCGAGGTGCTGTCCGGAGAGCCGACGCTGCTGGTCGTCGACAACTGCGAGCACGTGATCGACGCCACCGCGCGCCTGGTCGAGGACCTGCTCGTCCGCTGCCCGCGGCTGCGGGTGCTGGCCACCAGCCGCGAGCCGCTGGGGATCGACGGCGAGGTGTTGTGCCCGGTGCCGCCGCTGGCGAGTTCGCCTCCCGGCGCCGACGCCACCCAAGCGCTCGGCTACGCCTCGGTGCGGCTGTTCGCCGACCGCGCGGCGGCCGTCCGGCCGGGGTTCGCGGTGGACGACGACAACGTCGCCGCGGTGGTCGCGATCTGTTCCCGGCTCGACGGGGCGCCGCTGGCGATCGAGCTGGCCGCCGCCCGCTCGCGCGCGCTGACCCCGCAGAAGATAGCCGAGCGGCTGGACGACCGGTTCCGCCTGCTGACCGGCGGCAGCCGCACCGCGCTGCCCCGGCACCAGACGCTGCGCGCGGTGGTGGACTGGAGCTGGGGACTGCTGTCGGAGCGGGAACGCCGGCTGCTGTGCCGGCTGGCTGTGTTCTCCGGCGGGGCGAGTCTGGACGCGGCCGAGGCGATGTTCGGGGACGAAGCCCTCGACGTCCTGCCCGCGCTCGTCGACAAGTCTCTGCTGGAGGTCGACGGCGCCGACCGGTACCGGATGCTGGAGACGATCCGCGCGTTCGTGCAGGAGCGTCTGGCCGAGGCCGGCCAGGAGCAGACCGCCGCCCGGGAGCACGCGCGCTACTTCCTCCAGACCGCCGAACGCGCCGTCCCGATGTTGTTCTCCGACTCCCAGCTGGAGTCGATCGAGCTGTTCGGGGCCGAGCACGACAACCTGGTCACAGCCCTGCGATGGGCCATCGACCAGGGCGAGGCGGAGGTCGCGCTGCGATTGTGCGGAGCGCTGGTCTGGTTCTGGTGGCTGCGCGGCCATCGGCTGGAGGCCTACCAGTGGGCCGGGCAGGCGATCGCCTCGGCCGCCGAGCAGGTTCCGGCGGGCGCGGCGCGCGCCTACGCGGCGTCGGTGTTCGCCACCCACCTCGCCACCTTCGTCCATCCGACCGATTTCTCGGCGGTCACCGCCGAGCCGGAGCGGCTGGCCGAGATGGCGGCGCGGTTCCAGGACCTGCTGGCCCTGGCGCGGGCCGAGGGGCCGGTGCATCCGATGCTGGAGGTGTCCGGGGCGATGCTGACCGCCATGGCCGGCGACCGGGATCGGGCCTTGCGGTGGCTCGACGGCTGTGTGGCCGCGCCCGATCCGTGGCTGGCGGCGGCCGGTCGCATGATGCGGGGCAACCTGCGCATCATGCTGGCCCGGCCTGATCTGGCCGGGCCCGATCTGCAGGCGGCCGTCGCCGGGTTCCGTGCGCTGGGCGAGCGGTGGGGCCTGAGTCAGGCGCTGCTGCTGCGGTTCCGGCACGCCGCGATCACGCAGGGCATCGCCGCCGCGTCGCCGTTGATCGCCGAGGCGGGTCAGCTCATCGCGGACTGGCTCAGTCCGGAGGAGATCGTCGCCGCCCTGATGCGCCTGGCCCATGAGCGGCTGATCGCCGAGGATGTCGACGGCGCGGTCCGCGACGTGGCCCGGGCCAAGGAGATCGCCGCGGCCGGGGTGCCACCGGAGTGGAACGCCCAGATCCAGCTCGCCGAGGCCGACATCGCGCGCCGCCGAGGCGACTTCGCGGCAGCTTGGCCGGCGTACGCCGAGGGGCTGGAGGCGATGGAGCGGGGCCGGCTCACCGTTCCGCAGGATGTCGCCTGGGCTCGGGCCGGCTATGGCCGCGCCCTCACCGCTTCGGGGGATCCGGGCGCCGGCCTCGTCCAGCACCGGCTGGCGTTGGACGCGCTCGGCGCGTTGCGGGACATCCCGATCCTGACCGTGGTGGTGCTGGGCGCGGCGGTGACGCTGGAGGCGGCGGGCCGGGCCGAGGAAGCGGCGGTCCTGTTCGGTGCGGAGGTCGCGCTCATGGGGCCGGGGCTGGTTCGCGGTCCCGAGATCGCCGGTGCGCGCGATCGTACGGCCGCGACGTTGGGTGTCCCGGCGTACCAGCAGGCTCACGAACGCGGCGTGGCGATGGCCTACGAGGAGGTGATCGCCGCGATGCGATCAGTGCTCGGCGACGGGCAGCAGTAGCCGAGAGGGCGTCCGGGGGCCGTGGTGGATCCGGTTCACGGCCGGGAGTTCGCCCGGCTCGGCGTACTTGGGGACGCTACCGCCGCTGACGTCCAGCCGGATCCGGTGCCCGGACGCGAACAGCGCGGTCGCCGCGCCGAGGTCGATGTGCAGCTCGTGGAGCTCGCGGGCGCGCGGGACCCGGGCGATCCCGTCGGTGATGAAGCGGGCGCTGTCGTCGGGGCCGACATCGACCAGTTTCCCGGTGATCCCGCCGTCGGGGATGGATGAGGTGACGAAGACGACCAGTTCGACGGCGCCGGCGATGTGGACCGGCTCGGTCAGCGCCGGGCTCGTGTAACACAGGACGTCTTCCCGGACCTCGACCGGACGCTGGTCGAGGAGGTCGATCGTGGGCACCGCGGTGAACGGGTCGTAGTCGAACCGGTCCACCGCGGCCTGCATCGGTTCGGAAGCGTTGAGTGCGCCGTCCCCTCTGTAGGTGTTGGCGCGGCCCTGGCTGAGCAGGTAGTAGCGGTGCTGCCGGTACTGCGGCCGGTGCCGGTTCGTCATGATCAGACTCTCGGCGGACCCGCTGGCAAGCCACTGGCAGACCGCTGGCAGGCCGGCCTGGTGGCCGCCGACAGCTGACTGCCAGTGGCCCGCAGCACACTCGGCCCATGTTGAAAAGCACCTACGCCGCAGCGCTGTCCTCCATGCTGGTCGGGACCACGGGCCTGTTCGGCGGATCCCCCAGCCCGGCACCGGCACCGGCTCCGGCCGTCCCCGTGACCGTGAACGCGGACCACGTCATCACCCGGTTGAACGACGGAGCGGTCGGCGTCAACACCGCGATCTGGAACCCCGGCCTGCTCGACCGGCCGGCCGACCGGCTGATCCGCGACGCCGGAATCCAGACCCTGGCCTTCGACGGCGGCGGGGTCAGCGACCTGTACCACTGGCGCACCGGCCAGCTCAGCCCCGACCCCCAGGCCGCCGTGCACGATGCCCAGGGCCTGGACTATGAGGACCTCAAGCCGCAGTTCAGCTTCGACCAGTTCGCCGCGACCGCGCGGGCGACCGACAGCAAGATGCTGGTCCACGTCAACTACGGCACCGGTACGCCGCAGGAGGCCGCCGACTGGGTTCGCTACGCCAACAAGGTCCGCCACTACGGCGTCCAGGAATGGGCCATCGGCGAGGAGACGTACTTCAACGGCGCGCTCGGCGCCGGTCTGAACACCGAGCCCGACGGCCACGCGGACAAGTCGGCGCAGGCCTACGCGACGAACTCGCTCGCCTTCATCAAGGCGATGAAGGCCGCCGATCCCGGCATCCGGGTGGGGCTGGAACTGGCCGCCCCGATCCCCGGGACGCCGATGCTGGACTGGGACAAGACGGTGCTCCAGGTGGCCGGATCGGCGGCGGACTTCGTCGACGTCCACTACTACACCGGCGCCCAGACCGACGCCGCGCTGCTCGCCTCACCGCAGAACGCGATCCCCAAGGGCATGTCGAACCTGAGCTCCCTCGTCGCGTCCTACAACCCCAAGCTGAAGGTCGACATCGGGGAGACCAACTCCTTCTACCAGCAGGCACCGCAGCAGATCAGCCCCACCAATGCCCTCTACCTGCCCGAGGCCGTCCTGGCCATGCTGGAGAACGGCGCCAGCGAGGTCGACTGGTGGGCCCTGTACAACAAGTGGGGCGGGAACGCCGAGGGCGGCTACGGCGACCTCGGGCTTCTCGCCTCCGGCAACGTCAGCGGCGACGGCAAGTCCCAGGGCCCCAAGGCGGACACCAAGTTCGACCCCTACTACGGCATGCAGCTTCTCGGCGCGCTGGCCCGCCCCGGCGCCAAGCTCGTGACCGCCACCGCGGGCGGAGCCGTCGTGGCGCACGCCGCGCTGCTGCCCGGCTCGGAACTCGACGTGCTGCTGGCCAACAACGACCCCGACCACGCGGCCTCGGTGGACCTGCACGTCGCCGGATTCCACGCGGGGTCCGAAGCCACCATCCTGACCTACAGCGCGGCCACACACGGCATCACCGTGACGCACGGGACGGTTCCCAAGACACTGCCGGCGTACTCCCTCACGCTGGTCCTTTTGCGGCACTGAGCACGGCATGAGGCTGACCGAGTGAATCACGGTCATATCCGCCGATATGGCGGGGTAGCTTTGTGCCGAGCACATGGGGCAGGGGCCCCGAACCTGCTGAAAGGGGCGCCCTGCCATGCATCCTGGTATGCGCCGCAGCGCGCTTCTGGCTGCGTTCGGAACCGTCACCGCTTTGTCGCTGGCCATGGGCGCAGTGGCTTCGGGTGATGTTCGTCCCGTGCGGGCTCCAGTGCCACGGGCTCGCACCGCGGTGGATAAGGGCACTGTGGAAGTACTCCACGTCTCGTCGGCCGATGCCGGCCCCCGGTCGCGTGATGTCTATGTCTACCGTCCCGGTGTGACCGCGACTTCGGCGTTGCCGGTTCTGTACATGCTGCACGGCTATCCGGGACATCCCGCGGCGTTGATGCGCTGGATGGCTCCCATGCTGGATACCGCATTCGAGCGCGGTGCGGCGCCGTTCATCGTCGCGGTTCCGGACGGCAACAGCACGGCGCACTCCGACACCGAGTGGGCCGACTCCGTTGACGGGCGGACGCTCGTCGAGTCGTCGCTGATCCGGAGGATCCTCCCGGCGGTCGAGGGGCCGACCCCGCGGTCGGCGGGGATGCGCGCGATCGGGGGCTTCTCGATAGGGGGCTATGGGGCGATGAATCTCGGCCTGCGGCATCCTGATCTGTTCGGTCAGGTGGTCTCGGTGTCGGGCTACTTCCGTGTCGACGACACGTCCGGCATGTTCGCCAAGCATCGCGCGGCGATCGCCGCCAACACGCCGGACGCCATGGTTCGGGCCGCCTCGGGCCGCCGGTTCCTGCTGATCGAGTCGAAGAACGAGTCCGAGCCGTTGATCGCCGGGCAGGCCGCCGACTTCGCCGGCCGGTTGCGCTCCTGTCACTGCGCGGGCGATGTGGAGCTACGGATGGAACGGGGCGACCACAACGTGGATTTCGTCGGCGCGCAGACGCCCGCGATCGTGGCTTTTCTGGACGCGGGCTGGCGTCGTCCGGTTCAGTGACGCCGGTTGCCGGGTCGTGGGACGGCGCCAGGTCGTGGTGACGGGTCCAGGTCGTGGTGACGGCGCCAGGTCGTGGCGAGTCGCGCCCGCACAGTCGCCGTCCTTGATCGACAATGGGCACATGCACCCGCGGCGCTGGCACATTCTCATGGCTTTGAGCGTCGCGCTGTGTACGGTCAACATCGGCACGCTGGCGCTCAACATCGGCCTGCCGAGCATCGGCGTGGCGATGCGGGCGACGACCAGCCAGCTCCAGTGGATCACCGAGGCGTACGTCCTCGCCCTGGCCGCCCTCATGATCACGGCGGGCTCGCTCGCCGATCGCTTCGGCCGCCGACGGGTGCTCGTGGCCGGACTGCTCCTGTTCGCCGCCGCTTCGGCACTCGGCGCGCTGTGCCACGCGCCGTGGCAGCTCATCGGGGTACGCGCGGTATCGGGTGCGGCCGGGGCGATGATCATGCCGTCCACGCTGTCGATCGTCCGGAACGTCTTCCCGCCCGAGGAGATGGTCAGGGCGATGGCGGTCTGGACCGGCGTGGTCAGCGCGGGCGTCATGCTCGGGCCGATCGCCGGCGGGGTCCTTGTGGAGGCCTGGGGCTGGCCGGCGTTGTTCTGGATGAACGTGCCGCTCGTCGCCCTGGCGCTGTCGGCCATCGTGCTGGTGGTGCCGGAATCGCGCGCGGCCGGCCGGCGTCCGCTGGACCCGCTGGGCATGGTGCTGGGCGCGGCGTCGACGACGGCGCTGGTCTATTCGGTGATCCAGGCTCCGCACGCGGGGTGGACCAGCGCGGCGACGCTGGGGACGTTCGGCGGCGGCGTGGTCGGGTTCGTCGTGTTCCTGTGGTGGGAACGCCGGACGCGGTATCCGATGCTCGATCTGACCCTGTTCCACAATCCGCGGTTCTGGGCGGCGAGCATGGCGGTGACGATCGCCTACTTCGCACTCATGGGTACCGCGTTCCTGCTGACGCTCTACATGCAGACGGTCCAGGGCCACAGCCCGGTCGGCTCGGCGCTGCGGCTGACGCCGATGGCGGTCGCCGCCGGCGTCGCCGCGGTGTCCGCCGAACCGCTCGTCCACCGCTTCGGGACGCGCGACGTCGTCGCCGGCGGCCTGGTGGTCACGGCACTGGGCATGTCCGTGTTCTCCACGGTCGGCTGGCGGAACAACGAGACGCTGGTCTTGACCGGCCTCGGGGTGCTGACGCTGGGCCTGGTCGCGGCGGGCATCGCCGCCAGCGAGTCCATCATGAGTTCGGTGTCGGCGGACCAGGCGGGCTCGGCGGCAGCCGTCGACGAGACCTCGATCGAGCTGGGCGGCACCCTCGGCGTCGCGGTCATGGGAAGCGTCTACGCGGCCGGGTTCGCCTCCGGCCTGACCTCGGCCGCCCAGGCACTCCCGGCCGAGCTGCGAAAGGTCGCGACCGAGTCGGTCAGCGGAGCGATCGACGCCGCGGACCGGGTCGGCGGACCGGTCGGAGCCGACTTCGCCGCGGTCGCGCGCGCCTCGTTCCTGGACGGGACCCAGACCGCCGCCTGGATCGGCGCGGGCGTCGCGTTGGCGGGGGCGTTGCTGACGCTGCGGTTCCTTCCGGGGGCGGACTCGAAGGAAAGCTGAGCCGGCACCGAGTCCTCGGCCGAGATCATGTAGGCAAGAGCGCCGCCCACGCATTGTGGCCGACTGCGGCAAGCCCCTGCGGGAAACGCGCTACGACACGGCTGCGACATGACGGGGACGGGGTGCCGACGGGGGCGCTGGACAGTCGGCGGCATGATGACGACAGTCCAGCTGAAACCTGCCAGTCCAGCGTCCTCGGTGCGCGGGAGACGGCATCTGCCCGCGTTGGACGGGCTGCGGGGGGTGGCGATTCTCGGGGTGCTGCTGTTTCACACCGGGCATCTCGGTGGGGGGTTTCTGGGGGTGGACCTGTTCTTCGCGCTGTCGGGGTATCTCATCACCGATCTGTTGCTGCGGGAGGTTGGTGGCAGCGGATCTGTTTCGCTGGTGGGGTTCTGGGGGCGGCGGATTCGGCGGTTGGTGCCGGCCTTGGCGGTGATGCTGGTGGTGGTGACGGTGGTGGTCTGGGGGTTCGGGGCGCCGGATCTGGTGCGCTCGACGCTTTCGGACGGGCCTTGGACGCAGGCCGACCTGGTCAACTGGCACCTGCTTGCCGAGTCGGCCAGCTACTGGGATTCCCACGATGCGCCGCGGGTGTTCGAACACCTGTGGAGCATCGCGGTTGAGGAGCAGTTCTATGTGGTGTGGCCGGTGGTCGTGCTGCTGATGGCCGGGTGGGCGCGGCGGACGGGGCTGCGGGCAAAGCGGCAGGGCGAGCGGCAAGTCGAGCTGCGGGACAAGCGGGTCGAGCAGAGCAACGATCAGCGAGTCGAGCGGCAGGACAAGCGGCGGGTCGAGCAGAGCGACGAGCAGCCTGTCGAGCGGCAGATAGAGCGGCGAGTGGAGTCCTGGGTCGCGGCGAGTGCACTGGTGATCTCGCTCCTGTCACTGGTCCTGATGATCGCCCTCGTCGACCCGAACGACCCGACGCGCGTCTACACCGGCACCGACACGCGTGCCTTCTCGTTGCTGCTGGGCGCCCTCGTGGCGACCCGGCCGGTCCGCGAGGCGCTGGGCCGCGTTGTCGGGCGGCGTGGCGGTGCGGTGGCGGGCGTGCTGGTGGTGGGTATCGCAGTGGCCTGGTCCGTCGCCGATGGGACGGGCTCGCACTGGTTGTATGTCGGAGGCCTGTTCGGGCACTCGTTGGCGGCCGCGTTGCTGATCGGGCTTTGTGTGCAGGTGCCGGGGTCGGTGGTCGCGCGGGTCCTGGGCTGGTTGCCGCTGCGTTGGGTCGGGCAGATCTCCTACAGCCTGTACCTGTGGCACTGGCCCGTCTTCGTGTTCCTGTCCCCGCAGCGTCTCCATGTCGCCGGGTGGACGTGGATCGCGGTGGTGTGTGCTGTCTCGATCGGGTCGGCCGCGGCGTCGAAGTACCTGGTCGAGGATCCGATCCGGTTTCGTGCCGGGTGGGCGCGGGGGCGCGGTGGGCTGGTGGCGTTCGTCGTTCTGATGGTTGGGATGGCGGTGCTGTGGTGGGCGCTGCCCGCACCGGCAACGCCCGCGATCGACATCACCCGGCTGGGCTGATCAGCGGGCAGGTCCGCAGCGTGTCCGACTCGGGGGTCGGCTGCGTGAACACGATCTGGACCTTGGTGGACCTCGCCCCGCCGCGTTGCACGTCGACACCCAGCGCCGTGCACACGATCTGCTCGATACCGAAGGCGGTCACATCCGTGGAGGCCAACGGCGCCATGAGTCGGATCACCCCGGGAGCCATGGTCACCGTGACCTGGACGGTTCCCACTCCCCAGATCTCACTGTGCAGATCGGCGTCCGCGGGGGGACCGGCGAGCAGCAGCGAAAGCGCCTCGGCGATGGTGCCCAGTTGCTCAGTCGGGCGCACCTGCGGCTGGAGGTGCCGGTCTGAGTCGACGAAGTACAGAGTCGGCCCCGGGGCGACCCCACCCGGCGCCTGGCCTGCCGCGCGCACCCCGGTCGGGGTGACGCCGCAGCCGGCGACCAGCGCGAGGACCACCGCAAGCGCCGCCACCATCGCCCACCGCGCCCGCCTCATGTGTCCTCCCTACCGCGCGGCAGGCGCACCACGAAGCGCGCACCGCCACCGCTCGCGTTGCCGGCGGTGAGCTCACCGCCGTGCAGAAGCGTGTTCTCCAGCGCGATCGCGAGCCCCAACCCGCTGCCCGGGGCGCGGCTACGCGCTTCGTCCGCCTTATAGAAGCGGTCGAATACGTGCGGCAACACCTGCTCGGGCAGGCCCGGGCCGCTGTCCGTCACCTCGATCCACACCTGCTCGGGCGCACCGGACACGCTCACTCGCACCGGCGGCGCGCCATGGCGCAATGCGTTGCCGACCAGGTTGGCGACGATGACGTCCAGTCGGCGCCGGTCGCAGCGCGACCAGATCTCCCCCGGCGCCGAAAGCTCCACCTGGTCGGTCCACGCCCGAGTGCGCAGGCAGTCGCGCACGGCGCCGCCGACCTCGACGTCCTCTGTCCGCAATCGGGCGGTCCCGGCGTCGAACCGCGAGACCTCCATAAGGTCCTCCGCGAGCTGTACCAGCCGATGGGTCTCGGCGATCGCCAACTGCGCCGACTCCCGCGCGTCGCCGTCCATCTCCTGGCTCGCGGCCGCGAGCACCTCCATCACCGCCGTGAGCGTGCTGAGCGGGGTCCGCAACTCGTGCGAGGCGTCGGCGGCGAACCGCCGCGCGTCGTCCTGCATCCGACGCATCGCCGCCATCGAGGTCTGCACCGACTCGGCCATCTCGTTGAGCGTGACGGTGAGATCGGCCAGCTCGTCCGCGCCCCGCGGTACCGCGCGCGCGTCGAGGTCGCCCGCCGACAAGCGGCGTGCGGTATCGCGCAGGCGCCGCACCGGACGCAGCACGCTGCCGGCCGCCACCAGCGCCAGCAGCACCGCCAGGGGGAGCGCCAGCCCGGTGGTGATCGCCTCAGACCTGGTGAGGCTGTGGATCTGGCGCTGGACACTGGTCAGATCCCGCACGGCGTAGACCTGGATGCCGGACGGGGTGCGCGTCCCCGTCGTAGAGGTGATCACGACGGGTGTTCCGACGATCAACCATGGCCGCCCCTGAGCGGCGATCCGCTGCACGAACAGGGAGTCGCCATGCTGTACCGCGGCCCGGATGGCGTCGGTGATCAGGTCAGAGTCGGGGCCGGTCGTGGAGCGCAGGTTCTGGTAGGTCACCGTGGTGTCCGCGCCGACCGCCGAGGCGAGCTGATCCAGGGTGGACTGGCCCGGCGGGTAGGTGAGTCCGGCGGCGTTCGCGGTGATCTGGTTCGTGACGGTCTCCACGAACTGTCGCTCGGCGCCGGCGGCCAGCGCGGTACTCGCCGATCGGGCACTGGACCAGGCCGCCGCCGCCGCGCCGAACACGGTCACCAGCACGAAGGCGACCAGCAGCCGGGCGCGCAGCCCACGCGGCCACGCACGGCGTCCTCGCGACCCACGCGGCCACACGCTTCGTGCTCGCAACCCACGCGGCCACGCCAGCCGGGCGGTCATACCGGCCCGAACCGGTAGCCGAACCCCCGCACCGTCTGCACGTACACCGGGTTCGCCGCATCAGCCTCGATCTTCGCGCGAAGCCGCTGTACGCAGTTGTCGACCAGCCGCGAGTCCCCGAGGTAGTCGTGCTCCCAGACCTGCTCAAGCAGCTGTTGGCGGCTGAACACGCGGCCCGGTGCCCGCGAGATCGTGAGCAGCAGCCGCATCTCGGTGGGCGTGAGCGGTACCTGCCCGCCACGCAGCGCCACGGTGAGGCCGGACGTGTCGATGCGCAGTTCACCGAACTCGCGCACGTCCCCGTCCGCACCGGGCATCCGCCGCAGGACGGCCCGGATGCGCGCGTCCAGCACGCTCGGCCGCGCGGGCTTGACCACGTAGTCGTCCGCGCCCGCCTCAAGCCCGGCGACGACGTCGAAGTCGTCCCCGCGCGCCGTCAGCATGATCACCGGTGTCGTGCCGGCGGCCCGGATCCGGCGGCACACCTCGAATCCGTCGATGCCGGGCAGGATCACGTCGAGCACGACCAGGTCCGGCTTGGATTCCTGGAGCCGGAGCAGGCCCTCCTCCCCCGTGCCCGCGGCCCCCACGGCATAGCCGAGCCGGCTCAGCGCCAGCTCCAGGCCCCGCCGAAGTCGCGGATCGTCCTCGATGATCAAAATCGCCTCCACCCGTCCAGTATCGGCGACCTGGGCTTCCACGCCGGGCCGAGCGGGTTCCTACGACACAACCGCGACACAACCGGGCAGGCGCTCGGACACGGCCGGACGAACGTTGCCGTCATGACCAAGACACGAAACCTCACGCTCGGCCTGGCCGGCGTCGCCCTGCTCGCCGCCGCCTGCTCCGCCCGGTCCGGCACCTCCAATGCCTCCGGCGGCGCGGCTGTGGCGGCTACAGCAAACGGCGCGAACAGCACGAACAGCGGCAACGGCCCCAACGGCGGACTGGCCAAGGTGCTCTTCCTCGGCGACTCCATCGCCGTCCAGGAGTCACTGCCCCTGGCCGCCGCGTTCAAGGCGAGCCACGTCCAGTTCCAGTCGATCGCCGCCGACGGCGGCGGGAACGTGCTCGGCCCGGCCAGCGACAACAACTGGCAGACGCTCCCGGGGCAGATCGCCTCGGCCAAACCGAGCGTGCTCGTCTACCAAATAGCCAGCTACGACTGGGGCAGCCAGCAAGACCAACAGGCCGCCTACCAGAAGCTGCTCGCCACGGCCACCGCGAACGGCGCCAAGCTGCTCTTCGTCACCATGCCGCCGATCAAGGCCGACGACTTCTACCAGCCGCACATGGCCGACCTCGCGCGCACCAAGGCCGCCGCGCAGGCGGTGGCCGCAGGCGCTCGGAACCAAGCGGCCGTGCTCGACGCCGCCGCCGTGTGGGGTCCGTCCTACCAGCAGGACCGGGACGGCAAGCCCGACCGCAGCAGCGACGGCGTCCACACCTGCCCGCAAAGCGCCGCACGCTTCACCAACTGGCTCCTGGACCAGCTGCACGGACAGTTCGCGGGGTTCAACCCGGCGCCGGCGCAAGCCTGGGCCAACGCCGGCTGGTCCGCGAGCCCTGACTTCCACGGCTGCTGATCCGGCGAGACCAGCAAACCGCGCCGCTTCAGTTGCCGGACAGGCGGGGCAGGACGCGCTGCCGATCGGCCTCGGTGCCGCGTTCGGTGAGGAGGGCGGCCGAGCCGAGGACCTGGGGGTCGGGGACCCGGGCGATCTCAGGGTCCTTATCGGCGTACGGGAACAGCGACAGGACGTGCTGCATCGCCGCGAGGCGGGCGCGCTTCTTGTCGTTGCTCTTGACCACGGTCCAGGGCGCGTCGGCGGTGTCGGTGTAGAAGAACATCGCCTCCTTCGCGTCCGTGTACTGCTGCCAGCGTTCCAGGGAGGCGAGGTCCATCGGGCTCAGCTTCCACTGGCGGACCGGGTCCACCTGCCGGATCAGGAACCTGGTGCGCTGCTCGGCCTGGGAGACGGAGAACCAGAACTTCACCAGCGTCATGCCGTCGCGCACCAGCATCCGCTCGAATTCCGGGGCCTGGCGCATGAACTCCAGGTACTCGGCCGGGTCGCAGAAGCCCATGACCCGCTCGACGCCGGCGCGGTTGTACCAGGAGCGGTCGAACATCACGATCTCGCCGGCGGCCGGCAGGTGGGTCACGTAGCGCTGGAAGTACCACTGGGTGCGTTCGCGCTCGGTGGGCTTCTCCAAGGCGACGACCCTCGCGCCGCGCGGGTTCAGGTGCTCGATGAAGCGCTTGATGGTGCCGCCCTTACCGGCCGCGTCCCGTCCCTCGAACAGGATCACCAGCCGACCGCCGGTCTCCTTGATCCAGTTCTGCAGCTTCAGCAGTTCTATCTGCAACAGCCGCTTGTCGTGCTCGTACTGCATGCGATCCAGGCGCTCGCGGTACGGGTAGTCCTGGCGCCAGGTGTCGATCGGCACGCCGTCGGGGCCGATCAGGATCGGATCGTCGTCATCGGCCTGCTCGATACGCAGGCCGCCGGTCTCGCTCACGTCGGCGAGCAGCCAGGCGCGCTCGCGATCGAGCTCGCGATCCAGTTCGTCGGAGGCGGGGTTGGGGCTGGCATAGGTGTCTGTGGACGGCGGGTCAGTCGGTTCTGCACTCACAGCGGCAATATCCCGAACGCGTTCGCCAGATGATCGACCATACGTCGAACATTACGCTAACTCCCGTGGCACCGAGGCCGGCTGCGCGCAGGCGACGATCAAGAAGACGCCCACGGGGATCACCACCAAACCGATCAGAAACGTGACGAAGCCGACAACGCCGGCCGCCGTCAGCGCGATCGCGAGCGTCCAGGCCGCCAGAGCTGCCGGTCGCGAGCCGCGACGGACGGCGTGCCACAGCAACAGTCCCACCCCGAGCGCCACCACCAGCGGGATCGCGGCGAGGCCGAGGGCCGCGACGCCGTCGTGGGACAGCAGCGTGACGCGCGGTGCGGCCCGGAACACCGGCGCGACCGGCGGCGTGGCGGGGGGCACGTCTCCGGGCTGCACCGTCGAGGTCGTCGGCGGGGACTGGAGCGTGACCACGGGAACGAGCGCCGCGGCCAAGGGAATGAGTGCGCCCACGGCTGTGGCGGAGCCGACGAGCCAGGCGCGGACGTGCGGCTGTGGCAGGGGGCCTGCCACGCCGGGGTAGGAGACGACATTCGCGGTGTTCATCAGGCCTCTCTTGCATATAGCAGTGTTCTGATTACGGTGAGTCCCAAGAAGGCTGTGGCACGGATCCATGGTGCGCGTCCAGACCCCTCATCCGAAAGGTCGCAGGCATGACTGACACCGACCGCGTTCCCGACCTGCCGGCCCTTCCGTTCCCCAGCCACTCGCTCACTCCCCCGGCCGAATACGCCGAGCGGCGGGCGAGCTGCCCCTTCGGGCAGGTGCGGCTGCCCAGCGGCGATCCGGCGATCCTGTTGCTGACCTACCGGGACGTGGCCGCGGCGATGGCCGAGCCGCTGCTCTCGCACGACCTGACCGGGCCCGACGCGCCGCGGATGACCGCCGAGCCGAGCTTTCTTCAGGACCCTGACATCGTGCTCAACAAGGACGGCGCGGACCACCTGCGGCTGCGCCGCATCGTCGCCAGCGCCTTCACGCCGCGCCGGGCCGAGCGCTGGAAGCCGGTGATCCGGCAGGTCGCGAACGAGTTGATCGACGATCTGGAGAAGGCGGGACCGCCGGCCGATCTGGTCGCGGGCTACTGTTTCGCGCTCCCGGTGCGGATCATCTGCCGGCTGCTCGGCGTGCCCGAACACGACGCGCTGCGGTTCCGCGTCTGGTCCAACGCCTTCGCCGCCGGCGCGCGGATGACGCCGGAGCAGGTCGGGGCGGAGATCGGCGCGTTCTTGGCGTACATGGCCGAGCTGATCGCCGCCAAGCGCGCCGAGCCCGGCGAGGACCTGATCGACGACCTGATCGCGGCCCGGGACGGCGCGGACAAGCTGACCGAGCAGGAACTGCTGACGCTGGCGACCGGTCTGATCGCGGCCGGCAACGAGACCACGGCGACCGCCCTGAGCCGCGCCCTGGCCGAACTGCTCGACGGCGACCGCACGCTGTGGACGCAGCTGCTCGACCATCCGGACCTGCTACCGGCCGCGGTCGAAGAGCTGCTGCGCTTCACCGGCCTGAGTAACAGCACCCTGCTACGCCGGGCGGTCGCAGACGTCGAACTCCCCTCCGGCACCGTCAGGGCCGGGCAGACGATCGCGCTGCCCCACAACGGCGCCCTGCGCGATCCCGAGGCCTACCCGGACCCGGACACCATCCGCTTCGACCGGGACGCACCGCCGACCCTGATCTTCGGCGGCGGCCCGCACTACTGCCTGGGCGCGCCCTTGGCGAAGGCCGAGTTGACCATCGGGCTCGAAATGCTGCTCCGGCGCCTGCCGACGCTGCGGATGGCCGTCGCCCGCGATGAGCTGGAGTTCAGCGGTGGGGAGATCGTCGACTCGATGATCGCGCTGCCGGTCGCCTGGTGAAAGGCGAGCGAAAACGTGCAGGGCCGCCCGGAAGGGCGGCCCTGCACTTCCTGACCCATCCGATGCCCACCTACGAACGAGTCCCCACTCGTTCTGCATGGACACCGCTCGTGGAGGAGTCAGAAACCGATGACGGCCCAGCCGTTCATGGCACGAAGCACGAGATGTCCTGCCCATGAGCGCACGCGCTTCCACCGTTCCCCATCGATGTGAAGGAACGAGCAGCGCCCGACGCCGCTCGCTGACGCGACACGAGGGCTCTCATGATCGCGTGGCGCGATCCTCGCAGGAGGGAGAACCCTGTCGCTAGGGCGTTCGAATGTGAGGTGGCTCTCATCAGCGCTACGGGTCAGTACTATTGCTGATAGTAGGTGACTGGCACCAGGTGAGCGGCGGGGAACTACCCGGATCAGCTGGGGATTCACCCACGCCCCGGCCGTCGGGTGACGGCCGGGGCGTGGGTGATGGGTGTCGGTTATCAGGTATCGGGTGCCGGAGATTCGCGGCTGTCGGCTACCGCATCAGTTCGCTGCGATGCCCTCGCCGCCGGCCGCGCCGGCCACGGTGACCGAGCCGATGGCCGTCAGGGTGCCGTTGGGAGCGATCGAGTACTCGTCCACTATGCCGGTGGCGCCGGTCTGGACGTAGAGGTTGTGGCCGGCGGCCGCGGCGTCGACGGTGCCCATGTCCGTCTTGGTGGTGCCGAGGCCCGTCAGGGCGTCGTGCGTGCCGAGGCGCAGGCCCGTCTCGGTGGCGCTGCCGGCGTTGGAGGCGAACAGCAGGTCGCCGGCACGGGCGATCCAGCAGGTGGCGGCCTGGCCGGTGGCGTAGGCGGACTGCTGGGTCAGGGTGCCGTCGGCGCCGACCCGGTAGGTCAGGACCGAGTTGGTGCCGGCCTGGACGAGGGCGATCTGGTCGCGTCCGGTGTTCACGAAGGCGAAGGGCACGGTGCCGGGGAAGGAGTTCACGGTCGGGGACTGCGCCGGGGCGCCGTCGTGGCCGAGGCGGTAGACGAGCACGTCGTTGCTCGCGGCCTTGGTGGTCACCACCAGCTGCCGGCCGTCGCCGGTGAAGCCGACCTGGCCCGGGGTGTGGGTGAACTGCGGCGTGCCGGTCGCGTCGAGGCCGAGCGGGCGGTTCCAGTCCGTCCGGAGTTGCAGGCGGCCGTGGGACACGCGGTAGCCCTGGACACTCGCACCGTCGGCGGCGTTGAGCACGTAGACGACGTCCCGGTGCACGGCGACGCTGACCGGGAACGTGCCGCCGGAGGAGACGACCTGCTCCAGCGTCAGCGCGGTGCCGTGCACCGCGAACACCGAGACCGTGTTGCTGCCCGCGTTCACCGCGTAGAGCAGGTGGTGCTCGGCGTCATAGGTGAGCGCACCCTGCGAGGCGGTGTGGTCGACCGCGCTACCGGTGAGGACGCCGCCCAGACCGCCGGTGGCGTAGGTGTGGGCCAGCTTGAGGGTGCCGTCGGCGGCGCGCTGGTAGGAGACCACCTGGTTGCCGGCGGTGTTGTCGGTCTGCACGAAGACGGCGTGGGAGCCGTACCCGTTGTCCGCGGAGGTGGCCGCGCCAGCGGTGGCCGCAGTCGCGGTCGTGGTCGTGGTCGTGGTCGTGGTCGCGGCATTCGCCGGGACGGCGGTCACCGCGATGGCGGCGCAACCGGTGGCGACGGCGGCCACGGACAGGCTCGTGCGACGGAAGCTCTTACTCATGGTGGATTGCACTCCTTGTTGATGGTTCCATCCAGACGCGCTGTCCGGACGTCTCACAGGTGTCGCCAGATCTGCGCGGTGCTGGCGTCGCACCGCTGCAGGCGGACTTGGGTCCCCTTGAACTCGTCGTCGACGCACTTGGCAGCGCGGGTGCCGACCAGTTCGCCGTCGCTGAAGACGAACTGTTCCCCGGGGTCGGTCCCGGGGTCGGTCCCGCACGCGGCGAGCTGCACCAAGGCGCCCCCTTGGGTGCCCGTCGCGTCCATGCACAGGCCGCCGACGCGGATCGTGCCGTCGGAGGCGATGCTCCAGCCCAGGCTCGCCGCGGTGCCGCATGCGGCTGTGCTCACCGGCGTGCCCGGGGCGTCGGATGTACGGCCCAGGCACTGCCCGCTGTGCGTGTTCTCGAATAGGGCCGCCGGACCCATCGACAGCGACGGGGAGGGATGAGGCGGCGGTGTGGCCGCCGAATGCGGGCTCTTACTCGGTACGGCGGGAGTGGCAGGCGCGGCAGGCGCTGCCGGCGCGTTCGACGACGGGGCACCGGCGGACGAAGCGGGCACCGGCTCGGCGATGGTCGTCGTGCCGGTCACGGTGCCGGTCGTCGTCAGCGAAGGCCCGGCCGCCGCACTCGCCCCGGCGCTTCCCGCACCGCTCGAACACGCCGCGGCCCCCGCGACGATCACGGCGACCAGCACCGCGCTCGACACCGCGCTCGACACCGCCGCACCACTCCCCCGGCCGCATCGCACCGCCCGCGGAACCCGCACCGGCCGCACGCCACCGGTCGTGTTCGAGCCTTCGGACATCGCCCCGCCCCCTCCTGGACATCGCATCGGTCACACCGCGCCGGAGGGTGCCTCACCCCGGCGCGGCGCTCGACCGACGTTGCCACGCGATGGGGCTGACCGGGCCGTTCGGTGGCGGGCCTTTCGCAATCCGTAAGACTTGGCATTCGTTGGAGGCGCCGGTGTTCCGGCCAGCTACTAGGGTCGAGTGCCATGCGCAACCGCGATCTGGCCCGCCTGAGGCATCTCCGCACCCTGGATCCGGTCGAGGACCACGAGGAGATCTACCGGACGGTCGTGCAGTACGAGTTCGGCTGGGAGACGTTGCTCGGGCTGAATCTGGCGTTCTACCGGACGTTCGGGATCCCGGCCATCGCCGAGTTGCTGTACTCGACCGGGGAGATGACCGAGCGGACGCGCAAGCGCGCGGACGACACCGGGTTGCTGATGTACGAGCTGATCACGCACGGGCTGGAATCGGAGCGGGGCCGGGTGGGGGTCCGGCGGCTGAACCAGATCCACCGCCGCTTCGACATCCGCGCCGAGGACTACCGGTACGTGCTGGCCACGTTCGTCGTGGTGCCGACCCGATGGATAGAACAGACCGGGTGGCGGCCGATGTGCTGCCACGAGCGCGCCGCGACCGTCGAGTTCTACCGGCGGCTGGGCGCGTTGCTGCACGTCACCGACATCCCGGCCGACTACGCCGGGTTCGAGCGGCTGCTCGACGCCTACGAGGCCGAGCATTTCGCGCCCACCGCCGCCGCCGAAGCGCTGATGACGGCCACCCGCGGGCTGTTCGCCGGCCGGCTGCCCGGCCGGCTCAAGGCCCTGGCCGGGCCGGTCGCCGACACGCTGCTGACGCCGTCGCTGCGCAAGGCCGTCGGGGCGCCGACTCCGGCGCTGCCGGTCCGGATGCTTGTCGGTGCCCTGATTCGGGTGCGCGCCACGGCTGAGGCGTGGAAGGCGCCGCGTACCGAGCCCTACCTCACGCTCGGCACGGCGCCGAGCTACCCGAACGGCTATCGGATGGAGGAGCTGGGACCGCAGAGCCCTGAGTAGAGCAGCGCCCCAGCTCCCCAGCTCCGCATCCCAGCTCCGCGTCTCAGCTCTCTGCGACCACCGGGGCGAGCGCCGCCGACAGCTCGGAGGAGTCGATCCCCCGCAGCGCACGCCAGGCCAGGTCGCCGTTCTTGTCGATGATGAGCGTGGACGGCAGCGCGGCCAGCGAGGTGATGCCGACCAGCTTGGTCAGCAGGCTCCCGTCGTCGCCGTCGACCAGGCTCGGGTAGGTGATCTGCTGGTCCTTGACGAACGCCTGGCCCTGGCCGGCGTTGTCGCGGGCGTCGATGCCCACGAACTGCACGCCCTTGTCCTTGTAGGCCTCGTAGGTGCTTTCCAGGTACCGGGACTCGGCCTGGCAGGCGTCGCACCACGACGCCCAGAGGTTCATCACGACGACCTTGCCCTTGTACGCGCTCAGGTCGAGCTTGGTGCCGTCGAGGGTGGTGCCGGAAAGCTCAGGGAAGGGTTTGCGGTCCTTTGCCGGGATGGCGCTGATAGATCCGAGATTGTCGGCATTTTTCTTTCCCGAGCCGCAGGCGGCCAGGGTGAAGGCCAGGGCGGCAACCGAGGCCACGGCGGTGTACCTGCGGAGGGGGTTCATGCGGCGTGGCATGGGGGAAGTCTCGCATGCGGCGATCGGACCGTTTCGTCGGGGCCCGCCCCCACCTATAGCCCGACCCCACCTATATGAGTGGCGACGCGGTTTTCGCCCCGCTAGATGATTGAGTCCGATCGCTTGGCTGGTCAGTGGTCGTAGGCGATCAATGATCGCTTGCTTGCCGCGCCGGTCTTGGTGTTGTGCCAGATCGCGGCGGCCATGGCCAGCAGGCGCTGGCCGAT
>NZ_JAAFYZ010000009.1 GCF_018274385.1 Catenulispora pinistramenti | reverse complement strand
GCCCCCAGCCGCACGTTCTCCGCCACCGTCCCCGCGAACAAATACGGACGCTGCGGCACCCAAGCGATCGGCCCGCACGCGGTCGCCGTCCCCGCCGCCACATCCACGAAGCCCAGCAGCGCCTTCAACGCCGTCGACTTCCCCGCGCCCGACGCCCCCACCAGCGCCACGCACTCCCCCGGGGCCACCGTCAGCGAGAAGTCCGAGAGCGCCGGCTCGCCGCGGCCCGGGTAGCTGACCGTCAGCCCGTTGATCTCGATCCCGGTGAGCTCCGTCGCGGCGCGCGGGCCGGGCACCGGCGCCGGGACCGGTGTCTCCAGCACCCCCAGCACCTCCCCCGCAGCCGCCTTCCCCTCGGCGCTCGCGTGGTAGAACGCCCCCACCTGTCGCAGCGGCCAGTACGCCTCCGGCGCCAGGATCAGCACCAGCAGCCCGGTGCGCAGGTCCAGCGTGCCGGCCACCAGGCGCAGCCCGATCCCGACCGCGACCATCGCCACCGAGATCGTCGACGCCAGCTCCAGCACCAGCGACGACAGGAACGCCAGCCGCAGCGTCCGCAGCGTCGCCACCCGGTCCTCGTCCGTGGCCCGGCGGATGGCGGCGGCCTGGGCCCGGGCGCGGCCGAACACCAGCAGGTCCGGCAGGCCCGCGACCACGTCCAGGAAGTGCCCGGCCAGTACGTCCAGCGCCCGGCGGCGGCGCTCGACGTGCGTGCGGGTCGCCACGCCGACCAGCCACAGGAACAGCGGGATCAGCGGCAGGGTCACCAGGACGATGAGGCCGGACTCCCAGTCCGCGCCGAACAGCACCGCCAGGACCGCGGCCGGGACCGTCGCCGACAACACGACCTGCGGCAGGTAGCGCGCGAAGTAGCCGTCGAGGCCGTCCACGCCGCGAGTCGCCAGCGTCACCAGCGATGCCGTCTTGCGCGTGGCCAGCCATCGCGGTCCGAGAGCCATGAGATGCGCGGCCAGCCCGACCCGCAGTGCCGACTTCACCGACGCCGCCGCCCGGAACGCCGCGGCCTCCATCGCCCACGCGAGCCCGGCCCGCGCCGCGACACAGCAGCCCAGCGCCACCAGCCACGGCCAGACCCCCGACGCCGTGGGCGCCGCCCGATCTGCGGACCCGGACCCGAACCCGGACCCGAACCCGATCGCGATCGCGATCAACGACGCCAGCGCCCACGCCTGCCCGATCACGGCCAGCGCCGACAGCGTGCCGAGCGCCGCGCAGACCGCCGTCCACGGCCGGACGGCTCCGGCGTGCTCCGCCAGCCGCCGGTCAAGCATCAGCGGCCCGCTGCGGCAAGGCCGGCCGCCGCGGCGAGGCGAGTCGGCACGGCAAGGCAGGTCGGCACGGCGAGGCAGGTCGACGGCATCGCAGAGGTCATCAGTGCGCCGCCGGAATGTTCCGGACCCCGATCCGCTTCCGGAACACCCAGTACGTCCAGCCCTGATACAGCAGCACCAGCGGCGTGAACACGCACGCCACCACGCTCATCACCGTCAGCGTGTAGTGCGAGGACGCCGCCGAGTGCACCGTCAGCGACCAGTCCGGGTTCAGCGAGGAGGGCATCACGATCGGGAACACCGCGATGAACATCGACGCCACCATCGTCGCCACCGCCGCCCCGGACAGCACGAACGCCCAGCCGTCCCGCCCGATCCGCACCACCACCGCACACGCCAGCAACGCCACCAGCGGCACCACCGCCACCGTCCAGGACAGCGGGCCGCCCCAGCGGTTGTTCACCCGGCCCAGCAGCACGCCGACCAGCACCAGACTGACCAGCGCGCCGGGGACCGCGAGGCGGCGGGCGCCGTCGCGGATCGGGCCGCGGGTCTTCAGGGCGGTGTAGACGGCGCCGTGGGTGAGGAACAGGGCCAGGAAGGCCAGGGCGCCGATGATGCCGTCCAGGGTGGTGAGGAAGTCCGACATCCGGCCGTGGAAGTTCATGTCGTCGCCGATCTTGGTGCCGGAGAACATGCAGCCGAAGACCAGGCCCCACAGCAGCGGGGGCAGCAGCGAGCCGACGAAGATGCACAGGTCCCACCAGCCGCGGTGCCGGGCGTCGCTCTTGCCCCGGTACTCGAAGGCGACGTTGCGCACGATCAGCGCCAACAGCACCAGCAGCAGCGGCACGTAGAAGCCGGACAGCAACGTCGCGTACCAGTTGGGAAAGGCCGCGAAGGTGGCGCCGATCGCCGTGATCACCCACACCTCGTTGCCGTCCCAGACCGGGCCGATGGTGTTGATCAGGACCCGGCGGTTGGTCTCGTCACGGGCCAGGACCTGGGTCAGGATCCCGACGCCGAAGTCGAAGCCCTCCAGGAAGAAGTAGCCGATCCACAGCACCGCGATCAGCAGGTACCAGAAGTTCACCAGGCTCACGGCCGTCTACCTCTCAGTGCTCAGTACGCGAATCGAGGGCTCAGTAAGCGAATGCCAGCGGCTGGTCTTCGTCCCCGTCCGCGGATGTCGACGCCGGCCCGTCAGGCGGGGCGACGTCGTGCGCCCCGGCCCGCGCGTACTTGACGCACAGCCCCACCTCGACCACCGCCAGCACCGCGTAGAGCGCCGTGAACAGGATCAGCGAGGTCAGCACCCGGCCGGCCGGGACCGACGTCGAGACGCCCTCGCGGGTGCGCATCAGGCCGTAGACGATCCAGGGCTGGCGGCCGGTCTCGGTGAAGATCCAGCCCCAGGCCGAGCCGATCACCGGGAAGACCAGGGTCCACAGGCCGAACCGCCAGAACCACGCGCCCCAGCGTCCGGCCGGTGTGCGGCCGCGCCGGGTGAACCAGAGCCCGAACAGCGCGACCAGCACCGAGAACATCCCGAAGCCGATCATCCAGCGGAAGGACCAGTAGGCCATCGGGATCCACGGCCGGTAGTCGCCGGGGCCGTACTTGGCCCGCTCGGCGGCGTTGGTCTGGTTGATGCCGGGGACCGGGTCGTGGAAGTTGCCGTGGGCCAGGAAGGACAGCAGCCGCGGGATCTCGATCTCCACCGAGTTGCGGCCCTTCTCCACGTCGCCGACCGCGAACAGCGAGAACGGCGCCGGGCCCTGGGTGTCCCACAGCGCCTCGGCCGAGGCCATCTTCATCGGCTGCTGCTCGAACATCACCTTGCCCTGCTGGTCGCCGGTCAGCCCGACGCCGACGCCGGCGATCAGCAGCGCCCACAGGCCGACCAGCAGCGAGGGCCGGAACACCGTCGGCTGCTGCTTCTTGCGCAGGTGGTAGCAGGAGATGCCGACCAGCGCGGCACCGGAGCACAGGAAGCAGGCGGTGAGCACGTGCAGGAAGGTGATGACAGTGGTCTTCTGCGTGATCACCGCCCAGAAGTCGGTGAGCTCGGCGCGGCCCTTCAGCTCATTGATCACGTAGCCGACCGGGTGCTGCATGAAGGAGTTGGCGGCCAGGATGAAGTAGGCGCTGGCCATGGTGCCGAAGGCGGCGATCCAGATGCAGGCCAGGTGCACGGCGCGGGGCAGCCGTTCCCAGCCGAAGATCCACAGGCCGAGGAACGTGGACTCCAGGAAGAAGGCCAGCAGCGCCTCGATGGCCAGCGGCGAGCCGAAGATGTCGCCGACGAAGCGGGAGTACTCCGACCAGTTCATGCCGAACTGGAACTCCTGCACGATCCCGGTGACCAGGCCGAGGGCGAAGTTGATCAGGAACAGCCGGCCCCAGAACTTCGTGGCCTGGTAGTACCGCTCCTGGCCGGTGCGATGCCAGGCCGTCTGGAACCCGGCGACCAGGAACGACGTACCGATGGTCAGCGGGACGAACAGGAAGTGGTAGACCGTGGTGATCGCGAACTGCCAACGCGCCACCGACACCGGGTCCATCGCGACGGTCACGGTCTGGTGCACGGTTCGGCCTCCCGCGGACGGACAGACGTGGTCAGGTGATCACGCAGCGTAGTGGGTCCGGGCTCGATGCGGCCAAAGCCCCGTCACCTGTTCGGCGGCACGCGCGGGGCCGGTGTTACCTTGCCTGCATGGATTACTGCGGGCAGTGCGGCGAGCCGACGGCCGCGACCGGCCACGACCGGTGCGCGGCGCGGGCGGAGCTGGAGCCGCCGCGGTACTGCGAGCAGTGCCGCCGGCGGATGGTGGTGCAGGTCGTGCCCCGGGGGTGGTCGGCGCGGTGCGTCGAGCACGGGACGATCACCAGCTAGGGCCGGACAGCAGGTCCGAAACAGCAGAGCCGGACAGCAGGTCCGAACACGACGAAGCGCGCCGCCGGTCGACCCGGGACGGCGCGCTTTCTGTTGTCTCGCCGTGTGCTGTCTTGCCGTGACTCAGCCGATGACGGCGATGAGGTCGCCCTCCTGCACCACGTCGCCCTCGGCGACGGCCAGGCGCGACACCTTGCCCGAGACCTCGGCCAGGACCGGGATCTCCATCTTCATCGACTCGAGGATCACGAGGGTGTCGCCGTCCTCGACCTCGTCGCCCTCGGCCGCCACGATCTTCCACACGTTGGCCACCATCTCGGCGCGGACTTCCTCGGCCACGTTCGATGCTCCCTCGCAGTCACAAGCTAACTGGGTACGTGCGCATCCAATCACGCCGCACCCGGTACCCGCCCGCGCAGGGGGGCGGACTCACTCACCGACCATCCGGCTCAGCGACTCCACGACCGCCGGGTCGTAGTGCACGGCCAGCCCGAGCCGGATGTTCCGCAGCGCCTCGGTGCGCTCGGCCGGCTCCGGCGCCTCGCCGGCCAGGTCGTCGTAGTCGTTGGCGACCCGCAGTATCCGGCTGGGCAGCGGGCCGGCGGCGCCGAACGGGTCCGGGTGGTGCTCCACGATCTCCGCGGCGTTGCCCAGCGCCCCGGCGCGCCGGATCACCTCGGCGCCGGCCCGGGCCAGCTCGCGCTGGCGTTGCAGGGACAGCGGAGCGGTGCGGCCGCCGTGCACGGGCTCGGCGACGGAGAGCTGGCCGATGTCGTGCATCAGCGAGGCGTACTCCAGGTCCAGCAGCTGGTCCTCGCTCAATCCCAGCTCGCGGCCGATGCGCTGGCAGGTGCGGGCCACCCGGCGGGCGTGCCCGGGCTGGGTCAGGCCGGCGACCTCGGTGATGCGCGACAGGGCCCTGATGGTCTCCAGGTGCACTTCCTTGATCCGGGCGAAGCGGCGCAGCGAGACCTGGGTGAAGGCCAGCGGCAGGCACAGCGCCGGCAGGACCCAGATGGACATGGTGCGCGAGGCCAGGGTGACCAGCAGCGCGGTCGCCACCACGGCCAGCCCGACCCGGGTGGTGAAGCGCACCTCGTCCCGGGCCGCGGCCAGGATCGGCCGCCGGTGCTGGCCGGCCTGCAGGACCGCGCCCATCAGCCCGTCGCTGATGATGGCCAGCACCAGGAACCCGGCGGTCGCGGCGCCGACCGACACGCTGTGCAGGTGGTGCGTGAGGAAGCCGGGGTCCATCGCGGTGGTCTGCGCCAACTTCGGGCCGTCGACCCGCGCCCCGAGCACCCAGCGCAGGTAGAACATGCGGAACAGCCACGCGATCAGCGCGACCATCAAGAAGCGGCGGGCGGTGTAGTCCAGCGTGGTCGGACGCCGGACGGCCAGGTGCGGCACCGAGCCGACCAGGAACCCGAACGCGGCGACCGCGACCGCCTGCGGCGCGTTGTGCAGCGCGGGCTGGTGGCCGATCTCGGTGATGACGGCGTAGGCCAGCGCTGTGGCCGCCCCCAGCGGCGCCGCCTCGCGCCCGCCGGGCAGCCGCACGCGGAAGGCCTCGCCGGCGGCGATGATGAAGCCGAAGGCGAGGGCGTAGCCGGGCTGGCTGAAACCGTGGACCGCGCACGACCCCACCGCCGCGAACGCCACGAAGCAGGCCAGCACCAGCAGCACCGGATTGCTCTGCGCCCACGCGGTCCGCGCGTCGCTGTCAGCGTCGAAAGCCGCCCGATGGGCGGGAGGCTTGGCGTGGTTCATGCCGACCTCTCGGAATCCTTCGCCTCAGGATCGCGCGGCGGCCACGAGCCCGAACCTGCGGGCCCGATGAAGCGCATCGCGGACGAGGACGCGGACGACCCGCGGGAGAACCAGGAGGCGCCCCCGGAGGGCGCGGAGCGGGGATCAGGGTCGGCGGGCTCGGCAGCCTTCGGAGCCTCGGTCGGCTCGGGAACGGACCACGGCTCGGGGGACGGGGCCCAGGCTTCGCGGTCGCCGGGCTTCGCGCGGGGGACGGGGATGGTGTCTTCGCTGTCGATGTTGTCAGCGTTGCTGGCTTTGCTGGCTTTGTCAGCGTTGCTGGCATTGTTAGCGTTATCAACGCTATTGGCGCTGCCGGCGGGGACGGGCTCCTGGCAGGCGGGTATGGGCTTGCGGAGGTCGAAGTCGGCGGCCGACGGCCCGGCGTGCGCAAGGCGCGCCGGATCCGCGGGAACCGTCGATGGTGCGGCATCGGCAGGGCGCATCGGATCAGCGCTGTCAGCGGCAGCCGGAGTCATGCCGTCTTGGGGCGAGGCGGTCGGCTCCGCGGTCGGCCCGGCGGCAGCCGCGAGATGCACTGGTTCAGCCCTCGCGGCAGCCGGAATGTCGCTGTCCTGAGAGCCGAGGTCAGCCGTCGGAGCCGCGGCATCAAGCCGCACCGAATCAGCCTCGCCCTCGTCAGCGGCGCCGGCATCCTCCGGTGCGGCGACCGGCCCTCGCGGATCAGGTTCCGAAGCCGGTGTCGCGGCGCGCATCCGCATCGAGCCGAGCCCGACGCCGCCATACAGACCCGGGTCCTGCGGCCACCGGGTACTCTCAGCCGCCGGCTCAGACTTCGCCTCGGCCTCGTCCGCCCAAGCCCATCCTTCATCCGGCTCCGGCCCCGGCTCACGCACCACGGCCGAGTGCATCCGCTCCGACCAGCCGTCGTCGAGGTCCGCGTCCCCCGCCGTGTCGCCGGCACCCACGTCGGCGCCCGCCAAGCTGCCGTCGCTGCCGTCGCTGTCGGCCTCCGGCTCCGCCACCCGCTGCCCCGGAATCCCGCCCAGCACCTCGGGCACCGGCCGGCCGGGATCCGCGTCCTGTTCCCCGCCGTGCGCCAGCCAGCTCGGGTACCAGTCCGAGAACCACTCGGCCGGGACGAAGGGGTCGTCGTGGTCGGCGAAGGAGAATCCGGGGACGCGCTTGGGAAGCGGCCAGGGGCCCACTGCCGCGGCGGTGGTCCCGTCTTCGGGCTGGGGTTCGGCCGGCGCGAGTTCCGTGGGGACCCAGGGAGTGCCGGAACGCGCCGCCTCCTCCAGCGCCGCCTCGAAGGCGCGGACCAGGGCCGGGTCGAACTGGGTACCGGCGCCGCGGCGGAGTTCGGCCACCGCCTCCTGGACCGAGCGGGCCGCGCGGTAGGAGCGGGTGGAGGTCATCGCGTCGAAAGCGTCGGCGACGCCGATGATGCGGGCGAACTGCGGGATATCATCGCCGGACTTGCCGGTCGGGTAGCCGCGGCCGTCCAGGCGCTCGTGGTGGTAGAGCACGCCTTCGTAGACCTCGGTCAGGAACCGGATGTCGCGCAGCACCGCCACCCCGTGGTTGGGGTGCATGCACAGCAGCTTGAACTCCTCTTGGGTCAGGCCGCCGGTGCTGGTGAGCAGGCGCGTGGGGACGCCGAGTTTGCCGATGTCGTGCAGCAGGCCGGCGAAGCGCAGCATCGCGCGCCGGTCATGGGGCATCTTGAGCTGTTTGGCCAGCATCTCCGAGCCGCGGGCGACGCGCTCGCTGTGGCCCCGGGTGTAGGAGTCCTTGATCTCCACGGCCTGGACCAGCGCGGCGATCGTGCCCTCGTGCGCCGCGTTCTCCTTCGCGTACTGCGACAGGCTCCAGTGCGCGATGTACATCGGCACGATCACCAGCAGCGCGGTGTACCAGCCGATGTCGTGCCACAGCGACAGGAAGATCAGCGCCAGCACGCCCGAGGAGTAGTACGGCATGGTCGCGCGGCGGATGTCGCCGCGCAGCACGTCGATGAAGCGGGCGTTGCTGGACAGTTGGGTGTAGCCGGCGACGATCACAGCATTGGCCACCAGGCAGGTGGTGACCGCGGCGGCGACCGGCAACAGGAACTCCGGGAAGTTCAGGAAGTGCCCGGAGGCATGGCCGCCGGCCAGGAAGCACACGACCGACCCGCCGGCCGGGACCAGGCTTGTCATCGCGCTGTTGAGGATCTGCTTGGGCCAGGTCCAGTTCGGTTTCCGAGACCGGGACATCGGCACCGAGGCGGTCAGACCGACCAGCGCGGCTGCCGGCGGCGCCAGGACCACCACCGTGATGAGGGTCACGACCAGGGATACCGACATCGTCCAGCCCGACGCGCCGATCTGCACGCGGGAGAGCCGCTCGGCGACCAGCACGAGGACGCACATCGCCAGCAACAAGCGCGGATCGGTTCTGGACAACGGAAACGTGGCGATGACCGAGAGGGCCACCGCCGCCAAGCCAAAGATGTAACACCGCACGGAGAACGGCATCGATCATCCTCTAGTCCGCGCAGGGAGCGCGTCAGTACCGGTCAACGCAAAACCCTGTCACGAAACGGCCGACGGGTCCACAGGCCGACGCATGGGGCGGCGTCGGCCTGTGGCGTCGAAAGGGACCGGCGTTACCCTAGATTGCCGCTGCCCACCTGGATCATCCGAACCACCGTCTTCCAAAAATCGCCCGCGGCCATGGGACAGGCCGCGGGAATGGATCAAAGCACGTAAGAGTACAGAGGAAAATTACCCGCCAGTCAAGAAAAGATCCACTCTTCCGAGTGGATCCGGCCGGAACGCGCCAGGGGCGCGCCAGAGGCGCGCCCCCGATCCTCCGACGTCTCGCTACTCGCCGGTACCGCCCACGGCGACCTCACCGCGCACCTGCCGGATCCGGGCCAGCACCTTGGCCCGCAGGTCGACCGGCGGCTCGTCACATCCGCAGCAGCGCTGCACGAGCTTCTTCACCATCGCGTCCAGCCCGTACTTCTCCAGGCACGGCTGGCACTCGTCGAGGTGGCGCTTAACCGCCGCGCAGTCCTCATCGGGCATCTCGTTGTCGATGTACTCGTAGAGATGATCGAGGACTTCGGTACACGGCGTCTCGTGCGGCTGCCCGCAACTCATGGCGCTTCAGTTCCCTTCCGCCGCGGCGGCCACCAGGCCGCGCTCCCGCGCGTAGTCCTCAAGCATCGCACGGAGTTGCCGGCGCCCGCGGTGCAACCGGGACATCACGGTGCCGATCGGCGTCCCCATGATGTCGGCGATCTCCTTGTAGGCGAAGCCTTCGACGTCGGCCAGGTAGACCGCGATGCGGAACTCCTCGCCGATGGCCTGCAGCGCTTCCTTGACGTCGGAGTCCGGCAGATGGTCCAGCGCCACCGTCTCGGCCGACGGCAGCCCCGCCGAGCTGTGCGATTCGGCACGGGCCAGCTGCCAGTCCTCGATCTCCTCGGTCGGGCTGACCTGGGGCTCGCGCTGCTTCTTACGGTAGCTGTTGATGAACGTGTTGGTCAGGATCCGGTACAGCCAGGCCTTGAGGTTGGTGCCCTCGCGGAACTGGTGGAAGGAGGCGAAGGCCTTCGCGAAGGTCTCCTGGATCAGGTCCTCGGCGTCGGCCGGGTTGCGGGTCATGCGCAGCGCGGCCGGGTAGAGCTGGTCCAGGTACACCAGCGCGTCGCGCTCGAAGCGTTCGTTGCGCGCGTCCTCGGACTCGGCGGGGTCCACCCGCGGCGCATCGGCCGGGGCCGGTTGCTCCGGGGAGACGGCCTCGGCGATGACGGCCTCGCCACGTGCGTCGTCTGCGGTCACGGCGACCGTCCTCACCTCCTCGGGGGTACCCGAAGAGCTTATCCAAGGCGTGGCCGCCGACAAATCGATCTTGACAGCCGGACGGCGCTGCTTCAGTGCCAAAGTCATTCCTGTCCCCTCGACAACGTGGTCGGACCCTTGAGGGTTCAAGCGCTATAACCGGGCGCGGGACAGGGCTATTCCCGGGTGCGCACCCCTGTGAGCTGGGCCGCACCCGGTGTGACGAACGCCTCAGGCGGCGTCGGTGATCTCCCGGGCGACCTTGCAGTCGTCGGCCATCCGGTCCAGGAGCGCCTGGACCGAGTCGAACTTCAGCGTGTCCCGGATCCGGGCGGCGAACTCCACGGCCACGTGCGTGCCATACAGGTCCAGGTCGTCGCGGTCCAGCGCGTAGGCCTCGACCCGGCGGTCCACGCCGTCGAAGGTCGGGTTGGTGCCGATGGAGATCGCGGCCGGGTGCCGGACCGACTTCTCCGGCTTGTCGACGTCGGTGATCAGCCAGCCGGCGTAGACGCCGTCGGTCGGGACCGCGGCGAACGGCACGGTCTCCACGTTCGCGGTCGGGTAGCCGAGCTCCCGGCCGCGCTGGTCGCCGCGCACCACCACGCCCTCGACCCGGTGCGGCCGGCCCAGCAGGTCCGCGGCCTCGGCCACGCCGCCGTCGGCGATCAGCGCCCGCACCCGGGTGGAGGAGAAGCGGTTGTCGGCGCTCTCGCCCTCCGGCCCGCGCAGGCTCACCGGCACCACCTCGAAGCCGTACTCCTGCCCCGCGGCCTGCAACGCCGCGACGTCGCCGGCCGCCCGGTGCCCGAAGCGGAAGTTGGCGCCGACCACCACGGCCCGCGCGCGCAGGTGCTCGACCAGCACCAGGCGGATGAACTCCGCCGGCGCCCAGCGCGAGACCTCCAGGCTGAACGGCAGCACCAGGACCGCGTCCACGCCCTCGGAGGCCAGCAGTTCGGCCCGGTGCCGCTGGGTGGTCAGCAGCGGCGGGTGGCTGCCGGGCCGGACGATCTCGCTGGGGTGCGGGTCGAAGGTGAGCACCACGGTGGGCAGGCCGAGCGCCCGGCCCTGGGCGACCGCGCTGCGGACCACCTCGCGGTGGCCGCGGTGGACGCCGTCGAAGACGCCGATCGTGACGACCGAGGGGCCGAAGTCCTGCGGGACCTCGACAGTGCCGTGCCAGCGTTCCACGGGGGTGCCTGCCTTGTGATCGAGAGTGTCTGCCGACAAACAAGAGTGCCATCCACCGGACCCGGTCGCGCAATCGGTCCCCGGCAGGATCTCGGTCTTAGGACTTTTGGACCATTCCTCAGATGAAGACGGCTACCGGCTTGGCTTTCTTCCCGCCCGGCAGATCCTCGTACAGCGCCAGGAAGCGCCCGCCCGGCCCGAACACCGCCACCGGTTCCCCGGACCGCCCCGAGGCCGTCAGGAAGCCGCCGTGCGCCACCATCCCGGCCTCCTCGGCGGAGATGTCGCGCGCCGGGAACGCCGCCCGCGCGGCGGCGTCCAGCGGCACCACCGGCAACTCGCCGCCGCCGTCCACCAGCTCGGTGAGTTCGGCCAGCGGCCGCGCCAGGTCCAGCCCGTAGGGGCCGACCGCGGTGCGGCGCAGCATCGTGAGATGCCCGCCGACCCCGAGCACGGCGCCGAGGTCGCGTGCCAGGGCCCGGATATACGTGCCCGAGGAGCATTCGACGGTGGCGTCGACGTCGACCAGCGGGCCCTGCCGGCGGATCGCGTGGACCTCGAAGCGGTACACGGTCACCGGCCGCTCGGCCAGCTCCACCGCCTCGCCCTCGCGCACCCGCTTGTAGGACCGGACGCCGTCCACCTTGATCGCCGAGACCGCCGACGGGCGCTGCATGATCGGGCCGGTGAATGACGGAATCGCGCCACGGATCATGTCATCTGACACGTCCGCGGCGTCGGCACTGTCCGTCACCTCGCCCTCGGCGTCGTCGGTGACCGTGCTCTGACCTAGGCGGATGGTGGTCTCGTAGGTCTTGCGGGTGAGCGCCAGGTGGCCCAGCAGCCGGGTGGTCTTCTCCACCCCGACCACGAGCACGCCAGTGGCCATCGGGTCCAGCGTCCCGGCGTGCCCGACGCGCCGGGTGCGCGCCAGTCTGCGCACCCGGCCGACCACGTCGTGCGAGGTCCAGCCGGCCGGCTTGTCGACGATCACCAGACCGCCGGGCCCGTCGTCGGCCTTCGTCCGTTTTCCCACGGGACTAGGCGTCCTCGTCGTCGAGGTCGTCCTCGTCGTCGCGCGGGGCCTTGTAGGGGTCCGGCTCGCCGGCGTAGGCCGCGGTGGCCGCCGCGTCCCGGACGGCGGCGTCCGACACCGCGACCTTGGCCAGCAGGTCCTCGATGTTCCGGGCACCCTCCGGGATGGCGTCGGCGATGAAGGTCAGCGAGGGGGTGTGCTTCACCCCGGTCTGCCGGCCCACCTCGGTGCGCAGGATGCCCTTGGCCGACTCCAGCGCGGCGGTGGACTCCGCGCGCTCGTCCTCGCCGCCGTAGACGGTGTAGAAGACCGTGGCGTCGCGCAGGTCGCCGGTGATGCGGACATCTGTGATGGTCACGAATCCGAGCCGGGGGTCCTTGACCCGGGTCTTGAGGGTCTCGGCGACGATCACGCGGATCCGGTCGGCCAGCTTCGCGGCGCGCGTTCCGTTGTTCGCCATGCGAACTCACTCCTTCTAGCTCGGATTTTTCCTAGTCGTCCTCATCGCTGCGCAGCCTCCTGCGGGCGCTGAGCAGCTCGATCTCCGGGCGCCACGCTACGGCGCCCTCGAGATCGTCGAGGACTTCATTCACTCGTGCGGCCGTGGCCGCGACCACCGCGACGCCGATCTCGGCGCGGCGATGGAGGTCTTGGTGGCCGGTCTCGGCGGCGCCGACTCCGGCGCGCTTGTCCAAGTCGGCCAGGATCGGCTTCACGATCCCGCGCTTCTCCTTCAGCGAGTGAACGTCGCCCAGGAGGATGTCGAGGGTCATAGTCCCCACGAACACTGTGCATCAGGGCCAACCCGGCCCAGGGGAGGAGTCTCTATCCGTCGGGATAGAGAGTAGTAGGGGCGGCCCGGTCGGACCGCCCCCTTTACGTTACCTACTAGACGCGCGGCTTCTCGCGCATCTCGTAGGTCTCGATGACGTCCTCTTCCTTGATGTCGTTGAACGACCCGAGGTTGATACCGCACTCGAAGCCCTCGCGGACCTCGACGGCGTCGTCCTTCTCCCGCCGCAGCCCCTCGATGGTGAGGTTGTCGGCCACCACGGCGCCGCCGCGGATGAGGCGGGCCTTGGCGTTCCGGCGGATCAGGCCGCTTTGGACCATGCAGCCGGCGATGTTGCCGATCTTGCTGGAGCGGAAGACCGCGCGGATCTCGGCGGTGCCGAGCTGCACTTCCTCGTACTCCGGCTTCAGCATGCCCTTCAGGGCCGCCTCGATCTCCTCGATCGCCTGGTAGATGACCGAGTAGAAGCGGATCTCGACGCCCTCGCGGTCGGCCTTGGTCTTCGCCCGCCCGTCGGGGCGGACGTTGAAGCCCAGGATGACCGCGTCGGAGGCCATCGCCAGGTCCACGTCGGACTCGGTGATGGAACCCACGCCGCGGTGCACGACGCGCAGGTCGACCTCTTCGCCGACGTCCAGCTTGAGCAGCGAGTCCTCCAGGGCCTCGACCGAGCCCGCACCATCACCCTTGATGATGATGTTGAGCTGCTGGACCTCGCCGGCCTTGATGACCTTCTCCCAGTCCTCGATCGAGACGCGCTTGCGGGAGCGGGCCATGGCCGCGTTCCGCTCGCGGGTCGCGCGGCGCTCGGCGATCTGCCGGGCCACGCGGTCCTCCTCGACCACCAGGAAGGTGTCGCCGGCGCCGGGGACCGAGGTCAGGCCGAGCACCTGCACCGGACGGGACGGGCCCGCCTCGGCGACGCTCTCGCCGTTGTCGTCCATCATGGCGCGCACCCGGCCGTAGGCGTCGCCCACGACCATCGAGTCGCCGACCCGCAGCGTGCCGCGCTGCACCAGGACGGTGGCCACGGCGCCGCGGCCGCGGTCGAGGTTGGCCTCGATCGCCACGCCCTGGGCGTCCATGTCCGGGTTGGCCCGCAGATCGAGCGAGGCGTCGGCGGTCAGGATGACCGCTTCCAGCAGCTGCTCGATGTTCAGGCCCTCGCGCGCGGAGATGTCGACGAACATGGTCTCGCCGCCGTACTCCTCGGCCACCAGCCCGTACTCGGTGAGCTGGCCGCGCACCTTCGTCGGGTCGGCGCCCTCCTTGTCGATCTTGTTGACCGCGACCACGATCGGCACGTCGGCCGCCTGGGCGTGGTTCAGCGCCTCGATCGTCTGGGGCATCACGCCGTCGTCCGCCGCGACCACCAGGATCGCGATGTCCGTCGCCTTGGCACCGCGGGCACGCATGGCGGTGAACGCCTCGTGACCGGGGGTGTCGATGAAGGTGATGGCCCGCTCGTTGCCCGCGACCTCGGCGACCACCTGGTAGGCGCCGATGTGCTGGGTGATGCCGCCGGCCTCGCCCTCGATGACGTTGGTCTTGCGGATGGCGTCCAGCAGGCGGGTCTTACCGTGGTCGACGTGACCCATGACGGTCACGACCGGCGGACGGACCCGCAGGTCCTCCTCGCCGCCCTCGTTCTCGCCGAAGTCGATGTCGAAGGACTCCAGCAGGACGCGGTCCTCCTCCTCCGGCGAGACGATCTGCACGGTGAAGCCGAGCTCCTGGCCGAGCAGTTCGAAGACGTCGTCGGAGACCGACTGCGTCGCCGTCACCATCTCGCCGAGGTGGAACATCACCTGCACCAGGGACGCCGGGTTGGCGTTGATGCGCTCGGCGAAGTCGACCAGCGAGGCGCCGCGGGGCAGCCGGATGGTCTGCCCGTTGCCGCGAGGGAGCATCGCGCCGCCGAGCGACGGCGCCTGCATGTTGTCGAACTCTTGACGCCGCTGCTTCTTCGACTTGCGACCGCGGCCCGGACGACCGCCGGGACGGCCGAAGGCACCGGCCGTACCGCCGCCGCCGGCGCGACCGCCGCGGCCGTAGCCGCCACCGCCGCCGGGACGGCCGCCGTAGCCGCCGCCACCGCCGCCGGGGGCACCGCCACCGGGACGCGGGGCGCCGTAACCGCCGCCACCGCCACCGCCGCCGGGACGGGCACCGCCGCCGGCCGGGGCGCCGGGACGCGCGCCGCCGCCGGAGCGGCCGCCGGGACCGCCGGCCGGGGCACCCGGACGGGCACCGCCGCCGGGGCGGCCCTGGCCGGGGCCGGGACGCGCAGGGACGCGACCGGGCATCATGCCCGGGTTCGGACGCGGGGCGCCGGGGACGCCGCCGCCGGGACGCGGCGGCATGCCCGGACGCGGGCCGCCGTCGCCGCCACCGGTGGCACCGGACGGCGGGCCCGGACGGGCCGAGGGCCGCTGGGGCTGCTGCATGCCGGTCGAGCCGGAGGACGTGAACGGGTTGTTGCCGGGACGCGGACCGGCCGGACGCGGACCCGGGGCCGGGGCGCCGGGACGGCCTCCCTGGCCCTGACCCTGACCCTGGCCCTGAGCGGGACGACGGTCGCCGGCCGGACCCGGACGGGCACCGCCGGGCGCCGGACGCTGACCGCGATCGCGGTCCCCGGGGCCTCCCGGACGCTGCCCGGAACCCGCGGGACGCGGACCGGGACGGCCGGGGATGCTGCTGCCGCCGGCCGTCGGGGCCTGGCGCGGCGGGATCGCCCCACCGGCACCCTGGCCCTGACCCGCGGCCGGACGACCGGAGGAAGCCGGACGCTCGGGGGCCGGAGCCGGAGCCGGAGCCGAGGGCGCGGCCTGCTCTGGCAGCGCCGCCGGAACCTCCGGGGCGGCGGCCGGAGCCGGGGTCTCCGCCACCGGGCTGGCCGCCGCGGCCGCTGCCTGAGCCTGCGCGGGAACCGCGGGGCCGGGCTTGGGCGCGACCGGACCGGGGCGCGGACCGGGCCTGGGGGCACCGCCGGCGGGACGCGGGGCGCTCGAGGACGCCGCGGTCTTCGCGGCGGGGGCGGACTGCGCGGAGGCAGCCGACTTGCCGGCGCCGCCCTTGGCGCCGCCGGATTCACCTTGCTGGATGCTGTCGATCAGTTTACGGACGACCGGCGCCTCAACGGTGGAGGACGCCGAGCGGACGAACTCACCCAGATCTTGGAGCTTGGCCATCACGACCTTGCTCTCTACTCCGAGCTCCTTGGCGAGTTCATAGACCCGGACCTTGGCCACTTCACTCCTTCTTCGGCCCGCGTCTGTTCGCGAAGCCGTCTGGTTACTGCATGGGCGTACTCATCGCGTGTTGCTGCTCATCGAGTGCTCATCGCCTGACTCGACCTGCTTCCGACTAGTACTGGGGTCTCTGTTCCACGCACCGGACGCGGACAGGGATGTCATGCTTCAGCTGCCTTCCAACAACGCGCGGACCGCCGTTGTTTCCAACGGACCGTCGACCCGCAGCGCCCGCGGGAACGCCCGCCGCTTCTCGGCGAGGGCCAGGCATCCCGGATCGGGGTGGAGGTGCGCTCCCCGGCCGGGCGACCGCCCGCGCAGGTCGGGGACGACGACGCCCTCGACCGCCACGACGCGCAGCAGCTCCGTCTTCGCCGCTTTTGCCCGGCAGCCCACACAAGTGCGCATCGGTACGGAACGCGCCGATGCGGCAAGGCGTGCAGAAGCATCCGTCTGGCTAGACACGTCTCAGTCTAGCGCCTGGATCACTCCCGCGTTTCCCGGGCTATTTGACGGGCGGTCAGAATCCGGCTTATAGTCAACGCATCAGTTGATTAAAGGGATGGTTGATCAAAGGTATGGTTGACAAAGAAGAGGCGCTGGACCGGGCCTTCACCGCCCTCGGCGACCCGGTGCGCCGCGCGATCGTGGCGCGGCTGTCCCGCGGCGAGGCCACGGTGAACGAGTTGGCGGACCTGTTCCCCATCACCAAGCAGGCGGTCTCCCGGCACATCGGAGTGCTGGAGGACGCCGGCCTGATCACCCGCAGCCGGGACGGCCAACGCCGGCCCTGCCATCTGGACCCGGCCGCCCTGGAGCGGCTCACCAGCTGGATCGACGGCTACCGGCTGGCGGCCGAGAGCCGTTTCCGAAAGCTCGACGCCGTACTGGAAACACTCAAAGAGGAGGAAGAACGATGAGTACCAACCCCACCAACCCCACGACCATCACCGCCGAGGAAGGCACCCCGTACCTGGAAGTCGTCCGGGACTTCGACTGCACCCCGGCCCAGCTGTTCCGCGCGCACACCGACCCGAAGGTGGTCGCCCGGTGGCTGGGCCCGCGCGACCTGGAGATGGACGTTGAGGAATACGACGCCCGCCCGGGCGGCAGCTACCGCTACATCCACCACGGCGGCCACCTCGGCGACCACCGCGCGGCGTTCCACGGCGTCTTCCACACGGTCAAGCCGGACCTGATCGTGCAGACCTTCGAGTTCGAGGGCGCACCGGACGAGGTGGTGCTGGGCACCTACCGCATCCAGGAGGTGGACGGCCGCACCCGCCTGATCACCCGCTCGGTGTTCCCGTCGATGGCCGCCCGTGAGGCCGCCCTGGCGTCCGGGATGGAGTACGGCATCCGGGACTCGATGGACCGCCTGGCCGAGCTGCTGGCCCGGGAGGTGTGAGCGCGATGGCCGGGGTCATCATGGCCGACGCGGTCTCGCTGGACGGCTTCCTGGCGACCGAGGACGACCAGGTCGGTCCGTTGCACGACTTCTACTTCAACGGCGACACCAGAATCACTGCGGGCAACCGGCATATGTCCTTCAAGGCGCCGGCGGCGTCGGCGCGGTACCTCGACGAGCAGTGGTCCCGGATCGGCGCGATGGTCATCGGCCGGCGGCTGTTCGATCTCACCGACGGCTGGGACGGCGTGCCGGTGGCCGGGGACCGGGTGTTCGTGGTGACGCACAGCGTTCCCACGGACTGGAAGTACATGGGCACCGCTCCGTTCACCTTCGTCACCGACGGAGTGGCGAGCGCGATCGCGCAGGCGAAGGCGGTCGCCGGGCCGGATCGCGACGTCGCGGTCAACGGCGGCGACGTCGGCGGGCAGGCCTTCGCCGCCGGGCTGGTCGATGAGGTGGACGTAGCGCTGGTACCGGTGGTGTTCGGCTCGGGCAAGCGGTTCTTCGGCGACCGCTTCGAAGGCCAGGTACTGCTGGAGGATCCGGTCGTCGTGCCCAGCGAGCGGGTCACGCACCTGCGGTACCGGGTTCGGAAGAGCTGAGGGGACACGCGGCCGACAGCGCACGGCGCACCGAGGGGGTGTTCACCGTGCGCGGTCGGCTCGCGGCCCCGGCAGGCGGTCGGCTCGCAGCAGGGGCAGGCGGCCGGCGTGGTCAGCCCGCGGCCCAGGAAGCGAGCATCCGCAGCGAGTCCGCGGTCGGCGATCCGGGCGGCGCGGTGAAGACGATCATCGTCAGGTCCGGATCGGCCGCGACGGACAGCGCCTGCCAGTCCAGCAGCAGCCACCCGGCGACCGGGTGGTCGAAGCTCTTGCGGAAGGTGTCGGTCGCCAACACCTCGTGGCCGCCCCACCACTTCCGGAAGTCGGCGTCCCGCTCCAGCAGCTCGCTGACCAGCTCGGCCATCCGCCGGTCCCCCGGCATCAGGCCGACGCTCATCCGCATCCGCGCCACACTGACCGCGGCGACCTCTTCCCAGTTGCGGTGCATGGCCCGGACCCGGGGTTCCAGGAAGAGCATGCGGATCATGTTCCGCTCGCGCGGCGGCAGCTCGGCGAAGTCGAAGTACAGCGCCACCGCGAGCGGGTTCCAGGCCACGATGTCCCCGCGCGGATCGATGACCATGGCCGGGATGTCGCGCATGGCGTCGAGCAGATGCCAGACCAGCGGGCCGACCTTGGTGCCGCCCTCCGCCTGGTCACCGGAGTTCCGGGAGCGCGTCGGGGGCTGCGCCAGGATGTGCAGGTAGGTGCGCTCGGCGTCGGTCAGCCGCAACGCGGTGGCGATCCCGTTCAGCACACTGTCCGAAGCCGTGGTGACGCGGCCCTGTTCCAGCCGCGTGTAGTGATCGACACTCATAGTGGCCAACTGCGCGACCTCTTCGCGGCGCAGACCGCGGACCCGCCGCGGATTGCCCACAGCGGGCAGTCCGACAGATTCCGGCGCTATGGCCGCGCGCTTCGACTTCAGGAAATCACCGAGCTCACTCACGTACCCAGCATCGCATCCGCGCCGCCGACGTTCCTGGGGTCGCTGTCCCCAGGAACAGGCGAGCTCTGGTTGCGCACCGCCGCGCCGAGCACGCTGGAGGCCATGAGCACTCTGAACCTCGAAACCGCAACCCGCCTCCTCGCCGCCGGCCAGGAGGCCGCCGCCGAGATCGGCGTCCCCATGAGCATCACGATCGTCGACACCGCCGGGAGCCTGATCGCGTTCCAGCGGATGGACGGCGGCTGGCTGGGCTCCGTGGATCTGTCCCAGCGCAAGGCGAAGACCTCCGCGCTGTTCCCGATGCCGAGCTCCGTCCTCGGCGAGATGTCGCAGCCCGGCGGCCCGATCTACGGCGTGGAGAACTCCAACGGCGGCCTGGTCACCTTCGGCGGCGGCCTGCCGCTGGCCACCGCGGACGGCACCGTGCTCGGCGCGGTCGGCGTCTCCGGCGGCCTGGTGGACCAGGACGTCGCGGTCGCCGAGGCGGTCGCCAAGGCCCTGTGATCCCACCGCCGGGCAGACGGGTCTGCCTGACTCTGTAAGCAACTCCCCGCATGAGCAGATAAGGGCCTTCCAACCGGAAGGCCCTTATTTATGCTCGCCAGGTACTACTCCGTGACCGGCTCCACGTCCGAGCGGATGTCGATCCGCCAGCCGGTGAGCCGCGCGGCCAGCCGCGCGTTCTGGCCCTCCTTGCCGATGGCCAGCGACAGCTGGAAGTCCGGGACGATCACCCGGGCGCTGCGCTGGTCCAGATCCACGACCTGCACCTTCGACACCCGGGCCGGGGACAGGGCGTTGCCGACCATCTCGGCCGGGTCCTCGGACCAGTCGACGATGTCGATCTTCTCGCCGTGCAGTTCGGCCATGACGTTCCGGACCCGCGCGCCCATCGGGCCGATGCAGGCGCCCTTGGCGTTGACGCCGGCCCGGTGCGAACGGACCGCGATCTTGGTGCGGTGGCCGGCCTCGCGGGCGATCGCGGTGATCTCCACCGCGCCCTCGGCGATCTCCGGCACCTCCAGCGCGAACAGCTTCTTCACCAGGTCCGGGTGGGTACGGGAGAGGGTCACCTGCGGGCCGCGGGCACCGCGCCGGACGTCCACGACGTAGCACTTCAGGCGCTCGCCGTGCCGGTACTCCTCGCCCGGGACCTGCTCGGCGGCCGGCAGCGTGCCCTCCAGCTTGCCGATGTTCACCAGCACCGCGCGCGGGTCCCGGCCCTGCTGCACGACCCCGGTGATCAGGTCGCCCTTGCGGCCGGAGAACTCGCCGAAGGTCTGCTCGTCCTCGTGGTCCCGCAGCCGCTGCAGGATCACCTGCTTGGCGGTGGTGGAGGCGATGCGGCCGAACTCGCTCGGGGTGTCGTCGTACTCCCGGGTGGTGCCGTCCTCGATGTCCTCCACGGCCCACACGGTGACGTGGCCGCTGGCCCGGTCGACCTGGACCCGGGCCCGGGTCTTGGCGCCGTCGGTGCGCTTGTAGGCGATCAGCAGCGCCGCCTCGATGTCCTCGACCAGCTTCTCGAAGGGGATCCCGCGGTCCTTCTCCAGGTCGCGCAATGCACTCGTGGGGATGTCCATGGTCGTCAGCCCTCCTCGTCCTCGTCGATGTCGTCATCGATGTCGTCGATGTCCGCCGGCTCGCCGTCCGCGTCCGGATCGGCCTGGCCAGTCTCGTCGTCCTTGCGGTTGAACTCAATCTCCACGCGCGCCTTGGCGACCTCGGCGAACGTCAGCCTGCGCTGTTCGGCCACGGCCTTCTTCTTGCCGGGCTTGGCGGGCTCCGTCTGGAGTTCGAGCAGCACGCCCTCGTCGTCGCCGTCCAGCACCCGGCCGGTGACCTCGCCGCCGTCGCGCAGCACGGCCCGCACCAGCCGGCCCTTGGCCCGGTGCCAGTGCTTGGGCAGGGTCAGCGGCCGGTCGGTGCCCGGGGACCCGACCTCCAGCACGTAGGGCTGATCGCCCATGACCCCGGCCGCGTCTGGGCCGTCGAGCACCTCGGAGACCACCCGGGTGAGATCGGAGACCGCGTCGAGCGACACGCCGTCGTCGCCGTCCACCACGACCTCGACCCGGCGACGCCGGGCCACCTGCGAGACACGGACGGCTTCCAGGTCGTAGCCGGCGGCGGCGACGACCGGCTCCAGCAGCGTTTGCAACCGGTCCGCCGGGGATCCGGATCGGGGGGTGCTCATCGTTCTCCTTGTGCAGTTGTCGTGCAGTTGTCGGCGTTCGTGCTGTCGCTTCGTAGCCAACACAGTATCCGTTCCGCCCCAGGGCGCGCTCCCGTCAGCACGTCCGTCGGAATCGCTACACTTTGCCGGTGACCTGGGTGCCCGCCGTGCTGACGAGACGCATGCTGCTCACTGTGACGGGTGTGGCGCTGGTAGGCGCCTGTGCCGCTCCGTCCGACAAGACAAGCCCGGGGAGCTCTCCGGCCAAACCGGTGCCGGCGGGGCAGCCGGATCCGGTGCGGGACCGGGCGCTGGCGGCGGAGTCCGACCTGATCGCACGCTACGACGCCGCGCTGGCGCTGCCTTCCGTGGGCGCCGACGCGGTTCTCAGCGCGAAGCTCAGAACGATCCGCGCGGAGCACTCCTCGCATGCCGCCGCTATAGGGGCCGGTTACACGCCGCCCCCATCCACGCCGTCGTCCACACCGCTGTCATCCACTCCGCCGCCCTCCCCGCCGGCGGCCACCGTTCCCCCGGTGGACGCCAAGACCACAGTGGCGACGCTGGCCAAGGCGGAACAGGACGCCGCGAGCGCCCGGACCACCGACATCCTGTCCACCGACGCCGCCACCGCCATGCTGCTGGCGTCGGTCGCCGCCTCCGAGGCCGGACACGCGGCGTTGCTGCTGGGAGGCACCGCATGAGCGCGTTTCAGACCGCGCTGGGCAACGAGTACGCGGCGGTATACGGATACGGAGTCCTCGCGGTCCGCCTCACCGGGGCGCAGCGGACCGCCGCGCAGAACGCGTACGACACCCACCGTGCGCGCCGCGACATCCTCATCGGATGGATCGAGGCACAGGGCGACAAGCCGGTGGCCGCGGCGCCCGCGTACACGATCCCGTTCCCGGTGAACACCGCCGCTGATGCCACCCGATTGGCGACGCAGTTGGAGGAACGGCTCGGCGCCTCCTACGCGGACGTCGTCCAAGCCTCTGACGGTGACGTCCGCCGCACCGGCGTGGAGTGGCTGACCGACGCCGCGGTCCGCGCGGTCCGGTGGCGCGGGACCTCCGTGCCGTTCCCGGGCCTTCCCGAACGGGACTGATGCCCCACCGGTCTGTCCGGTCCGCCATCAGTTATTGCCGTTGTCACCGCCACCGTTGCTCAGCGCGTCGGAGAAGTTCTGGAGCTCACCGGACAGGGCCGAGGCCGTGGTGTCGTTGACCAGCCCCTGGCCCTGGTCGTCGTTGACCTGCGAGCCCAACTGGTCGGTTTTGTCCTGCACATCGCGCAGGTAGCCGCCCTTCATCCCGTGCTGCTGCGCCTTCTGCACCGAACTCTCCAGATCGGTCAGGGAGTTCTGCAGATCGCGCCCGGCGTTCGGGTCCATCACCGTCGCCCCCTGCGCGATGAATCCGTCGATCTGGCTCCGGATGCCCTCCAGATAGGCGAGCGGGTTCGCGTTCGGATCGGCGGTCGGTGAAGCCGTGGACGCCGGCCCGGAGGAGGAGGGTGTGGAAGGGGTCGGGCTGCCGGACGACGACGTGGCCGAGCCGGACGGCGCCGTCGCGGATCCGCTCGGGGTGGTCTTCGCGGTGATGCCAGGCGGCGGCGCGGACTTGGTCTGCTTCTCCGCCTGCGAGCCCTTCATGAACAGCGCGGTGGTGGCCGCCGCGATGAAGGCGATGACCAGGGCGCCCAGGAGCATCCAGATCCAGTTGTAGCGGCGCGGCGGAGGCGGGCCGGGGAACGTCGGCTGGGCCGGGTAGGAACCGCCGTCATCGTCGTCCGGAACGCTCTGCTGGGGAACGCGCGGCCCCATGTAGGCGGGCTGCTGCTGGGCGGCCAGGGACGAGGGCGGTGAAGCGTCGTACGGCTGCATCACCATCGTCCGGTTCGCGGTCGGCCGCACCGCGCCGGGGATCTCGGCCGGGGCACCGCGCAGTTCCAGGACGGCCGCGACCGTCGCCGCGGCGGGCCGTTCCATCGGGTCTTTGGCCAGGCACTGCCGGTAGATCCCGGCTATCTGCGGCGGCAGGCCGGCGGTGGGCAGCGGCGGCGGGAGCCGGTGCAGGTGGCCCTTGACCACGTCGTCGACCGTCTCGCCCTCGAACGGGGCGCGGCCGGTGATGGACCAGTAGAGGATGCAGCCGAGCGCGTAGACGTCGGACGCCGGGAGCGCGCCGCGTCCGGTCAGCTGCTCGGGCGCCATGCACGACGGCGTCCCGATCACCAGGCCGGTACGGGCGTCGGTGTCGGAGGAGGCCTGCGCGATGCCGAAGTCCAGGAGCTTGACCCCGTCGGACATCAGCATGACGTTGCCGGGCTTCAGGTCGCGGTGGATGATCCCGACCTGGTGCACCGCCTCGAGCGCGCTCGCCAGCTGCGCGCAGGCCAGCCGGGCGTCGTTCTCCAGCAGCGGGCCCTGCTCCAGCCGGTCCTCCAGGTTCAGCCCGGCCAGCAGCTCGGTGACCAGCACCGGCTGGAAGTCCCCGTCCCCGTCCTGCCACTCGATGTAGTCGAAGACGGTGGTCACCCGCGGATGCGACAGCCGGGCCAGGGCCAGGGCCTCCCGGCGCAACTGCTCGCGGCCGGCCGGATGCGCGGCCGCCCCGCCGTGCAGCAGCTTCACCGCGACCAGCCGGTCCAGGCTCGAGTCCTGCGCCTCCCAGACGACCGCACTGCTGCCGGCCCCGAGGGGCCTGGTCAGACGGTAGCGCTCGGCTATGACGGTGCCGGGGGTCGGTGCATCCATGGAGGTGATTATTGCGCGTCAGCCGATGGGGACGACGCCCTACCGGGTGTGATCGAGACGACCCGGGACCCGGACGCGACGCTGCGCCGCCGGAAAGCTTCCGGCGGCGCAGCGCGGTGACGGTCCGGCCTCAGCCGCGCACCAACGCGTGCACGTGCTCGACCAGGTCCGGTACCGCGACCTCGGTCTTCTCCCCGCTGCGGCGGTCCCGGACCTCGACCACGCCGTCGGCGAGGTTCCGGCCGACCACGACGATGGTCGGGATGCCGATCAGCTCGGCGTCCTTGAACTTCACCCCGGGCGAGACGCTGCCCATGCGGTCGTCGTACAGGACCCGCACGCCGCGCGCGCCGAGCTCTTCGGCGTAGCGGTTCGCGGTCTCGTAGATGGTCTGGTCCTTGCCGGCCGCGACGATGTGCACGTCGGCCGGGGCCACCTCGCGCGGCCAGACCAGGCCGAGCTCGTCGTGCAGCTGCTCGGCCAGGACCGCGACGGCGCGCGAGACGCCGACGCCGTAGCTGCCCATGGTGACCCGGGCCGGCTTGCCGTCCTTGCCGAGCACGTCGAGCTTGGCGACGTCGGCGTACTTGCGGCCGAGCTGGAAGATGTGGCCGATCTCGATGCCGCGGTCGATGGACAGCTCGTGGCCGCAGCGCGGGCACAGGTCGCCGGCCCGCACCTCGGCGGCCTCGACGGTGCCCTCGATGTCGAAGTCCCGGCCGGCCACCACGTACGCGGCGTGCTTGCCGGCCTCGTTGGCGCCGGTGACCCAGGCGGTACCGACGGCCACCCGCGGGTCGACCAGGTACTCGTACCCGGCCTCCTTCATACCGACCGGGCCGATGTAGCCCCGGACCAGCTTGGGGTGCTTAGCGAAGTCCTCAGCCTCGAACAGCTCGACCTCGCCGGGCGACACCGCCGCCTCCAGGCGCTTGAGGTCCACCTCGCGGTCGCCGGGCACGCCGACGATCAGGACCTTGGGCTCCTTCACGCCGGGGTAGCTGACCTTGACCACGACGTTCTTCAGCGTGTCCTCGGCCTCGATCTCGATGCCGAGGCCGTTCACCACCGCGACCAGCGAGTCGATAGTCGGGGTGTCCGGGGTGTCCAGGATCCGCAACGCGGGATGCGAGGCGGCGTCCTGCGCGGGCGGCACCGCGGTCTCGACGGCCTCGACGTTGGCCGCGTAGCCGCAGTTGTGGCACGCCACATAGGTGTCCTCGCCGGTAGGCGCGGTGGCCAGAAACTCCTCGGAGGCCGAGCCGCCCATCGCGCCGGACATCGCCGAGACGATCTTGTACTTGATGCCGAGGCGCTCGAAGATCCGGATGTAGGTGTCTCGGTGCTGCGCGTAAGAGTGCTTCAGGCCTTCGTCGTCCAGGTCGAAGGAATACGAGTCCTTCATCAGGAACTCCCGGCCGCGCAGGATGCCGGCCCGGGGCCGCGCCTCGTCCCGGTACTTGGTCTGGATCTGGTAGAGGGTGACAGGCAGGTCCTTGTAGGACGACACCTCGCCCTTCACCATGTCGGTGAACATCTCCTCGTGCGTGGGGCCGAGGAGGTAGTCGTTGCCGCGGCGGTCCTGGAGCCGGAACAGGTTGTCTCCGTACTCGGTCCAGCGGCCGGTCGCCTCGTAGTACTCACGGGGCAGCAGAGCGGGGAACTGGACCTCCTGCCCGCCCATCCGGTCCATCTCCTCGCGGACCACGCGGGTCACGTTCTCCAGCACCTGCTTGCCCAGGGGCAGCCAGGAGTAGATGCCCGGGGCGACGCGGCGGACGTACCCGCCTCGGACCAGGAGCTTGTGGCTCGGAACCTCGGCGTCCGCCGGGTCCTCGCGCAGTGTTCGCAGGAACAACGACGACATACGCCAGATCACGGGGTGCTCCTAGTGTTCGATCGGGTAGCCTGGGACGCCACGCGCAAGCCGCTGCGGCGCACTTTCTGTCCTGCGAGGATATCCGGCTCCGGCGTGATCGACTGCCGTTTGGCCCTTCGCACATGCCTTCAACAGCGCGTAAAGACCCTCCCGTAATCGCGACGGGCAGGTTACCGTGCCGACATGGCAGCGAAGACCCGGAACGACGTCCTCCGGGTGAATATGGATCCGGCGCTCGGCGACGTGGCGCTGGCCGAGGCGCGGGACGCGCTCGCTTCCGGGGATTGGGGACCGGCGCGGGAGGTTCTGGCCGAGACCCGCAAAACGGTCGACGGTCCGGGCTGGGACCGGCGCAGCCACCGGGTCCGGGTGCTCGCCGAAGCGGTGGCGAACTCGTCCTGGGTGGAGCGCTGGCAGGTGCTGGAGCCGGTGAATCCGGACGCCGCACTACTACGTGCGCAGGTGGAGACCGTGCGCACGCTGCGCGCGTCGCTGGCCGGCGGCAGCGGATACCGCGAGACCGCCGCCGAGGCCTTGGACCTGTGTACGCACGCCGCCGAGATGGCGCCGGCGGACCCGACTCCGTGGGTGGTCATGCTGACGTTGGCGCGCGCCGCGGACCGCGGCTCCAAGCGCGGCCACGAAACGTTCTGGAGCCGCTGGCAGGAGATGCGCACCCGGGACGCCCTCAACCGGGACGGCCACCACGAAGCACTGATGTATCTGTTCGCGGCCTGGTGCGGTTCGCATCAGGAGATGTACGACTTCGCTTATTGGCTGGCCGGTGAAGCCCCGCCCGGATCCCCACTGGCAGTGCTTCCGTTGGTCGCACATGCGGAAGTCTTCCGGACCTCCCTATTGGGGATCCCCAAGCAACGTGAGCCTTCTCCGTACGCGCACTGGTCGCGGGACCTGGTTTCCGCGGATGTGGACCGTGTCCTGCACAGCTGGTTGGGATCGGCGATAGTGCCGCACGCGCAGGCCGATCTGGACCGGAACTACCTGTTGCACGCGATGGTGTACTCCGGCCGCTTCGACACCGACGAGACGCGGGCGCTTTTCGACGCGATCGGCTCGCACGCTATGCGGGTGCCGTGGTCGTACACCGGGGACCCGGGATCCTCGTTCCTGTACTGGCGGGACCAGGCGTTCCACGCCACGGCCCCGCGCCGCTGACGGTCTGGTCCGAATCCCGCTAGTACCGCGCACTGCCCTGCGCGACACTCGAAGCATGCGGGAAACAGCTCTCCTGGACGACTTCGACACTTACTACCGCGCCGTGGCCAGCCGCGACACGCGCTTCGACGGCCGTTTCTTCACCGGCGTGACCACCACCGGCATCTACTGCCGGCCGATCTGCCCGGCCCGCACCCCGAAGCCGGAGAACGTCCGGTTCTTCCGCGTCGCCGCGGCCGCCGAGGCCGCCGGGTTCCGCACCTGCCGCCGCTGCCGCCCGGACAAGGTGCCGGGCTCCCCCGACTGGAACATGCGCGCCGACCTGGCCGGCCGCGCACTGCGGCTGATCGCCGACGGCGCCGCCGACCAGCCGGACGGGATCGCGGCCCTGGCCCGGACGCTGGCGGTGAGCGAGCGGCACCTGCACCGGATCCTGGTCGCCGAGCTCGGGGTCGGGCCGCTGACGCTGGCCCGCTCCCGCCGCGCGCAGACGGCGCGGCTGCTGCTGGAGTCGACCTCGCTGCCGGTCTCGGACGTCGCCTTCGCCGCCGGCTACGGCTCGATCCGCCAGTTCAACGACTCGGTCCGGGAGGCCTTCGGCGCCACCCCGAGCGAGATCAGGACCCGCTTCGGCACCGGAACCGCGGCCGCCGAACTCGCCGGAAGCGCGGTGGACGGGGACGGGGCGCTGACCCTGCGTCTGACGTACCGGCCGCCGTTCGACTTCGCGGCGCTGCTCGGCTGGTTCGGCAACCGGGCGGTCCCGGGGGTGGACGAGGTGGTCGGCGAGGGTCCCGACGCGGTGTACCGGCGCGCGCTGCGGCTCCCCCACGGCATCGGCCTGGTGGAACTGCGCGACGACCAGAACGTGGTCCACGCCCGCCTGGCCGTCGACGACCTGCGGGACGTCGCGGTGGCCGTCCGCCGCTGCCGCGACCTGCTGGACCTGGACGCCGACCCGGCACAGGTGGACGCGGCACTGTCCGGGGATCCGGCGCTGGCCCCGCTGGTCGCCGCCCGGCCCGGACTGCGGGTGCCCGGCGCGGTCGACGGCTTCGAGATCGCCGTGCGCGCGGTGCTCGGCCAGCAGATCAGCGTGGCCGCCGCCCGCACCATGGCGGCGCGCGTGGTCCAGCGGTTCAGCGCGGTGGAGCTGGCTGCCGAGGCGGCGTTGGTACCGCCGGGGACGGGTGCCGGGCCAGCGGTCGCGGGTCCGGAAGTCGCGGCGGCGAGTGCCGGTTCGACGGCCGAGGCGAGTCACTTTGTCGACAACCAGGCGGTCCTCAACCCCTTCCCGCGCCCCGAGACCCTGGCCGAGGGCGACTACGAAGGCCTCGGCCTCACCCGCCGCACCGCCGCGACCCTGCGCGCGCTGGCGACGGCGGTCGCCGGCGGCGAGCTCACGCTCGACCGCGGCGTCGACCGGGCCCAGGCCCGCGCCAAGCTGCTCGCCGTCTCCGGCATCGGTCCCTGGACCGCCGACTACATCGCCCTGCGCGTGTTCGGCGATCCCGACGCCTTCCCGGTCGGCGACCTGATCGTGCGGCGCCAAGCCGAACGCCTCGGGCTGCCCGGGACCGAGAAGGCGCTCCTGGAACACGCCGAGGGCTGGCGTCCCTGGCGCGCCTACGCCGCCCTGCACCTGTGGGCCGCCGCGAGCGACCCCGTCACCGAAGGAACGAAGTGATGAGCACCCTGACCTACACCACCATCCAGACGCCGGCCGGCCCGTTCACCGTGCTCGCCGACGCGCACGACACCGTCCACGCCGCCGGCTTCACCGCCGACCCGGCGTTCCTGGCCGGCATGCTGAGCGCGCCGGTACCGGAGAAGGGCGCGCACGACCACGTGGCGGAGCGCGTGGCGGCCTACTTCGCGGGCGACCTGTCCGCGCTCGACGACGTCACTGTCGTCTACCGGCCCACCGGGCCGTTCCGGACCGCGGCCTGGGACGCGATGCGCACGGTGCAGGCCGGTGCCACGATCAGCTACACGCAGCTCGCGGCGACCGCCGGGAACCCCAACGCGGTCCGCGCGGCGGGATCGGCGTGCGCGTCGAACGCGATCGCGTTGTTCGTGCCCTGCCACCGCATCGTGCGCAGCGACGGCTCCAGCAAGAACTTCCTGTACGGCCTGGAGTGCAAAGCGACGCTGCTCGCCCACGAGAAGCAGTACGCGGACGCCTGAGCTGCGCAACGGCGCACCGCCGCCGGCTCCGGCTCCGCACAGGGGTCTGAGCCGCGCGCGGCAGCCTCCGAATCCACCGCGCGGGCTTCGGCGCCTCAGGCCTCGGCGACCGGCCGTCGTAACCCGGGCTCCGCCCCGGCCGCCCGGTCGCCGTTCAAGGCGGCCTGGCCGGGGAGGAAGCCCGGCGGCATCGCTCCGACCGGGGCCACCTCGAACAGCACCTGGAACTCGACTCCGTACTTCTCCTCCATACGCACCCCCAGCGGCCCGCACTCCACCCACGGGATCAACCGCATAGCGCGGAACTCCGCGGGCTCATGCTTATAGGCCGCCAGCTTCACCGGTTCCCCGCCGCCGACGCGCGGCGCGACGGTCCACACCACCGGGTTCTCCCGAGGCGAGGCCAGGCCGAGGAAGACCACACCGCCGTACTCGACCCACGCGACGTGCTCGCTGCGTCGGCCGACCGTGGCCGTCCCGTACAGATACGAGACCATCTCAACCGTGTCCGCGTCCTCCCGGATGTCCCGGAAGTGGTCGTTCACGATCTTCCCCAGCTTCTCCTTCAACGCCACGTCCACGTGGGCGCCCCGCTCCGACGAAGTCCGCAGCGAGTAGAAGGCGATGGATGCCCTGTCATCCACCCTGTAGTAGGCACAGGCCGGGGTCGCGTTATAGAGCTTCACCAACAGCTTGCTCCGCGCGCCGTCCGGCAGACCATTGCGGATCTCGTTGAGCAGCGCCAGATTCCGGCTCACCCCGGCGGAGACGTCGATCCCCTCTTCCCGCAGGTCCGTGTTCCGTTGCCGGGCCGCGTCCGAGGTCGGGTCCAGGAGCAGGATCTCGACCCGCACCTCGTTGTCGGCGGCCAGCACGTTCCGCAGCGCCGTGACACAGCGCTGCCGCTCGTCCACCTCGTCGCCCTCGGCGGTGGTGACGTCCAGGACGCTGCTGGACGTGTCCATGATCCGCACCAGGTCGTCGCAACGTTCCAGACGCTCTATGAACTTCAGATACGGGAAACGCTCGTAGCCGGTCATCGGCGCGTAGTCGGCGATGTTGCCGAACTTCTCGTTGGCGAAAGCGCGGATCGCCAGGAACACCGGCGACAAGAAGAACGCCACCAGAAGCGCTCCGGCCACATCGCCGATGACTCCGCGGAAGAACTCCTTCCACTGGCCGTTGTCCGGATGCACCCAGAACATCGTGAGCGTGATCGCCACCGCCGCCAGCACCACGGACAGCGACCACGCCACCAGCGCGCTCATCCGCCGGTTCCGCAGTCGGGTCAGCCAGCCGGGCCGGCCTTCCGGGGCGTCGGCGGGATCACGGTCCCGGTCTCGTTCACGCTCCGTCTCCCGGCCCTCATCCCGCCGGGCAGGCGTGAAACCGTTCTCCACAGTGGGGAACTCTTGGGAGGTCTCTTCGGGCATGACCACCCCCTTCGGTGTTGGGAATCGCCCATCAGAGCATTCCCAAACCGGTAGCGGGTGGAACAATTAAGAACAATGTCAGAACAGGATCGACGCGAAAGCGCCGACCTCCTCGAAGCCGACTTTGCGGTAGACCGCGCGGGCCGGTGCGTTGTAGTCGTTCACGTACAAGCTCACCACCGACGCGAAATCGCGCAGCGCGTACTCCACGACCGCCGCCATCCCGGCCGCGGCGACGCCCTTACCTCGCAACGCCGGGTGCGTCCACACCCCCTGGATCTGGCACGCCTGCTCAGTCACCGCGCCGATCTCGGCCTTGAACACCACGTGCCCGTCCTCGATCCAGGCGAAGGCCCGGCCGGCGTGCACGAGTTCGGAGACCCGGGCACGGTAGGAATAGCCGTTGTCGTCGCCGACCGGCGAGACGCCGACCTCCTCGGTGAACATCGCTATGCAGGCCGGCAGCAGGGTGTCTATCTGGTTCGCGGTCACCGGCTTCACCCGGAAGTCCGGGGTCACGGTCGGCGAGGAGCCGCGGATCTCCATCAGCGGCTGGCTGGAGCGCACCTCGCGGGCCGGGCCCCAGGACGGTCGCAGCTGCTCCCACAGCGCCATCGCGGCGTCGGCCGGACCGACGATCGAGGAGCAGCGGCGGCCCTGGCGGCGGGCCCGCTCGGCGAAAGCCCGCACAGCCTCCGGATTGGCCTGGACCGGGACCAGGTTCGCGCCGGAGTAGCACAGCGCGTCGAGCTTGCCGTTCACGATGTGGCCCCAGACCTCGCCACCCAGGCGCCACGGGTCCAGGCCGGAGGCCTCCACCCGGGAGGCCACGAAGACGTTCGAGACCGGGTCGCGCGCCAGCAGCGCACGGACGTCGGCCAGATCGGCCACGCCGAGCAGCCTGGTGTTGGTCCCGCGGACCCTCGACAACACGCTCATCGCACGCTCACCAGTTCACTGTACGGCGGTTAACCGCAGCCTGCCCTGCTCTGTAGCGGAAACGGCCGCGCACCGACCGACCATACGGCTGTTCGGTGCGCGTTCCGTGACCCGAAGACCCTCTACTAGAGCCTGGAAACACTCTAGAGAAGCCCTCTGTAGCCCCGTACAGGACGGTACTGGAAGCAGAGCGTTAAAGCGCGGCGTTCACAGACTCCACGACCTCGCCGGTCTCGGTGTCGATGTCGATGCCCATGTCAGAGGCGATCTTGAACGCCTCCTCGATCAGCGTCTCCACGATCTGCGCCTCGGGCACGGTCTTGATGACCTCGCCGCGCACGAAGATCTGGCCCTTGCCGTTGCCGGAGGCCACGCCGAGGTCGGCCTCGCGGGCCTCACCCGGACCGTTCACCACACAGCCCATGACCGCCACCCGCAGCGGCACCTTCAGACCGTCGAGGGCGGCGCTGACCTGGTCGGCGAGCTTGTAGACGTCGACCTGGGCCCGACCGCAGGAGGGGCAGGAGACGATCTCCAGGCCGCGTTTGCGCAGCCCCAGCGACTCCAGGATCTGCTGCCCGACCTTGACCTCCTCGACCGGCGGCGCGGACAGCGAGACCCGGATGGTGTCGCCGATGCCCTCGGCCAGCAGCGCGCCGAACGCGACCGCGGACTTGATGGTGCCCTGGAACGCCGGGCCGGCCTCGGTGACGCCGAGGTGCAGCGGGTAGTCGCAGGCCTCAGCCAGCTGCCGGTAGGCGTTGATCATCACGACCGGGTCGTTGTGCTTGACCGAGATCTTGATGTCGCGGAAGTCGTGCTCCTCGAACAGCGAGCACTCCCACAGCGCCGACTCCACCAGCGCCTCGGCAGTGGCCTTGCCGTATTTCTCGTACAGCCGCTTGTCCAGGGAACCGGCGTTGACGCCGATCCGGATCGGGACCCCGGCGTCCTTGGCCGCGCGGGCGATCTCGCCGACCTTGTCGTCGAAGGCCTTGATGTTGCCGGGGTTGACCCGCACCGCCGCGCAACCGGCGTCGATGGCGGCGAAGACGTACTTCGGCTGGAAGTGGATGTCCGCGATCACCGGGATCTGCGACTTCTTCGCGATCGCCGGCAGCGCGTCGGCGTCATCCTGCGAGGGCACCGCCACCCGGACGATCTGACAGCCGGCCGCCGTCAACTGCGCGATCTGCTGCAACGTGGCGTTCACATCCGCGGTCAACGTCGTGGTCATCGACTGCACGGACACCGGGGCGTCACCGCCGACCGGGACGGAACCCACCATGATCTGGCGGGACTTGCGGCGGATGGCAAGCGGCTTGGTCGGGAGTGCGGGCATGCCCAGCGCGATGGCGGTCAAGGTCTCACCGTTCCGTGAATGGTTGCTACTGCCGTCAACGCTACGGCACTGCCGTGGGGTGTCCGCACACACCGCGAGATTTTCACTTGGCCTTCACCGGCGCCATGGTGGCGCAGGTCACAGCTACCGCGCGGACGATCCGAAGTCAATGCCCGATCAGCTCGGGAACTTCAGCGGGTTGGTGATGTCGGCGGCCATCAGCAGCAGCGACAGGCCGACGAACAGGACCAGGAAGGTGAACGCGGCCGGCATCAGCTTGTTCAGGTCCACGCGGCCCGGGTCCGGGCGGCCGACCAGCTTGGCGACCTTGCGGCGCCCGGCCTCGTACAGCGCGATGGCGATGTGCCCGCCGTCCAGCGGCAGCAGCGGCAGCAGGTTGAAGATGCCGATGAACAGGTTGATGCTGGCGATGTACTGCAGGAAGCTGGCGTAGCCGCCGTCCTTGATCACGCTGCCGGTCAGGCTGGCCATGCCGACCACGCCGACCGGGGCGTTGGCCGAGCGCGGCTGGCTGGTGTTGGTCGCCGCCTGGAACAGCTTGGGGATCGAGGCCGGGATGTCGACCAGACCGGTGACCGAGCCCTTGGCGTAGGTGCCGAAGTCGCTGAAGCCCTGGCCGAGCGCGCTCACCGGGCCGGGGTGCTTGGTGATCTCCGGCGGGGCCTGGATACCGATCATCAGACCGAGCTGGACCTGGTTCGGGTCGGCCGCGACGTTGCCGACGGCCGGGGTGATCTTGGTCGTCTCCTGCTGGCCGTTCCGCAGGTAGGTCACCGTCACCTGGACCGGGGGGCTGGTCGGCTTGTTGTCGCTGCCCAACGACGGCTGGCCCTTGTGCAGCTGGTCGGTGACGTCCTGCCAGCTGTGGGTCGGCACGTTGTCCACCGCGATGATCTTGTCGCCGTTCTGCAGGCCGGCGGCCAGCGCGGGGCTCTTGGCGTCCCCGGCCCCGCAGGCGCCGGAGGTGGTCTTCAGGCACTGGGTGACCGTGCCGACCGTGCCGGACAGGTCCCGGGTGGCCACACCCCAGGTCAGCGGGACCATCAGCAGCAGCACCAGGGCGATGATGAAGTGCACCAGCGAGCCGGCCGACAGCGTCAGCAGCCGCCAGCCCAGCGGCTTGCGGTAGAAGGCCCGCGGCTCGTCCTCGGGGTCGATCGGCTCCAGGTCCGTCATCCCGACGATCTTCACGTAGCCGCCGGCCGGGATGGCCTTGACGCCGTACTCGGTCTCGCCCCGGCGGAACGACCACAGCCGCGGCCCGAAACCGACGAAGAACTCGGTGACCTTGCCGCCGGCCTTGCGGGCGCACACCATGTGCCCGGCCTCGTGCAGCATGATCGATGCGATGAGCGCGAGGGCGAACAGGATGATGCCTAGCGGGCCCACTTATCCACCTAACGTAGTCGGCACGGATGCCTGTCGACGTCTGTCGTCTTCTCAGCCGGCCGTCAGTTCGCGTGCCCGCGCACGCGCCCAGGAATCCGCCTCCAGAACGGCCTCCAGGGTAAGGTCCCCACCCTGAGAGCGCCCTGAACCGGAGTGTTCGGCGACCACCCGTTCGATGGTATCCACGATCGCCGGGAAGCGGAGGCGGCCGGCGAGGAATGCCGCCACACACTCCTCGTTGGCACCGTTGAAGACGGCCGGAGCGGTCCCTCCGGTTGCGCCGACCTGCTTGGCCAGCCGGACCGAGGGGAAGGCCTCGTTGTCCAGAGGGAAGAACTCCCAGGTCGAGGACTTGGTCCAGTCTATGGCCGGGGCGGCGCCGGGGACCCGGTCCGGCCAGCCCAGGGCCAGCCCGATCGGCAGCCGCATGTCCGGCGGGCTGGCCTGGGCCAGCGTCGAGCCGTCCACGAACTGCACCATCGAGTGCACGATGGACTGCGGGTGCACCACCACCTCGATGCGGTCGAAGGGCACGTCGAACAACAAGTGCGCCTCGATCACCTCCAGGCCCTTGTTCACCAGCGTCGAGGAGTTGCAGGTGACCAGCGGGCCCATGTTCCAGGTCGGGTGCTTCATGGCCTGCTCGGGCGAGACGTCGGCCATCTCGGCCCGGGTCCGGCCGCGGAACGGGCCGCCGGAAGCGGTGACGATCAGCTTCTCGACCTCTTCGGCCCGGCCCCCGCGCAACGCCTGGGCCAGCGCCGAGTGCTCGGAGTCGACCGGCACGATCTGACCGGGCTTGGCCAGCCGGGTGACCAGGTCGCCGCCGATGATCAGCGACTCCTTGTTGGCCAGCGCCAGGATCCGGCCGGACTCCAGGGCGACCAGGGTGGCTTTCAGGCCCGCGGCGCCGTCGATGGCGTTCAGGACGATGTCGCACTCACGCGCGGCCAGCTCGGTCGAGGCTTGCGGGCCGGCCAGGATCTCAGGGATCTGGAACTCCCCCGCGGAGTAGCCGCGCTTCTGCGCGGCGGCGTAGAAGGCCAGGTTCAGGTCCTGCGCGGCACTGCCCTTGGCCACCGCCACCGTCCGCGCGCCGGTGGCCAGCGCCTGCTCGGCCAGCAGCTCCGGGTTCCCGCCGCCGGCCGCCAGGCCGACGACCCGGAACCGGTCGGGGTTGCGGGCGACCAGGTCCAGGGTCTGAGTGCCGATGGAGCCGGTCGAGCCGAGCAGGATGATGTCACGCGGGAAGTGGGTCACGCCGCTCATTGTGGCGCACCCCGATGCGTGGTCAGGGCGCTGCGGCCGGACCGCCACACGAGATTCACACCGATGTGCTCATTTCCGCCACGGTCGCGGTCGGACCGGCGGCTACATCTCCATCAGGCGGGCCGAGAGCCCGCCGACCGGGATCCGGTCGATCTCGCTGCCCGCGTCCCGCAGGTCGGTGAGCACCAGGTCGTCGTACATCAGGTGGGCCGCGTCGTGCGGCCAGAGCACGGCCCAGAGCCACAGGCCGCCGGCTTCGCCGAGGAAGACCGCGCGGTCGCCGGTGTCGGGGACGTTCCACATGGAGGTCGAGCGGCCCGCGGCGTAGAGCTTGGCGTGGGCGGCGGTCTGTTCGAAGATCTCGCCGGGGTCCGGGCCCTCCAGCCCGGCGAAGCGGGCACCCAGGCCGATGCCCATCTCCTCGGCGATCAGGAGGAGTTCGCCGACACCGCCGAAGGGGTTGGGGCCGGCACAGGCCACCGCGGTCGCGCGGGCTCCGGCTTCGTCACCGGCGTAGGCGACGCCGGTGAACTCCCAGCCGGTCGGCAGCGGCCAGGGCATCCAGACCGGGACCTGGCTGTTGGCGGCCGTCTCGGCCAGTTCCTTGACGGTCGGGGGCTGGACCGGTTGCAGCGGGTGGACCGCGCCGTGCAGGTCGCACTCCCAGGTCGTGGCGAGCAGGCCCGGGGCGCGCACCCGCTTCCCACAGCGTGGGCAGCTGGGGTCGGCCTTCATAGAGACTGACGGTCCTCTCGTGGCGGGCGGTCCGTCAAGCCCCGTCACCCGGATGGCGGGGAGGCCGGAACCGTGGGCGGGGCGCGGTTCCGGGCCCGCGCCCCCGCCGGACATCCCGCGCCCTGCCGCGCTCCCGTCCCGCCAACGGGTCCGGCTACGCCAAGGGGGTCGGGCGGCCGGGCTGCTCGCCGCCCCTGGCCTCACCGTAGGAGCGCTTCGGGACCATCACCTTGCGACGGAAGAGGCAGACCACGGTGCCGTCCTGCTTGTAGCCCTTGGTCTCGACATAGACGATGCCGCGGTCGTCCTTCGACTTGGACTCGGTCTTGTCCAGGACCACGGTCTGGCCGTAGATGGTGTCGCCGTGGAAGGTCGGGGCGATGTGCCGCAGCGACTCCACTTCCAGGTTCGCGATCGCCTTGCCGGAGACGTCGGCCACCGACATGCCCAGCAGCAGCGAGTAGATGTAGTTGCCGACCACCACGTTGCGCTTGAAGTCGGTGGTCTCCTCGGCGTAGTTCGCGTCCAGGTGCAGGGGGTGGTGGTTCATGGTGATCAGGCAGAACAGGTGGTCGTCGTACTCGGTGACCGTCTTGCCCGGCCAGTGCTTGTACACCGCGCCGACCTCGAACTCCTCGAAATACCGGCCGAACTGCATGGGTCGGGTCCCTTCCTCGCCTGGTCGCCGCCGGTCACCGGTCGGCGCTGCCTGTGTCCTGCCCGCTCTCCCGTCATCTTGGCGCAGTCGGCTACCGGCCAGTAGTACGCCGGGCGGTGAGGTCGGCCACGTTCTTGACGCGGCGGCCCGGCCCTGATGTGATGCCCGGCGTGACCGGCAGTCCCATATCCGACTACGGATACCCCGCGCCCTTCGCGGCTCCGAGGCCACGCCCCCGGACCTCGGTGGCCGGCCTCGGCGTGGCGCTGATCGTCCTGCTGGCCCTGGACGCCGCGGTGGCGGCGCTGGCCGCGGGCCTGCTGGTCTGGCGGCACCAGGTGCTCGGCACGCTGCTCACCGACCCCGGCTCCCTCGGCCCGGACGACCTGCACAACTCAGACCGGCTGGCCCTGGGCGCCGTGGGCTGGCTCTACATCTTCCTGGTCCCCACCATCGTGATCTTCATCTGCTGGTTCTGGGCGGCCCGCAACAACGCCGAGCTCTACTTCCCGAACCGCGGCACCCTGGCCGTCGGCTGGGCGATCGGCGGCTGGTTCCTCCCACTGGCCAACTGGGTCCTGCCGCTATTTGTCGCCCGCGACATCCACCGCGGCACCATGGCCGGCCGCAAGGGCAAACCGGCCGGCGGCCAGATCACCGGCTGGTGGTGGGGCCCCTACGTGATCGCGGAGATCCTGGCCCTGGCCTGCAGCGGCGAGAACGGCAACGCCAAGAAGGCCGCCGACATCACCGACTTCGTCCACGACCTGCAAGCCGTGGCCACGACCGGCATCGCGGCCCTGATCGCGACAATCGCGGCGGCCCTGCTGGCGATCGGCTACGTGCGCACCATCACCAACACCCAGAACGCCCGCAACCGCGAGGGCGACTGGTACGGCGGGCCGGGGCCGGCAGTGCTGCCGGGGCCTTACGGGATGGGGTACGGATACGGGTATGGGGCGCCGATGCCGGGCTACTCGGCACCGCAGATGCCCGTGCCCGGCTATCCGGCGCCGCAGATGCCCATGCCCGGCTATCCGGCACCGCAGATGCCCATGCCGATGCCAGCGCAGTCACCGGCCCCGCCGACGGAGACCGCGCCGGTGGTGCAGGACCGGATTCCGGTGGCCGACACCCAGATCGCCGACACGCATAGTGCCGACACCCAGAGCGCCGAGACTTGGAGCAGCGATGCGCCGAAGCCGGCGGAGCCCGGGGACTGGCTTACGCCGCCAAGCTGACCGGCACACGCCGCGGCACAGCGCACCTGGGCCGCACAGCCGCCGAGGCGAACTCGCCGCCCGCCGCAGCTTCACCGCAAGCGCAACCGCCGCCGCCAGCGCTCCACCTCAGCCACACAGCTGCCGACGCAGACTCGCCGCTCGCCGCAGCTTCACCGCAAGCGCAGCCGCCGCAGCCGCGGCCACCCCACCTCAGTCCTCGATCTCACCCTCGCCCGCGGCGTCGCCGACACCCACCGCGACCGCCGCCCCGTAAGCCTCCATCTCCCCGGCCGGAAGCACCTCGGAGATGTGCGGCGTCAGCTTCTTCAGCAGCAGCGTCAGCTGCTCCTCGCTGAGTACGTCGCCGACCACCGTGGCGTGCGCCAGGTCGCCGATCAGCGAGGCGGCGCGGGACAGGCCCGCGTCGCGGTCCCAGGCGCGGTAGGTGGCGGCGCGGGCGTAGCCGCGGGCCACGCGGGCGGCGCCTACGCGCTCGTGGCGCAGGAGTTCCAGGTCGGCGGCGTCCAGGACTTCGCGGCGGTCCACCTCGAAGATCACGTCCGGCCGCTCCAGGGCGGCGCCTATCTGGTCCACCTGCGGGCGCTCCAGGTTGGAGACCGCGGTGATCAGGCCGTTGACGTGCCGGCCGTGCGGGCCGTAGGCCCACCAGCCCGGGACCTCGGCCACCACCAGGAACTCGCGGGTGACGATGGCCTGGGCGCCGATCGCGCTGGAGGGTGTGTAGTGCTCGGGGGCCGGGACCGCCTGGAGCTGGAACAGGCGGAAGCCGCCGTCGATGCCGAGCGAGAGGGTCATGTCGTCGGCGATGCCCAGACCGGCCTGCGCCGGGTCCGGGTAGACCAGCAGGCCGACCGGGACCTCGGTCTTCGGCGAGGCCTCGTCGTCGTCCACGGACAGGGCGTCGTGGTCCTGCCACGCCGAGGGGATGAACGTGGTCACGCCCCGATTGAGCGCGTCGTAGAGATCGACCTTGTGGTGGTCCGGCCCCACGAACCTTGTCCCGTCCATCCTCGCTATGACGTAGTAAGTCGCCACTGTTTACTTCCCGCCCTATACGTTCGCGCTCTTCAACCGCCTCAAGGCACCATCCTGCCGCAACCCGGCCCCGCGGTGGGAGCGACCACCTAAAAACCCAGGGAGCGCACGCCGGTGGCGACGGCGTCCGGTCGGTCCGCCGCGATCAGGTGTTTGGCATCCGGTAACTCTACGACTTCAGCCCCGGGAAACAAGCCCGCGAACTCGCGCTGGCGTTCGATCCACCGCCGGACATGTCTGTTCTCTGATTCGCCCGCCGCCCCGACCAGCACCTGTACCAGAACCTCGGGAAAGGCCCGCTCGCAGCGCAGCTCAAGTAACTCCACCGCGCAGGCCCGATACGACGACAACTCGTTCACCACCGCCGCCGCGACCCGGCTGGACCGATAGACGGCCCGTCCCAACTCCCGGTCCGGGTCCCGGTGCGTGGTACTCGCGGCCTGATAGACCAGCCGCCGCACCGCCGGGCCCAGCACCTGGTTCAGGCCCAGCAGCGTGGTGCCGCGCACGAACGCCCGCCCGGCCGCGCGCCCCGGCCCGCCCGGCGCCGGGGTGATGTCCGACTCCGCGCTGGCGTCGACGAAGACGATCCCGGCCACCCGCTCGGGGTCCAGCCGCGCGAAGGCCTCGGCGTGGAAGGCCCCGTAGGAGTGCGCGACCAGGATCACCTTCTCCCGCGGCGGCACGCCGACGGCATCCAGGACCCGCCCCAGCCGCTCGGCCTCCCCGGCCAAGGTCTGCGGCAGCGGCCGGCCGTCGGCTCCGAGCTCCGGCTGCGACCAGCCGAGCCCCGGCCGGTCGAAGCGCACCAGCCGGTGGTCCCCGGCCAGCATCGGCACCACCGGGTCCCACTCGAACCAGGCGCCGGCCAGGCCCTGCACGAACAGCACCACCGGCCCGCCCGAACCGTCCCGCACGACATGCAGCAGCGTGCCGCGATCATCGACGAACCTCACCGCGCCTCCTCGCAGCCATGATCCCACGCGGAAGGGGCGAAACGCCGAAGCGCTCGCCGTTCACAGCCGACTCGGCTGTACGGAATAGGAAGGAATTCTGGCCCGCGCCGCGCCCGGCTGGCGAGACTTCGAAGGCGAACATCCCATCGCACCAGATCACCGAAGGAGCTGGTCACAGTATGAAGCACGGCCACTCGCGGCGGACCGCCGCTCTCACCCTCACCGCAGCCGTCACCCTCGGCGGCGCCCTGCTCACCGCCGGCCCGGCCGCGGCGATCAGCCGCGTCGGCGGCATCGACTGCACCACGAACGGCGTCACCATCTTCAAGGGCACCAGCGACGAATCCCTCGCCTGCTATGCCGGCAGCGCGGGCACGATCTACGACACCGTGCCCGGCGTAGGCGGCGTCATGGGCGTGTGGAACTACGGCTACACCACGTACTACGTCCCCCCCACCGGGCGCGACGACTACACCAGCTTCTATGCCAACAGCGTCCGCTACCCGTACGACTACGACATCTCGCAAAACCGGACGGTCACCATCGAGAGCTGAGAAAGAGCCCGCCGGGCGGGAACACGCCTTCCCGCCCGGCCCGACCCGGATGCGGACTTTCATGAAGCACCTCACGCGGGCCGTCATCGCGCTCGCACCGATGGCGCTGCTGGCCGGCTGCGGCAGCACGAACACGCCGGCCGCCGCGCTGCCGGCGCTTTCCGGCCCGGTACCGGTGGTGACGACCTTGGAGCAGGTCAACCGACCGATCGATCCCTATATACCGACGCCGTCCGAAGTCCTGGCCCTGATAGCCGCGGCCAACGTGCTGAACGCCCGCTGCATGGCGGCCTTCGGACTGCACGGCAGCGACACCCACGCCACGGACGTCGACGCACACGGGGTCCGGGTCGCGATCGCGCACACCCACCTTTACGGGTTCTTCGATCCCTCGGTAGCCGCCACCGACGGCTACGACGTCGTCCAACTTCAGTCCTCCCAGGTACCGGGCCAGCCGGCCGCCGCACCGGTATCCCCCGCCGCGCTGTCGGTGGAGTCCGGCCAGGACGACGCCGGCCATCCCGTGGCCGACTACGCCGGCAAACCCGTCCCGGCTCATGGCTGTAAAGCCCAAGCCCAGACGGGTATCGGCGGAGAGTACCCCGACATGAGCGCGGCGGGCCTGCCGGACGGCGGCCCGGTCACCCCGCTCAGCGACCCACGAGTCCTCGCCGCGAACAAGCAGTGGAGCGCCTGTATGAAGGGCAAGGGCTATCACTTCGCCACCCCGTACGAGGCGATGGACAGCGCGACGGCGCAGGACGCGCAGGTCGTCGGCCCGGAAGGCGACCGGAAGGTAGTCCACTCCCCCGCCGAGATCGCCCAGGCGACCGCGGATGTCGGGTGCAAACAGGCCACGAACTTCATGGGCACGGCGACCGCCGTCCAGGACGCCTACGACCGCCAGTACATCGCCGGCCACGGCCCCGCGCTGGCCGAGTACCGGCGCCAGCTCGATGACCGGGTCCATGCCGCACAGCAGATCGTGGCATCCTCCGGGGCACCGCCCTCGGATTAGTCACCCGGCCCGGCATGCTCAAGCTGAGTCAGACGCTCGTCGCTCACGGAGCAGTCACGGAACCGGCCGACCCGACGACGCCCGCTGGTCCCGGAGTATCCAGCTCCGGGGCCGGCAGGCGTGACCGTTTCCAGCCCTGAGCTGGACCCCTACTTCGCCTTGTGGTCCGCCGGCAGCCGCCGACCGATGATCATCTTCTGGCCGTCGATGACGTGGTCATCGCCGTCCGGCACGCCCGCCGGCGTGCCGCGGCTCGGCTGTACGGAATAGGAAGGAATCCTGGCCCGCGCCGCACCCTGCTGGCGAGACTTCGAAGGCGAACATCCCATCGCACCAGAACAGCGAAGGAGCTGGTCACACCATGAAGCACGGGCACGCGCGGCGGACCGCCGCTCTCACCCTCACCGCAGCCGTCACCCTCGGCGGCGCCCTGCTCACCGCCGGCCCGGCCGCGGCGATCGACCGCGTCGGCGGCAGCGGCTGCAAGACGAACGGCGTCACCCTCTACGTCGGCCTCACCGGCTCGATCTCGCGCGCCTGCTACGCCGGCAGCGCGGGCACGATCCGCGACAACGTCTCCGACGTGGGTTCCGTCGCGAGCGTGTGGAACCACGGCTACGCCCAGTACACCACCACGGCCAAGGTCGACGACGTCACCGGCTTCCTGGCCAACGGGGTCCACTACCCGTACGACGACCCGGACTCGAACAACTACTCGGTCACCATCCTGCCCTGAGGACGAGACCGCCGGGCGGGGACCCCCTTCTTCCCGCCCGGCCCGACCCGGGATACGGACTCTCATGAAGCACCTCGCGCGAACCGTCATCGTGCTCGCACCGGTGGCGCTGCTGGCCGGCTGCGGCAGCCCGACCAAGCCCGCGACCGCGCTGCCGGCACTTCCCGGCCCGGTACCGGTGGTGACGGCCTTGGAGCAGATCAGCCGGCCGGTCGACCCCTACCTTCCGACACCAACCGAAGTCCGGACCCTGATATCCGCGGCCAACGTGTTGAACGCCCGGTGCATGGCGGGCTTCGGACTGCGGGGCACCGACACCCACCCGACGGACATCGACGCCCACGGGGTGCAGGTCGCGACAGCGCACACCCACCTGTACGGATTCTTCGATCCCGCGATAGTGGCCACCAACGGCTACGACCTCATCCAACTTCAGACCTCCCAGGTGGCGCCGGGCGAGCCGAGACCCCAGCCGATATCCGACTCCGCGGAGTCGGTGGAGATCGGCCGGGACACCGCCGGCCACCCCGTGACCAGCTACGCGGGCAAGTCCGTCCCGGCTGAGGGATGCAAGGCCCAAGCCCAGCAGGGTACCGGCGGCGAACTGCCGGACATGAGCGCGGCGGGCCTGCCGGACGGCGGCCCGGTCACCCCGCTCAGCGACCCGCGCGTCCTGGACGCGAACAAGCAGTGGAGCGCGTGCATGAAGGGCAAGGGCTACCACTTCTCCACCCCGTACGACGCGATGACGAGCGAGCCCGCGCAGGACGCGCAGGTCGTCGGCCCGGAAGGCGACCGGAAGGTGGTCCACTCCCCCGCCGAGATCGCCCAGGCCACCGCGGACCTGGCCTGTAAGCAGACCACGAACTTCATGGGAACGGCCACCGCCGTCCAGGACGCCTACGACCGGCAGTACATCGCCGGCCACGGCCCGGCGCTGGCCCAGTACCGCCGCCAGCTCGACGACCGGATCCGAGCCGCACAGCAGATCGTGGCATCCTCCGGGGCTCCGCCCTCGGCGTAGCGGCGACCAGACCGGCTTCCCGAGCGGCTTCGATGACCGGGCCCGGAGTCGCTCGATCATCACCGCCAGACCATCACCGCAAGGCCGGGTCGGTCAGCTCCTCACCCGGGAGCCGGCCGACACGACGGCGCCCGCCGGTCCCGGAGTATCCAGCTCCGGGGACCGGCGGGCGTGGCGCGTCTCCAGCCCTGAGCCGGACCCCTACTTCGCCTTGTAGTCCTCCAGCAGCCGCCGACCGATGATCATCTTCTGGATCTCGGCCGTACCCTCGCCGATCAGCAGCATCGGCGCCTCGCGATAGAGCCGCTCGATCTCGTACTCCTTGGAGTACCCGTAGCCGCCGTGGATCCGGAAGGAGTCCTCGACGACCTCCTTGCAGTACTCGGCGGCCAGGTACTTGGCCATGCCGGCCTCCAGGTCGTTGCGCCGGCCGGCGTCCTTGACCTTCGCCGCGCGCACCATCATCGCGTGCGCGGCCTCGACCTTGACGCCCATCTCGGCCAGCTTGAACTGGATGGCCTGGTGCTGGGCGATCGGCTTGCCGAAGGTGGTCCGCTGCTGGGCGTAGGCGGCGCCGAGTTCGAAGGCGCGCACCGCGATGCCGCAGGCCCGGGCCGCGACGTTGACCCGGCCGACCTCGACGCCGTCCATCATGTGCGCGAAGCCCTTGCCCGGGGCGCCGCCGAGGATCCGGTCCGCCGGGATGCGGTAGTCGGACAGCACCAGCTCGGTGGTGTCGACGCCCTTGTAGCCCATCTTCTCGATCTTGCCCGGGACGGTCAGGCCGGGCGCCACCTCGCCGAAGCCGGCCGGCTTCTCCACCAGGAAGGTGGTGAGGTTCTTGTGCGGAGCCGCCTCGCCGAGGTCGGTGCGGGCCAGCAGCGCGACCAGCGTGGAGGAACCGCCGTTGGTCAGCCACATCTTCTGGCCGTTGATGACGTAGTCGTCACCGTCCGGGACGCCCTTGGTGGTGATCGCCGCGACGTCCGACCCGAGCGCCGGCTCCGACATCGAGAACGCGGCGCGGACCTCGCCCTCGGCCATCGCGGGCAGGAAGTGCTGCTTCTGCTCGTCGGTGCCGTGCTGCTTGATCATGTAGGCCACGATGAAGTGGGTGTTCAGGATCCCGGACACCGACATCCAGCCACGCGCGATCTCCTCTACGACCAGCGCGTAGGTGAGCAGCGACTCGCCGAGGCCGCCGTACTCCTCCGGGATCATGAGCCCGAACAGGCCCATCTCCTTCATGCCCTCGACGATCTGTGTCGGGTACTCGTCGGCGTGCTCCAGGTCGTTGGCGACCGGGATGATCTCCTTGTCCACGAAGGTGCGGACGGTCGCCAGGATCTCCTGCTGGATGTCGGTCAGGCCCTCGGTCTGCGCCAGGCGCCCCATCTCAGGCCTCCGGCGCTTCGAAGGAGCTGGTGCGGGACATCCCGGCGGCCCGGCCCTTGCCCGCGATGACCAGGGCCATCTTTCGGGAGGCCTCATCGATCATCTCCTCGCCCAGCATCGCCGAGCCCTTCTTCCCGCCGGCCTCGGAGGTGTAGTAGTCGTACGCGTCCAGGATCAGCTCGGCGTGGTCGTAGTCCTCCTGGGCCGGCGAGTAGATCTCGTTGGCCGCCTCGACCTGGCCCGGGTGCAGGACCCACTTGCCGTCGAAGCCGAGCGCGGCCGAGCGGCCGGCGACCTCGCGGAACGCCTCCACGTCCCGGATCTGCAGGAACGGGCCGTCGATCGCCTGCAGGTCGTGCATACGCGCGGCCATCAGGATCCGCATGAGGATGTAGTGGTACGGGTCGGCCGGGTAGCCCGGGATCAGCGCGCCGACGACCAGCGACTTCATGTTGATGCTGGCCATGAAGTCGGCCGGGCCGAAGATGATCGTCTCCAGGCGCGGGCTGGCGGCGGCGATCTCATCCACGTTCACCAGGCCGGCGGCGTTCTCGATCTGCGCCTCGATGCCGATCTTGCCGACCTCGAAGCCCATCGTCTTCTCGATCTGCGTGAGCAGCAGGTCCAGGGCCTGCACCTGGGCGGCGTTCTGCACCTTGGGCAGCATGATGGCGTCCAGGTTCTGCCCGGCGCCCTCGACCACGGTGACCACGTCACGGTAGGTCCATTCGGTGGTCCAGTCGTTGACCCGCACCACCCGGGCCTTGCCGGTCCAGTCCCCCTCGTTCAGGAACTTCACGATCGTGTGCCGGGCCTCCGGCTTGGCCAGCGGGGCGCAGGCGTCCTCCAGGTCCAGGAAGACCTGGTCGGCCGGCAGGCCCTGGGCCTTCTCCAGGAAGCGCGGGTTGGAGCCGGGGACGGCCAGACACGAACGGCGCGGGCGCTGGGGGCGAGCGGAGTCGGACATGGGTGGGTTCCCTCCCGGGAGTGGGTACGGACCGCTGATATAGCCGTCACGTTACTGGCGGGTCACCTAACGCGTCATCATGACGCGCGCCACTTCCGGGGGCCTCTTCATGGGGATCAGTGCGCGCTCTGCCCCCGGTTCGCGGTCACCACGAGCAGCAATCCGCCGAGGATCAGGACCGCCCCGGGGATCGCCCATACAGAGGGGATCTGGTGCAGGAACACGGCGGCGATCACGGCGGCCGTGGGCACCTCCAGCAGGATCGCGGTGGAGATGACGGTCGCGCTGGTGGTCTTCACCACCCGGTTGAAAAGCGTGTGCCCGAGGAACTGCGCCAGGAGGGTGAGCGCGCCGATTTTCAGCCACGCGTTAGCGCCGAACCCGACGAGCGAGGACCCGGTCGCCACCGCGGCGCCGATCAGGAAGACCGAGGCCGCGCCGTAGCAGAGGAAGGCGTAGGTCGGCAGCGACGCGGTCTTGCGCACCTCGCCGCCGATGGTCATGTAGACCGCGGCGAACGCGGCGGCGCTCAGCGCGAGCAGGTCGCCCTGGAAGGCCCGCGCCGAAGCGTGGAAGTCCACCCCGGACAGCACGATCACCCCGACGAACGCCACCGCGATCCCGCCGAACGCCCGGCGCGGCACATGATGTCCCAGCACCTTCGCCACGATCGCGGCGAAGATCGGCTGCGTCGCGGCGAACGCCGTCGCCGACGCCACCGAGGACATCTTCGCGGACGGCGTCCACGTCGCGAAGTGCGCACCGAGGATGAGGCCGGACACCAGGGCCAGCAGCGTGGTCCGGCGACCGAGACCGCGCAGCTCGGCCCTCAGGTTCCGGCGCAGGAGGACGTAGGGGGCGAAGACCGCGGCGGCTATCGCGTTGCGCCAGAAGGCGATGGCCATCGCGGGCGCGGCCGCCGCGGCGATGAGCGGCCCGGACGTGCCGACCGCGGTGACCGCCACGCCGAGCACCGCGACGTCGGCTTTGGGCGGCCGATGGACCGCGGAGACACGGAGCGGGGCGGACGGCGTCCCGGACGGCCCGCCGACCGGGACGGTCGCGGCGCTGTCGGCGGTCACCTGGGGATCCCGGTCACGTGTAAGCCCCTGTCGGTGGGTGGAGTCCTGTCGGCAGGACTCAGCGTAGCCGGGGGCGCAAGGAGGCCAGGCGGGCGCTCATTATGCGGGCGGCGCCAGTATCTCGGCGGCCGTGGAACGCACGGCGGCCACCGCCGCGGGCGCGAACTCCGAGAGCGCGATCGCGCCGCGCAAGGTATGAGACGCTACGGCCATGCCCGAGCAGCCCGCGCAGCCCGCACCGCCCACTGACGGGGACCAGAACAGCGAGAAGAACGAGACCCCCTGGGTCCCCGAACCCGACTTCGACGCGGCCCTGATCGAGGAGGCGGCCAAGAAGTCCGGGCTGGTCTGGCTGAGCCCTGCGGGCCTGTCCGCCAAGGCCGACGCCGGCCGACCGAGCGGACGGGGCGGCCCGAGCGCGCCGAGCGGCCCGAGCGGCCCGCAGGCGGTCTGGCACGTCTGGCACGACAGCGCGGTGACCATCGTCGCCGGCGGCGCCGAACAGCCGCTCCCGATGTGGGCGGTCCCCGGCCGGGTGGTCGAGGTCGCGATCCGGAGCAAGGAGCAGGGCGGCCGCCTGATCAGCTTCCTGAGTCAGGTGGCGCTGGTGGCACCCGGCACCCCCGAATGGGGCCCGGCCGCCGAGGCACTCCACGCCGAGCGCCTGAACCTGGCCGAGGGCGACCGGTACCAGCAGCGCTGGGCCGAGGAGTCGGCGATCCTGCGGATGCGGCCGCTGGGCGGCGCGGTCACGCCGGATGGCGGGTCCGGCGCCGCCCGGCCGCTGCCCACGCCGGCTACGACGCTGGGGCGGATGCCGCGGATGGTTGGCGGGCTGCCGCGGGAGCGGACGCGGAAGAAGTAGGGGCTGTTCCGAGCCTGGCTGTTCCGAGCCTGGCTGTTCCGAGCCTGGCTGTTCCGAGCCTGGCTGTTCCGAGCCTGGCCCCGACCACCCATTCGGCAGAACCCCAGCATCTCCCCACAAACCACCGGGTAGCGCACCGGCATGAACCGTGCCGCCCTCGAAGCCGCCAACGCCGACCCCGACGAGCGCGGGCGCAAGGGGCGGATCGGGTTCTTCGTCTTCATGGCGCTGCTCATGCAGCTGGCCTTCGTCGTCTCCTACACCGGCGCCATGCATGGGCCGCAGCGGCCGCATCGCATGCCGGTGGGGGTGGTGGCGCCGCCGCAGGTGGTGCAGCAGTTGCAGAAGACGTCCGATCAGGCCGGGCCGCTGTTCACGCTCAAGGTGGAGGCCAGTGCGGCGGCCGCGGAGGACGCCATCAAGCACCGGCGGGTGCTCGGCGCGTATCTGCCGGCGGCGGTGGGGAATGGCGATGAGCTGCTGGTGGCCACGGCTGTCGGGCCGGCGGCTCCGCAGGCTCTGACCGTCGCGTTCACGCAGGCGGCGCAGGCGCAGCAGCACACGTTGCAGGTGCGGGATGTGCTGCCGCCGCACCGGGGCGACATCGAGGGGCTGGTGCCCTTCTATCTGGTGATCGCCTGGACCGTGGGCGGGTACCTGGTCTCGACGCTGGTGGGGCTGATGGGCGGGATGAAGAGCTCGACGCCGCGGCTGGCGCTGGAGCGGATCGGGATGCTGGCCGTCTACAGCTTTCTGGGCGGGGTCGGCGGGACGCTGATCGTGCACACGATCCTGGGCTTCCTGGGCGGCGGCTGGTGGACCCAGGCGCTGATCGGGATGCTGGTCGTGTTCTCGGTGTCGGTGTTCGCCAACGGCATGCAGAGCTTCCTCGGCCTGATCGGGACCGGGATCGTGATCGGGCTGTTCGTGATCCTCGGCAACCCGTCCGGGGCCGGGCCGTGGCCGCGGAACATGATCCCGACGTTCTGGCGGGTGATCGGGCCGTGGCTGCCGAACTTCCAGGGGACCAACGCGGTGCGCGGGGTGGCGTACTTCCACTCCCAGGGCCTGTCGTCGGCGATCTGGGTGTTCGTGATCTACGCCGCGATCGGAATGGCGCTCTCGGTGGCCGGGGCGGGCCGGGACAACGCGATTCTTCGGATGAGTGAGCATTAGAGCAGAATCGCGGGCATGCGCGACTTCATCCAGGGCCTGCCGAAGGCCGAACTGCACGTCCACCACGTGGGATCCGCCTCGCCCCGGGTCGTCGCCGACCTCGCGGCCCGCCACGAAGGGGCGACCGGCGTGCCGGCCGATCCGGAGCGGCTGGCCGAGTACTTCACGTTCACCGACTTCCGGCACTTCATCGAGCTGTACCTGAGCGTGGTGGATCTGATCCGCACGCCCGAGGACATCAGGGACCTCACCTACGGCGTGGCCCGGGACATGGCGGCGCAGAACATCCGGTACGCCGAGCTGACCTGCACCCCGTACTCGCATCTGCGGCGCGGTATCGATGGGATGGCGTACCTGGAGGCCATCGAGGACGCGCGGGTAGCCGCGCACCGGGACTTCGGGCTCACCCTGAAGTGGATCTTCGACATCCCGGGCGAGTCCGGCCCGGCGGCCGCGGCCGACACGGTCGCGCTGATCGAGGCCCGGCAGCCGGAGGCGCTGGTCGGGTTCGGGCTCGGCGGGCCGGAGATCGGCGTGCCGCGCCCGCAGTTCGCGCCGCATTTCGAGCGGGCGCTGGCGCTGGGCCTGCACAGCGTGCCGCACGCCGGGGAGTCCACCGGCCCGGAGACGGTGTGGGACTCGCTGCGGCACCTGAAGGCCGAGCGGATCGGGCACGGGACCTCGCTGGTGCAGGACCCGGAGCTGGTCGCCTACCTCGGCGAGCACCGGATCCCGATCGAGGTGTGCCCGACCTCCAACATCGCCACCGGCGTGGTGAAGGACCTGGACCAGCACCCGATCCGGGCGATGGTCGAGGCCGGCCTGCTGGTGACGGTCAACAGCGACGACCCGCCGATGTTCGGCACCGACCTGAACCACGAGTACGAGGTCGCCGCCAAGCTGCTGGGCCTGGACGAGCACGGGATCGCGGAGCTGGCGAAGAACGCGGTCCAGGCCTCATACCTGGACGGCGAGGGCAAGCAGGCGCTGGCCGCCGAGATCGACGCCTACGCCGCCCAGGCCCGATGATCGGGAATGGCGAAACCGCACAACGAGTTGGAGCACCCATGACACTAGAGATCCCCGCCGAAGTCCGCGCCCTGCTGGAGCAGCCGGTCCTGGTCAACCTGGCCACCGTGCGCCCCGACGGCGCCCCGCAGGTCAACCCGATGTGGTTCAAGTGGGACGGTGAGCTGATCTGGTTCACCCACACCAATCGGCGGCAGAAGTTCAAGAACATCGCGCACGAGCCGCGGGTCTCGGTCTCCATGATCGATCCCGACGACAAGTACGGGTACATCGAGGTGCGGGGCGTCGTGGAGAAGATCGAGGACGACCCGGAGGGCACCATGTACCAGCTCCTTTCGGAGTGGTACGACGGGACCGCGATCACCCCGGACGACGCGCAGTACCGGGTGAAGATCGGTGTGCGGCCGACGAAGGTCGTCCGCTAGCGGGCTGAGAGGCCCGGTTCGTCGATCAGTCGACGAACCGGGCCTCACCGCTGTCTCAGAGCACCTGCACCGACTCCGCGTAGTGGCAAGCCGCCTTGTGCACCGCGTCGTCGCTGGTGGCCATCCCGCCCGGGCCGCGCCCGACCAGCAGCGGCTCCTCGTTGATGCACTTCTGCTGCTGCTCGGAGGTAAGGGTCTGGAACTTCGGGCAGCGGGTCCGGAAGCGGCACCCCGAGGGCGGGTTCGCCGGGGACGGCACGTCACCCTGCAACAGGATCCGCTGGCGGGTGCGCTCACGGCGCGGGTCCGGGATCGGGATCGCGGAGATCAGCGCCTGCGTGTAAGGGTGCTGCGGGTGGTCGAAGAGCTGGTCGCGCGGGCCGAGCTCGACGATCTTGCCCAGGTACATCACCGCCACCCGGTCGGCGATGTGCCGGACCACCGACAGGTCGTGGGCGACGAACAGGTAGGCCAGGCCGAGCTCGTCCTGGAGCGCTTCCAGCAGGTTGATCACGCCGGCCTGGATCGACACGTCGAGCGCCGACACCGGCTCGTCCAGGACCAGCAGCTTCGGCCGCAGGGCCAGCGCCCGGGCGATGCCGATGCGCTGCCGCTGGCCGCCGGAGAACTCGTGCGGATAGCGGTTGCCGTGCTCCGGCTTGAGGCCGACGGTGGCCATCAGCTCTTTGACCTTGTCACGGCCCGCGTCCTTCTCGCCGTACAGGCCGTGGATGCGCAGCGGTTCGGCGATGATCTCGTTCACCGTGATGCGCGGGTCCAGGGAGGCGAACGGGTCCTGGAAGACCAGCTGCATGTCGCGGCGCAGGCGGCGCAGATCGTTCTTGCCGACGGTGGTCAGGTCCACGCCGTCGAAGACCACCGTGCCGCTGGTCGCCGGCTGCAGGTGCAGCACCGCGCGGGAGGTCGTCGACTTGCCGCAGCCGGACTCGCCGACCAGGCCCAGGGTCTCGCCGGGGGCGATGTCGAAGGAGATGTCCGACACCGCCTGCACCACGCCCACCTGCTTGCGGAACAGGCCGGAGGAGCGGATCGGGAACTCCTTGACCAGGTTCCGGACCGTCAGCAGCGGAGCGGACGCCGGGGTCGCCGGCGGGGTCGGGGTGGTGGTCACTGCGCGGCTCCGTTCTGCGGGTCGGCGCCCGGTTCGGTCCCCGGTCCGGCCGGCGGCGGTCCCGGTTCGGTCCCCGGTCCGGCCGGCGGCGGGCCCGCCTCAGCGTCCGGGCGCTCGCCCGGCACAGCGTTCGGGTCGGTGCTGAAGATGTCCATCGCGCCCTCGCCCGTCAGCTGGTCGGAGTGGTGGCACGCGGCCTCGTGGTCGGCCCCCAGCGCGGGGAGCAGAGCCGGCTCGCTTTGCAGGCAGATGTCGGTCCGCAGCGGGCAGCGCGGGGCGAACGGGCAGCCCGGCGGCAGGTTCACCACCGAGGGCGGGGTGCCCGGGATCGGGGTCAGCTTCTCCTGGCTGCGCTGGTCCAGCCGCGGCAGCGAGCCCAGCAGGCCCACGGTGTAGGGCATGCGCGGGTGGTAGTAGATGCCGTCGATCGGGCCGATCTCGACCGGCTTGCCGGCGTACATCACCAGCACCCGGTCGGCCTGCCCGGCGACCACGCCGAGGTCGTGGGTGATCAGCACCATCGCGGCGCCGGTCTCCTGCTGCGCCGCCCGCAGCGCCTCCAGCACCTGGGCCTGGACCGTCACGTCCAGCGCGGTGGTGGGCTCGTCGGCGATGATCACGTCCGGGTCGTTGGCCATCGCGATGGCGATGACCACGCGCTGCCGCATGCCGCCGGAGAACTCGTGCGGGTACTGGTCGATCCGCTTGTCGGGCGAGGGGATGCCGACGATCTCCAGCAGCTCCAGCGCGCGCTTGCGCGCCACCGCCTTGGTGACGTCGTGGTGCGCCAGCACCGCCTCGGCCAGCTGCCAGCCGATCTTGTAGACCGGGTTCAGCGAGGTCATCGGGTCCTGGAAGATCATCGCGATCTGCCGGCCCCGGACCCCGGTCATCTCCTTCTCGGAGAGTCCGAGCAGTTCCCGGCCGCGGAACAGCACCGAGCCGGCCGTGCGCGCGGTCTTGGGCAGCAGCCCCATGACCGCCATCGAGCTCACCGACTTGCCCGAGCCGGACTCGCCGACGATGCCCAGCACCTCGCCGGCGTGCAGGTCGTAGGAGACCCCGCGGACGGCCTGCACCGGCCCGTCGTCACTGGGGAAGGTGACCGTCAGGTCCTTGACCGACAGCACGGTCTCGGCCGGCGGGCCGCCGCCCAGGCCGGGGGCGGGCGGGAAGGCGGTGGCGCCTACGTAATCGGAGTGGTCGGGGTTCATGCGCGGGCCTTCGTCTGGGTCGGGTCGAGGGCGTCACGCAGGCCGTCGCCGATGAAGTTCACGGTCAGCGCGATCAAGATGATGAACAGGCCCGGGAAGTAGAACAGCCAGCCGCGCCCGCCGGTGGCCGCGGTCTCGCCGGCGGTGACCAGCGAGCCCAGCGAGATATCCGGGAACTGCACGCCGAAGCCCAGATAGCTCAGCGCCGTCTCGGTCAGCACCGCGGTCGCCACCAGCAGCGTGAACAGCACGATGATGGGACCGGCGACGTTCGGGATGATGTGCCGGAAGATGATCCGCCGGTCGGTGGCGCCCAGCGCCCGCGCGGCCTCGATGTACTCCTTCTCGCGCACCGAGAGCACCTGGCCGCGGACCACTCGGGCCGAGCCGGTCCACAGCAGCCCGGCCAGCACGACCGCCAGCAGCGCCCAGTTGTTGCCGAACTTCTTGCCCAGCAGCGCGCCGACGGCCAGCGCCGGGATGGTCAGCACCAGGTCGACCAGGCGCATCATCAGGGTGTCGGTGATGCCCCGGTAGAAGCCGGAGAACGCGCCGTAGATCGAACCGAAGAAGGTGCCGGCGATCGCCACCGTGAACGCGATCTTCAGCGACAGCTGGGTGCCGGCCATCACCTGCGCCATGTGGTCGGCGCCGTTGGAGTCGGTGCCGAACGGATGGCTGAGCGAGGGCCCCACCGAGAAGTCGTTGGTGAAGTCGTTGGGGCCGTACTTCCAGACCACCGGCCCGACAGTGGCGAACAGGATCACCAGGAACAGCACCACCAGCGAGGCCACCGCCAGCTTGTGCTGCCGGAACCGGCGGAAGACCAGCTGCCACTGGTTGCGCGCCTCCACCGCGAACTCGCGGTCCGGCGGCTCGGTGCCGCCCTGCAGTATGTCCTCGCCGCCCGGGGTGACGGCGTCTATCGTCAGCCCGGGCTGCTGGCCCTGCACGCCGAGGAACTCCGCGCCCCGGCCGCCGGGCGGGACCTCGGGTTCCACCGGCTCGTCGTTGACGTCCCGCTCCGGGAGGTTGTCAGCCACGCGTCATCCCTCCTAGGCCAGCCGGATGCGGGGGTCGAGGACCGCGTAGAGCAGGTCCGCGATCAGGTTGAAGACGATCACCAGCGTCGCCGAGATCAGCAGCCACGCCAGCACGGTGTTGGTGTCCTGGGTCTGGATGGCGTTGATGAACATCGTGCCCAGGCCCTGCCACTGGAAGATGCGCTCGGTGATCACCGTGCCACCCATGATCGCCGCGACGTCCAGGGTCACCTGGGTGGTCATCGGGATCAGCGCGGTGCGCAGTCCGTGCCGCACCATGACCCGGCTCGGGGACAGCCCCTTGGCCCGGGCCAGCCGCATGTAGTCGCTGTTCAGCACGTCGAGCATCGACGCGCGCTGGAACCGGGCCCAGGTGGCGTAGGAGCTCAGGGCCAAGGTGATGGTCGGCAGCAGCAGGAAGCCGAACCAGGAGCCGAACCCGCCCCACTGCCCACCGGGTGGCCCCAGGGTCTTGATGTCGGTGCCGAGGGAGTTGTTGATGTCGGTGGCCCAGATCTTCAGCAGGATCGCGAACCAGAACACCGGCAGCGACAGGAAGAAGAACCCGATCAGGGTCGCGACGTAGTCGGTGATGCTGTACTGCTTCATCGCGGTGATCACACCGACGATCACGGCCAGGATCAGCGCGATGACGATCGCGCAGATCACCAGCCGGAAGGTGACCCAGACCCGGCGGCTGAGCTCGGCGTTGATGTCGAACGCCGAACCCTGCACCGACGGGCCGAAGCTGCCGTGGACCACCAGGTTCTTGACCCAGTTCCAGTACTGGACCAGCAGCCCGTGGTTCAGGCCGAGCGCCTTCTCCCGGGCCGCGACCTCGGCCGCCGACGGCGGCGGGTTCTTGGCCTTGAAATCGCCCAGCGGGTCGGCGCCCCAGGCCACCAGCAGGAAGACCAGGAACGTGGACAGGACCAGGATCGGGATCGACACCAGCAGGCGGCGGATGGTGAAGGCGAGCATCTCCGGGCCTTCTTACGTTGCGAGCGGACGGGACCGTACCTGCGCGAGGAGGCCGGCCGGGCCCGCGCGCAGCGGGCCCGGCCGGCGCCGGACTAGGACTTCAGACCCCACTGCGCGATGTTGTACGTCGGGCCGATCTGCGTCGGGTTGTCCCGCACGTTGCCCAGCGTGTTCCGGTAGGCGATCATCGTCGGCTTCTGGTACAGCGGGAGCGTGTAAGCGTCCTTGGTGACCTGCGCGTCGGCCTCGTTGAGGTCCTTCTCGCGGGCCGTCTGGTCGGGGTTGACGGTGGCGTCGGCCAGCCACTTGTCCACGTTGGCGTTGCTGTAGTACCCGTAGTTGCTCATCGGGTTGCCCTGCGTCGTGGTGGTGTAGATCGGCTGGTTCGCCGAGTTCGGGAACGGCGTGTCCACCCAGGCGAAGTCGATGATGTCCCACTGGTGCTGGGCGTCGGTCTGGGCCAGGGTCTTGCCCAGGGCGTCGGTGGAGCTGACGTTGACCGTGATCCCGAGCCCCTTCATGGCCTGCGCGAACAGGTTGCACGTGGTCTGGCGGATCGCGTTGCCGACGGTGTAGCGCATGCTGAACGCCGGGACGGCCTTGCCGGTGGGGTCGACCAGCGCGCTGCCCACGCCCTTGTAGCCGGCCGTGGTCAGGATCTGCTTGGCCTTGTTCAGGTCACCGTTCGCCGGATACATCGCCGAGACGTTGTCCTGGTAGCCGGGCTGGCCGGGCACCACCATGCGGTTGTTCAGCACCGCCGCGGCGCTGTCGAACTGCTTGACCGTCCGGTCCACCAGCCCCTGCCGGTCGAAGGCGGTGAACATGGCCTGCCGCAGCGCCACCTTGGCCGGCGCGGTCTGGTCGGCGTTGGCCGGGCCGCCGAAGGCGGTGTTGCGCAGGTTCAGGTCGATGTGTTCCCACTGCAGGCCCTGGTTGAGGTGGTAGTCCACCCCGGAGATGCTCTTGACCCGGTTCACCAGGTCCAGCTCCGGCTGCGGGTAGATCCCGTCCACCTCGTTGTTGGCCAGCGCGGTCGGCTCCTGCGAGGAGTCGGTGATGGCCCGGAAGTCGACCTCGTCGAGGTTCGCCGGCTTGCCGTAGTACTGCGGGTTCTTGATCGTCTTGATCAGGCTCTTGTCGGCCGAGACCCCGCCGGGGGCGATCTCGAACGGGCCGCCGGAGACGGTCGGGGAGTTGGCGTCCAGCCAGGTGAAGGACGCCGCGACGTCGCCGTGCTGCTTGGCGATGTGCGAGGGCAGGATCGAGGAGAACAGCGACTTGTAGTCCGAGAACGGCTGGTTGGCCTTGAACGTGACGGTCACCGTCTTGCCGTTGTCGCTGCCGGTCACCGAGGCCACGTCGCTGTAGCCGGTGGTGCTGGCCACGTCGACGTTCGGATTGGTGCCGTTCTGCGCCTGCCACAGGTAGATGAAGTCGTCGGCGGTGATCGGGGTGCCGTCGGACCACTTCGCGCTGGGCTGGATGTGGTAGACGATGCTCTGCGGGGTGCTGCCGCTGGCGTTGGTGACCACCGGGTCGCCGGCGATCAGGTCGGTGTTCAGCACCAGCGAGTAGTCCGGCTGCGGGATGTAGACGTCCGGGTAGATGCCGTTGGTGGTCTGCGCGTAGTCGAAGGTGTTGCCCAGGGACGTCAGCGGGTTCCAGTCCTGCACCGTCTTCTCGATGGTCCAGGTGATCTTCCCGCCCTGTTTCACCGTGGCGGCGTTGACCGAGTTCCGGTCGGCGATGCTGGTGCCGGAGCCCGAGCCGGTCCCGGAGTTGGACGACCCTCCGCTGCTCTTGCTGCTGCTGCAGCCCGCCGCGGCCAGGGCCACGGCCGCCGCGATCGCTCCGGTCTGCAGCGCGAGTGTCCTCCTGCTGACGCCCATCTCTCTCCTCCTGTCGGGACACACCATGCGAACGCGCTGCTGGGAGCGCGTTCGCCACTCTATTCCCGACAATCAGGGCATTCAGCGTGAGCATGCCAAAAGAGTGACGAGTGTGACCAAACGGAAGCAGGACACGAAGGACCGGCCCCGCACGGATGTGCGGAGCCGGTCCTCGGGGTGCCTCTCGGCCGCGGCGCAGATCAGTCCTCGCGGATCCAGGACATCATCGAACGCAGCTTCTGGCCGGTCGCGGTGATCGGGTGCGAGGCCTCGGCCTGGACGTACTTCTTGTAGTTCGGCAGACCGGCGTCGTACTCGGCGATCCAGTTCTTGGCGAAGGTGCCGTCCTGGATCTCCGCCAACACCTGCTTCATCGTGGCCTTGGTCTGGTCGTTCACGATCCGCGGGCCGGTGACGTAGTCGCCCCACTCCGCGGTCTCCGACACCGACCAGCGCATCTTCTCCAGGCCGCCCTCGTACATCAGGTCGACGATGAGCTTGAGCTCGTGCAGGCACTCGAAGTAGGCCACCTCCGGCTGGTAGCCGGCCTCGACCAGGGTCTCGAACCCGGCCTTGACCAGCGCCGAGGCCCCGCCGCAGAGCACCGCCTGCTCACCGAACAGGTCGGTCTCGGTCTCCTCGGTGAAGGTGGTCTTGATGACCCCGGCCCGGGTGCCGCCGATGCCCTTGGCGTAGGACAGGGCCAGCGCGGTGGCGTTGCCGGTGGCGTCCTGCTCCACCGCGATCAGACACGGCACGCCGCGGCCCTCGACGAACTGCCGGCGCACCAGGTGCCCCGGGCCCTTCGGCGCGACCATGCACACGTCGACGCCGGCCGGCGGCTTGATCAGGTCGTAGCGGATGTTCAGGCCGTGCCCGAAGAACAGCGCGTCGCCCTCGACCAGGTTCGGCTCGACGGCCTCGGCGTAGACCTTGCGCTGCACCGGGTCCGGCACCAGCATCATGATCACGTCGGCCTCTTCGCAGGCCTCGAACGGCGTGACGACGCGCAGCCCCGCCTCCTCGGCGGCCTGCCGGGACTTGGACCCCTCGTGCAGCCCCACCCGCACGTCCACACCCGAGTCCCGCAGGGACAGCGCGTGCGCGTGGCCCTGGGAGCCGTAACCCAGAACCGCGACACTGCGGCCGCCGATGATGCTCAGGTCCGCGTCGTCGTCGTAGTACATCTCAGCCATGGTGGTCGCTCATTTGCTTTCTGTGGGTGCGGTTGTGGTTGTCAGGGCGGCCGTTGGCACCGCTGTGGGCGTGGCCGCCCTCGTGGTGCGCCCGGACGTCCTCGGGGGTGACCGGGCGCAGCGGCCGGTCGGCGATCGAACGGGAGCCGCGGCCGATGGCCACCAGCCCGGACTGGACCAGTTCCTTGACTCCGAACGGCTCCAGGACGCGCAGCAGCGCCTCGATCTTCTCCCGATCGCCGGTGGCCTCGACGGTCACCGCGTCGGGGGCGACGTCGACGATCTTGGCGCGGAACAGCTGCACCGTGGCCAGCACCTCGGCGCGGCTCTCCTGGTCGCAGCGGACCTTGACCAGGAGCAGTTCGCGCTGGACGCTGGCCGCCGGCTCCAGCTCGACGATCTTCAGCACGTTGACCAGCTTGTTGAGCTGCTTGGTGACCTGCTCCAGCGGATGGTCCTCGACGGTGACCACCAGCGTGATCCGGGAGACGTCCTCGTGCTCGGTCGGCCCGACCGCCAGCGACTCGATGTTGAAGTCGCGGCGGGCGAACAGGCCGGCGACCCTGGTCAGGACGCCCGGCTTGTTCTCGACCAGGACGGAAAGGGTGTGCATCGACATGGTGTTTACTCCTCCCCATCCCCGAAGTCTGGGCGCACATCTTGTGCGGCCAGGATTTCATCATTGCCGACCCCGGACGGGACCATCGGCCACACCATCGCGTCCCGGTGCACCACGAAGTCCACGACCACCGGCGCGTCGTCGATCGACATCGCCTTCTCGATCGTCTTGTCCAGGTCCGCCGGGTCCTCGCAGCGCAGACCGACACAGCCGTAGGCCTCGGCCAGCTTCACGAAGTCCGGGATGCGCCGGGAGTGCAGATCGGTGTTCGAATAACGCTTGCCGTAGAACAGGGTCTGCCACTGCCGCACCATCCCCAGGCTGCCGTTGTTGATCACGGCCACCTTGATCGGGATGTCGTTGATGGCGCAGGTGGCCAGCTCCTGGTTGGTCATCTGGAAGCAGCCGTCGCCGTCGATGGCCCACACGGTCGAGTTCGGCATCCCGACCTTGGCGCCCATCGCGGCCGGGACCGCGTAGCCCATGGTCCCGGCGCCGCCGGAGTTCAGCCAGGTATAAGGGTTCTCATAGGAGATGAACTGCGAGGCCCACATCTGGTGCTGCCCGACACCGGCGGCGAAGATCGTCTCGGGGCCGGCGATCCGCCCCAGGTGCTCGATCACCTGCTGCGGCGCCAGGGAGCCGTCCTTGGGCAGTTCGTAACCCAGCGGATACGTCCTGCGCCACCCGTTGAGCTGCTCCCACCAGCCGGCGTAGTCGCCGCGCCGGCCGGCCGCGTGCTCGGACTGGACCGCCACCACCAGGTCGGCGATCACCTCGCGGCAGTCGCCGACGATCGGGACGTCGGCGACCCGGTTCTTGGAGATCTCGGCGGGATCGATGTCGGCGTGCACGATCTTGGCGTTCGGCGCGAAGCTGGACAGCTTGCCGGTGACCCGGTCGTCGAACCGGGTGCCCAGCGCCACGATCAGGTCGGCCTTCTGCAACGCGGTGACCGCCGCGACGGTGCCGTGCATCCCGGGCATGCCCAGGTGCAGCGGGTGGCTGTCGGGGAAGGCGCCGCGGGCCATCAGCGTGGTCACGACCGGGGCCTCGGTCAGCTCGGCCAGGACCCGCAACTCGGTGCTGGCCCGGGCCTTCAGCACGCCGCCGCCGATGTACAGCACCGGCCGCTTGGCCTCGGTCAGCATCCGGGCCGCCTCGCGCACCTGCTTGGCGTGCGGCTTGGAGACCGGACGGTAGCCCGGCAGGTCCATCTCGACCGGCCAGGAGAAGTCGGTGGTGGACTGCAGCGCGTCCTTGGTGACGTCGATCAGCACCGGGCCGGGGCGGCCGGTGGAGGCGATGTGGAACGCCTCGGCGACGGTGCGGGCGATCTCGTCGGGGTGCGAGACCAGGAAGCTGTGCTTGGTGATCGGCAGGGTGATGCCGACGATGTCCGCCTCCTGGAAGGCGTCGGTGCCGATGTGCGTACTGGACACCTGGCCGGTGATCGCGACCAGCGGGACCGAGTCCATGTGCGCGTCGGCGATCGGCGTGACCAGATTGGTCGCGCCGGGGCCGGAGGTCGCCATGCAGACCCCGACCTTGCCGGTGGCCTGCGCGTAACCGGTGGCCGCGTGGCCCGCGCCCTGCTCGTGGCGGACCAGGATGTGCCGCAGCCGGGTGGAGTCCAACAGCGGGTCGTAAGCCGGGAGGATGGCGCCGCCGGGGATGCCGAAAACGGTGTCGACCCCGCTCTCCTCAAGCGCGCGGATCAACGAGGCGGCGCCGGAGATCGCCTGCTGATCACTGCGGTCTGTCATGACTGTCTCTCTTCTTGGGATCGCCGTACTCGGCCAAAGAAAAAACCCCTGCCGGACCAAAGGTCCAACGAGGGGTGGCGCGCCGCCGACTGGCCTGATTGAGGACCAGATTCAGCCTGCGCGCCCGGCAAGTACGAGAATCGACTTTCGTGTCGTCATGTTCGCAACCTTCCTCCTGACGCCGCGCCTGTGTCAAGCATTGATCGCCGGGGTCTCGCCATGCGAAATGGCCCAGGTGGCGGCGAGCGGTTCGGCCACCACCCGGTTGCGCCCGGCCGTCTTGGCCCGGTACATCGCGGCGTCCGCCCGGCGCAGCAGGTTGGAGGCCGTGCCGCCGGGTTCGGAGAAGGCGACGCCGATCGAGGCGCCGAGCCGGTGCGCCAGCCCCTCGATGCAGTACTCCGCGCACAGCCGGCCCCGGATCCGCTCGGCCACCACCAGCGCGCCGGCCACCGTGGTGCCCACCTCCAGCACGATCACGAACTCGTCCCCGCCGAACCGGGCCACGGTGTCCCCGACCCGCAGTGAGCCGGAGATCCGGTACGCCGCCTCGACCAGCACCCGGTCGCCGGTCTCGTGCCCGACCGAGTCGTTGACCCCCTTGAAGCCGTCCAGGTCCAGGAAGATCACCGCGACCGGCTCCCACTCGGCGTGCCGCTGGGTCAGCGCGTGCTCCAGCCGGTCGGTGAGCAGCGCGCGGTTGGCCAGGCCGGTGAGCGCGTCGTGGTAGGCGTGGTGCTGCAGGGTCGCCGCGGCCCGGCGCAGGTCCTCGGTGAGGCGCTGGTTCTCGAACAGCGTCAGCGCCTGCCGGGCCACCAGCGCGACCAGCACCGCGGCCCCGGCGATCAGCACCACCGGATCCATCCGGCGCTCGGTGTCCAGCCCGTCGGCCAGGACCCCGGCCAGGCAGAAGGCGGCAGCCAGGTACGGCAGTATCCCGCGCAGCGTCCGCAGCAGCGCGGCCCAGCGCGTCGGCGAGTCGATGAACCGGGTGCCCGGGCTGAGCGGATCGGCGGCCGGGACGTCGGGGGCGGCCAGGGCGAGCGCGACCTCGCGGCCGGTCGCGGCGTCGCAGTCATGCAGCCCGACCGAGCAGCCGGCCCCGCACGCGGTGGTGTCCGCGGCGCCCTCGGCGCTCTGGCCGACCCGCTCGGGCCGCCAGCCGTCGCCGTACCAGGCGGCCACCGCGATCATCAGGTAGCCGGCGAACCAGCCGGTGTCCAGGATGCCGCCGGACCGGTAGCCCTCACGGACCGCGGGCATGGTGAAGATCGAGTCGCAGACCACGATCATCAGGTAGCCGACCCGCACCCCGGTGCCGATCCCGCCGCGCTCCCCCGGCGTGCGCACCCGCAACGCCAGCAGCAGGCTGACCAGCACCAGGTCGAAGGCCGGATAGCCGAGGACCAGGAAGGTCCGCACCGGGGAGTCCACCCGCTCGATGGCCAGCGCCAGGGCCAGCACCCAGGCCACCACGAACAGCGAGCCGGCCACCAGCGTGGTGTCCAGCAGCAGCCGGACCCGCACCGACAGGCTCACCTGCTCCCCGTGCGCGGTGACGAAGGCCGCCAGGGCCAGCGGCCCGAAGAACAGGAAGGACCAGTCGGCGGCCGAGGGGGTCGGCGGGGTGACGTCCAGGACCAGCTCATACCAGGCCCACACCGCGTTCCCGACCGCCGCGGCCAGGCAGGACAGCCCGGCCAGCAGCCAGGAGTAGCACCGGAAACAGGCCATCCGGTAGAAGCGGACCATCAGGATCGTGCGATGGATGCACGCCGCCGCCGCGAGGCCCGCGGCCACGGCCAGACCCGCGTCGCCCATCACGGCCGGCACCGCGCCGGCCGGCCCGATCAGGGCCACCGAGGCGTGCGCGGTGATCAGCAGGCCGACGGCCGCATAGCCCGGCGGCACGCCGTGAATGCGCGCCCCGGGCAGCCGCCGGGTGTCAAGGGCCCGCATCGGCCCTCGCCTGTCCAGTCCCATGGCAGTGCGTCACCAACCCTCGCTGACTTCCAACGGAAGGCTGACTCTAGGGCACGGACCCCTTACGCACCGTCATATTAGCGGGAGATAACCGAGATGAGGTGGGGAATCACCACCGATCGGGTCAATCCCCTTCCGCTCGGAGACCTTGTCAGGTCCTCCTGGAGGGGACTGTCTCCCCCTTGCTCAGGAGCCCGATTGTCACCGCGTCGACCAGGGCCTGCCAGGACGCCGTGATGACATTCTCGTCCACGCCGACGGTCGACCACTCGGCCTCACCGTCGGAAGTGGTGATCAACACCCTGGTACGCGAGGCGGTGCCGTGGTCGCCGGTCAGGATCCGTACCTTGTAGTCCACCAGCTCCAGCGCGGCGAGCACCGGGTAAGCCGTGGCCAGCGCGGTTCGCAGCGCGATGTCCAGGGCGTTGACCGGGCCGTTGCCCTCGCCGGCGGCCAGCACCTCCTCGTCCTTCACCTTGAGTTTCACCGTCGCCTGGTTGACGACGGCGCCGTCGGCCAGCTGCTCGGCGAAGGTCCGCCAGGACAGCACCTCGAAGAAGCTCACCGGCGCCCCGCCGAGCTCACCGCGCAGCAGCAGCTCGAAGCTGGCGTCGGCGGCCTCGAAGGAGTAACCGCCGGCCTCCAGTTCTTTTACCCGGTTGGCAACCCTGCTCAGCGTCTCGGGGTCCGCCGACAGATCGAAGCCCAGCTCCCGGCCCTTGAGCTCGACCGAGGCCCGGCCGGCCATCTCCGAGACCAGCATCCGCATGTCGTTGCCGACCAGCTGCGGGTCGATGTGCTGGTACAGGTCCGGGTCGACGCGGACCGCCGAGGCGTGCAGCCCGGCCTTGTGCGCGAACGCCGAGACCCCGACGTAAGGGGCCTGCGGGTTCGGCGCCAGATTGGTCACCTCGGAGACCGCGTGCGCGATCCGGGTCATCTCGGCCAGACCGTCCGGCGGGATCACCTCGCGGCCCAGCTTGAGCTGCAGGTTGGCGACCACGCTGAACAGGTTCGCGTTGCCGGAGCGCTCGCCGTAGCCGTTGGCGGTGCCCTGTACGTGGCTGGCTCCGGCGTCGATCGCGGCCAGCGCGTTGGCCACCGCGCAGGCGGCGTCGTCGTGGGTGTGGATGCCGATCCGCCGCCCCACCGCCTCGTGCACCTCGTGCACGATGTCGGCGAGCTGGGTCGGCAGCATCCCGCCGTTGGTGTCGCAGAGCACGAGGACGTCGGCGCCGGCCTCGGCGGCGGTGCGCAGGCACTCCAGGGCGTAGGCCGGGTCGGCCAGGTAGCCGTCGAAGAAGTGCTCGGCGTCCAGGAACACCCGCTGCCCCTCGGCCCGCAGGTGCTCGACGGTGTCCCGGATCATCGCCAGGTTCTCCGCCAAGGTGGTCCGGAGCGCCAGTTCGACATGCCGGTCGTGGCTTTTGGCCACCAGCGTGGCGATCGGCGCTCCGGACTCCCGCAGCGCGGCCACCAACGGGTCGTCGGCGGCGCTGACACCGGCCCGGCGGGTTTTGCCGAACGCGGCGAGCTGCGCGTGCTTCAGGTCGAGCTCGGTCTGAGCCCGCCGGAAGAACTCCGTGTCTTTCGGGACGGCCCCCGGCCAGCCGCCCTCGATGAAGCCGACGCCCAGGGCGTCCAGGTGCCGGGCGATCGCGAGCTTGTCGGCGACGGCGAGGGTCAGGCCCTCCTGCTGGCTGCCGTCGCGCAGGGTGGTGTCGTAGACGTGGAAGTCGTCGGAGACGGACATTGCGGCGATACTCCTCGGCTGTGCAGGCTTGGCGAAAACTGGCTGTGCTGTCCTGAGAAAACAAAAAGGCCCCCCGTGGGAATCCACGAGAGGTCTGCGCGCTGGCGGTGGGCAGTGGTTCTATCGCTGCTCCGGTGCCGGCGCGCACGCCGTAATAATCTCCGGCTGCTGCTGCATGCCTGCCACCCTGCCACACCGGGAACCCTTTGGGACAGCGCGTCTCGTCATGCGGGATCGGTGACATCAGGATCGGTGACATCACGCATGCGGCGCAGCGGCGAGAAGAGGACCCAGGCCACGGCCGTGTAGCTGCCGATCACCGCGATCCACAAAGTGGGCCGCAGTCCGAGCCACGTACCCACCGCACCGCCGATCAGCGCACCGAGCGGCATCGTGCCCCAGACGAGGAACCGCACGCTGGCGTTCATCCGGCCGAGCAGGTCGTGCGGGGTGATCGCCTGCCGGTAGGAGACCTGCGCGACGTTGTAGACGACCGCCATCATCCCGAAGAACGCCAGTCCGGCCGGATAGAACAGCACGCCCCAGCCCGGGGTCGCCAGCGGTGCCAGGAACGCCGGAAGCCCGAGCACCAGCGGCGCCAGCCAGATGATCCGCGCACTGCCGAAGCGATCGGCCAGCGGCCGGGCGAGGATCCCGCCGGCCATCCCGCCGACCGCCACCAGGGTGAGCACCAGGCCGACACCGGCCGGCCTGAGGTGCAGCACCCGGACCATGAACGGGATCTCCACGGCCATCAGCATCGAGTTGAACAGGTTGCTGGTCCCGGTGCAGCCCACGACCTTGCGCAGGATCGGATGCCGGACGACGAAGTGCAGACCCTCCTTGATGTCGTCCCGGATCCTTCGTTCCACGTTCTGCGCGGGCACAGCGCTCGGATGCGGCGTCGGCTCCGGCGTCCGAATCAGCGACAGCGACAGCGCGGACAGGCCGTAGCTCGCGGCGTCGGCGATCAGCGCCCGCGCCGCGCCGAGCGCGCCGATCAGCACACCGCCGAGCGCGGGCCCGGCGAACTGCGCGAAGGACTGGGTGGTCCCGAGCTTGCCGTTGCCGTCCATCAGGTCGTCCCGCTCCAGCAGCACCGGCAGATAGCTCTGGTAGGCGACGTCGAAGAACACCGTCAGCACACCGGCCAGCAACGCGACGATCAGCAGGTGGGCATAGGTCAGGTGCAGGCCGGGCAGCGTGGCCAGCGGCACCGAGGCCATGAGCAGCAGCCGGCCCAGATCGCACCACATCATCAGCCGGTGCTTGGCGGCCCGGTCCACCAGCGCCCCGGCCGGCAGCGCGACGAGCAGGAACGGCACGGTGCTCATCGCGGTGAGCAGGCCGACCTGGAAGGTGCTGGCGTCCAGCAGCACCACGGCGGCCAGCGGCAGCGCCAGCACGGTGACGGAGCTGCCGATCTCGCTGACCGACTGCCCGCCCCACAGGAGCAGGAAGTCCCGGTGCCGCCACAACGAACGCCGGGGCGCGGAGTCGGTCAGGGTCTGTGTCACCCGAAGACCTTCCCTCCCGCCCCGGCGAATATCAACTAATTAATAGGTGGCCGGCGGTTGATCACGCGATCTTGCGCAGCCAGTGGTGCAGGTCGGCGGCCTTGCCGGTCTGGATGTCCAGCAGCGCCTCGCGGATCCGCAACGTCACCGCGCCGGGCTCGCCGTCGCCGATGGCGAACTCGCCGTCCTTGCTCTTCACCTTGCCCAGCGGGGTGACCACGGCGGCGGTGCCGCAACCGAACACCTCGGTGATCTCGCCGCTCTTGACGCCCTCGCGCCACTGCTCGACCGAGATCGTGCCCTCCTCGGCCGGGATGCCGAGGTCGGCGGCGACCGTGAGCAGCGAGTCGCGGGTGATGCCGGGCAGCAGCGAACCGGTGAGCGCGGGCGTCATCAGCCGCGCGTTCTCGCCCTCGCCGTAGACGAAGTACAGGTTGTTGCTGCCCATCTCCTCGACGTACTTGTGCTCGAAGCCGTCCAGCCAGACCACCTGGTCGCACCCCTGCTCCACGGCCTGAGCCTGGGCCAGGAAGCTGGCCGCGTAGTTGCCGCCGCACTTGGCCTCGCCGGTGCCGCCCTTGACCGCGCGCACGTAGTCCTCGGAGAGCCACACGGTCACCGGCTTCACGCCGCCGGCGAAGTAGGAGCCGGCGGGACCGGCGATCAGCATGAACAGGTACTCCGCGCTCGGCGAGTTCACGCCGAGGCCGACCTGCGTGGCGAACATGAACGGGCGCAGGTACAGGCTGCGGCCCTCGCCCTCGGGCACCCACTCGCGGTCGGTGCTGACCAGGGCGTCGATCGCGGCCAGGAACAGGTCCTCGGGCAGCTCGGGCATCGCCATCCGGGCGGCGCTGCGGTTGAAGCGCGCGGCGTTGGCGTCGGGCCGGAAGGAGACGATCTGGCCGTCGGCGGCCTTGAACGCCTTGAGCCCTTCGAAGATCTCCTGGCCGTAGTGCAGGACCGAGGCGGCCGGGTCCAGGCTCACCGGACCGTACGGCTCCAGGACCGCGTCGTGCCAGCCGCGGCCCTCGGTGTAGCGGATCGTGACCATGTTGTCGGTGAAGATCTGCCCGAACCCGCCGACCGCTTTGAGGGCTTCCCGCTCCTCGGTCGACTTGGGAGTACTGCTCGGCTTGAGTTCGATGGTGAGTGTCATCGCGCGTCCTCCTTGACGGCCTCGACGGCCAGCTCTGGCCCGGTGTCTAGCCGAGGCGCGCAGCTCGCGACGCCCCTCCCAGGGAAAATCCCATTATCTGAGACGTTACCCCAGGAGCGGGGCGAGGAATACCTCGGCCCGTGCGCATTTGCTCGCACGGCACAAGCCGGCCTGGCGCTCGTCTGCCGCCAGGCCGGTCCGGGATGGGATGTACTACAGCGGCGTACTACGAAACAGCGGCCTTGGCCGCCAGCGCGTCGCCGATCTCGGAGGTCGTCCGCGGCGTGGCGTTCGCCGCGCGCTCGGCGAGGTCGGCCTCGACGGCCGCCTCGATCCGGCGCGCGGCCTCGGACAAGGCCGGGCTGGCCTTGGTGCGTCCGAGGTGGTCCAGGAGCAGGGCGGCGGAGAGCACCGCGGCGGTCGGGTCCGCCTTGCCCTGCCCCGCGATGTCCGGCGCCGAGCCGTGTACGGGCTCGAACATCGACGGGAAGGTGCCGGTGACGTCCAGGTTCCCGGAGGCCGCCAGCCCGATGCCGCCGGTCACCGCGGCGGCCAGGTCGGTGATGATGTCGCCGAACAGGTTGTCGGTGACGATCACGTCGAACCGCTCCGGCTGGGTGGCCAGGAAGATGGTCGCGGCGTCGACGTGCAGGTAGTCGGTGGATACCTCGGGGAACTCCGCGGCCACCGCGGTGAAGACCCGGCTCCACAGCGAGCCGGCGAACACCAGCACGTTGGTCTTGTGGACCAGCGTCAGCTTCTTGCGCGGCCGGGCCTGCGCCCGGGCGAAGGCGTCGCGGACCACGCGCTCGACCCCGTAGGCGGTGTTGAGGCTGACCTCGGTGGCCACCTCGTGCACGGTGCCCTGGCGGATGGTGCCGCCGTTGCCGGTGTAAGGACCCTCGGTCCCTTCCCGGACGACGACGAAGTCGATCGGCGCGGTATCGCGCAGCGGGCCCTGGACGCCGGGGAACAGCTTCGACGGCCGCAGGTTGACGTGGTGGTCGAAGGCGAACCGCAGCTTGAGCAGCAACCCGCGCTCGAGCACGCCGGAGGGCACGCTCGGGTCGCCGATCGCACCGAGCAGGATCGCGTCGTAGCCCTTGAGCTCGTCCAGCACCTCGTCCGGCAGCGTCTCGCCGGTGGCGTGGTAGCGGCGGGCCCCGAGGTCGTACTCGGTGCCCTCCACCTTCACGTCCTGCGGCAGCGCGGCCTGCAGGACCTTCAGGGCCTCGGCGGTGACCTCGACGCCGATGCCGTCGCCGGGGATCACGGCCAACCGGATGGAGGAGGGTGCTGTCATGGTCCTACGGTAAACCGTGTCTCGATGGGCAAGCTGTGAGTGTTCGCTATGTGGACTGGCACTTCGCGATCGCGGCCGCTCAGCGGCTGCGGCGGTCCAGCGCCTGCTGCAGCGCCTCGCGGGCGGCAGCGGCGGCCTCGGAGGAGGCGGCGGAGGTGGACCGGGGGCGACGGGTGCGGGTCATGGCGGACTCCAGACAGGGTCGTGATGCGGATGGTCGTCATAGTGGAGGACGACTCCGAAGGGTGCCGGAGTACTGCTGGGGGGACTACCGCGGTAAGGGTGGCCTGCGGCGCAAGGAAAACACTAGGACATCCGACTAAATCTTGTCTGCGCCGCGGGCGGATGTTCTTACGATGTGAGACCACCGCGAACCGTCCCGCTCCGTCCCCTTCGCCGCCCACATGCCGCTTCCGCCCGGACAGCGAAGAATCAGGAGCTATGAGCCCGGCTCCCACCCGAACCCCCGAAACCGGCGCGCACCAGCCCGAACACCGCCGCGAACGCTACGGCGACCGGCTCTTCCGCCCCGAGCGCGTCGCCACCGAACTCCCCCGGCTCTCAGCCCTGGCCGCCATGTACGACGAGCACACCTTCCGCTGCCTGAAGGGCCTCGGCATATCCCCTGGATGGCGGTGCCTGGACGTCGGCGCCGGCCCCGGGGATGTCGCCCGCTGGCTGGCCGGGGCAGTAGACCCGGGCGGCACAGTGACGGCCCTGGACCGCAGCGTCCGCATGCTGAACACCTTCGCGAACCCGTCGAACCTCGACGCGCTGGAAGCCGACGCCCTGGAAGCCGAGCCCGGCCAGTACGACCTCGTCCACTGCCGCATCACGCTGATGCACACCCCGCAGCGCGCCAGACTGCTGGCCCGCCTGGCCTCCTGGGTCCGCCCCGGCGGCTGGCTCATGGTCGGCGACGACGTCGACTTCGCCACCCACTCCTCCCCGCACCCCGCCCTGCGCCAGACTTTCGCCGCGATGCGCCGCATGCTGAACACCACCATCGGCACCGACTTCCACTTCGCCCGCGACTACCCGGGCCGGCTCGCCGAACTAGGCCTGACCGACATCGGCGAGGCCGCCACCACCCCGGTCCTGCGCGCCGACAGCCCGGCCAACGATTTCTGGCTGCGGACCTGGGACCAACTGTGGCCGCGGATGGAACTCGACGAGGCGGTGTACCGGGAGGCGCGGCGGCTGTTGCAGGATCCCGAGGTGGTCGACCTGTCGCTGACGCACGTGGCGGCTTGGGGGCGGCGGCCGGAGTAGCGGGCGCGATCACCGATACGCGATCACCAGTAGCCGCGGCGGGCGCACGTCCGGGCTGCCCCACGCGGTTGGCCGCGATCCGCTTTGGCCCACACCGGCTCCCCCACACCCGCGCCCCCACAAGCCGATGGGCGGCCCCGGAACCGGGACCGCCCATCGCAACGCTCTGCCTCACCCGGCCGCGGCCGGTGCGGCTCAGTTCTCCAGCGAGATGTTGTGCACCGCGGCGGCGCCGATCGTGGACTTGATCTCCTCCAGCAGGGCGGCCGGGGCGACGGAGTCGATGGTCAGCGCGACCAGCGCCTCGCCGCCCTTGGCGGCCCGGGCGACCTGCATGCCGCCGATGTTGATGCCGGCCGCGCCGAGGATGCCGCCGAGCTGGCCGACCACGCCGGGGCGGTCGGTGTAGCGCAGGAACAGCAGGTGCTCGGCGATGGTGACGTCCAGCTGGAAGCCGTCCACCTCGACGATCTTCTCGACCAGGCGCGGGCCGGTGACGGTGCCGGAGACCGAGACCACCGAGCCGTCGGCCAGGACGCCGCGGACCGTGGTCATGTTGCGGTAGTCCGGGCTGTCCGAGCTGGTGGTCAGCCGGACCTCCATGCCGCGCTCGGTGGCCAGCAGCGGGGCGTTCACGTACGACACCGAGTGCTCGACCACGTCCGCGAAGACGCCCTTGAGCGCGGCCAGCTCCAGCACCTTGACGTCGTGCTGGGTGATCTCGCCGCGGACGATCACGTCCAGCTGGGTGGGCGCGGCGCCGGCCAGCGCGGTGAACACCCGGCCCAGGCGCTCGGCCAGCGGCAGGCCCGGGCGGACGTCCTCGGCGATGGTGCCGCCCTGGACGTTCACGGCGTCCGGGACCAGCTCGCCGGCCAGGGCCAGGCGGACCGACTTGGCCACCGCCACGCCGGCCTTCTCCTGGGCCTCGTCGGTGGAGGCGCCCAGGTGCGGGGTCACGACCACCTGGTCCAGGTCGAACAGCGGCGACTCGGTGCACGGCTCGGTGGCGAACACGTCGATGCCCGCGCCGCCGACCCGGCCCTCCTTGATCGCGATGGCCAGCGCCGCCTCGTCCACGATGCCGCCGCGCGCCGCGTTGATGATCCGCACGCCCGGCTTCACCTTGGTCAGCGCCTCCTCGCCGATCAGCCCCAGGGTCTCGGGCGTCTTGGGCAGGTGCACGGTGATGAAGTCGGACTCGGCCAGCAGCTCCTCCAGGCTGACCACCTTGGCGCCGAGCTGCCCGGCCCGGGCCGGCTGCACGTAGGGGTCGTAGGCCAGCAGCCGCACGCCGAACGGCGCCAGCCGCTGCGCGACCAGCTGCCCGATCCGGCCGAAGCCGACGATGCCGACGACCTTCTCGTCCAGCTCCACACCGGTGAACTTGCTGCGCTCCCACTTGCCGGACTTCAGCGAGGCGTTGGCCTTGGGGATGTGCCGCGCGGTGGCCAGCAGCAGCGCGATGGCCAGCTCGGCGGCGGAGGTGATGTTCGAGGTCGGGGCGTTGACCACCATCACCCCGGCCTTGGTGGCCGCGCCGACGTCGACGTTGTCCAGGCCCACGCCGGCCCGGGCCACCACCTTCAGGTTGCCGGCCACGGCCAGCGCCTCGGCGTTCACCTGGGTCGCCGAGCGCACCAGCAGCGCGTCGGCCTCGGGCAGGGCGGCCAGCAGCTCGGCGCGGTCGGCGCCGTTGCAGTTCCGGATCTCGAAATCGGGGCCGAGGGCGTCGACCGTGGCCGGCGACAGCTGCTCGGCGATCAGGACGACAGGTTTCGCGGACACCACAGGCTTGGTCACGACAGCTCTTCCTTCACGCAGGTCGGAGTGAATTCGCCCGGATCCACGACGCTGTGATGTGGGCTGTACGCGGCTCAGTGTAGACCTTGCCGGGTGCCGCTCACGGGTGGCGCCGCGTAGTGAGACGGTGTGTCGGATGCCGGGACGGGGGTGTCACGGGGGCGTCGCGTGATGCAGCGCATAGCCGGTGGCACTAAGTGCCACCGGGGTTAAGACGTAGCATCGACCTTATGAGTATTGCCGTCGAGCACGGGATCACCGAGGACGCGATCCACAATGCGCTCTCGAAGGTCCAGGACCCTGAGATCCACCGGCCGATCACCGAGCTGGACATGGTGAAACAGGTCCACGTCGCCGCCGACGGCGCCGTGCAGGTGGCCATCTTCCTCACCGTCGCCGGCTGTCCCATGAAGGACCGGCTCACCAACGACATCAAGCGCGAGGTCGGCACCATCGCCGGGGTCACCGCGGTCGAGGTCGAGCTGGACGTGATGAGCTCGGAGCAGCGCGAGGCGCTCAAGACCAAGCTGCGCGGCGGCCAGGTCGACCGCGAGATCCCGTTCGCCCAGGCCGGCAGCCTGACCCGGGTCTACGCGATCGCCTCCGGCAAGGGCGGCGTCGGCAAGTCCTCGGTGACCGTGAACCTGGCCGCGGCGCTGGCCGCGAAGGGCCTGAAGGTGGGCGTCGTGGACGCCGACATCTACGGCCACTCGATCCCGCGCATGCTCGGCGTCACCGACCCGCCGACCCCGATCGACGACATGATCCTGGCCCCCACCGCGCCCAGCGGCGTCAAGGTCATCTCGATCGGCATGTTCACCCCGGGCAACTCCCCGGTGGTGTGGCGCGGCCCGATGCTGCACCGCGCGATCCAGCAGTTCCTGGCCGACGTCTACTGGGGCGACCTGGACGTGCTGCTGCTCGACCTGCCGCCGGGCACCGGCGACATCGCCATCTCGGTGGCCCAGCTGGTCCCGAACGCGGAGATCCTGGTGGTCACCACCCCGCAGCAGGCCGCCGCCGAGGTGGCCGAGCGGGCCGGCACCATCGCCGTCCAGACCCGCCAGCGCATCACCGGCGTCATCGAGAACATGTCCTGGCTGCCCTGCCCGCACTGCGGCGAGCAGGTCGACGTCTTCGGCAGCGGCGGCGGCGAGAGCGTGGCCGAGGCCCTGACCCGCGCCACCGGCACCAAGGTCCCGCTCCTGGGCCAGGTCCCGATCGACGTCCGGCTGCGCGAAGGCGGCGACAGCGGCGAGCCGCTGACCGCCTCGGACCCCGACTCCCCCGCGGCCCAGGTGCTGATCGGCATCGCGGACAAGATCGCTACGCGCAGCCGCGGTCTGGTCGGCATGTCGCTGAACGTCTCGCCGGTGCGGAAGTAGATTCGCGCGTTTATACGCGGCGGCCCGGGCGGACGGCCCGCGAATTAACTCGCTTCGCAGGGCTCTGACTACATGCGACCATGAAGGCATGCGGTCGGAGCCCTCAAGGGCCGACGGTCGCTGACGCCGGAAAACCCGAGAGCGGGCCTCAGAAGCCTGAGGCCCGCTCTCGCATATGATCGGCACCGCCGGAAGGGACCCCCGATCCCGCTCCGGCAGCCGGCGGGCCGCTCGCGCCGCCCGCCGTGCCGCTCCTTCAGTTCAGGGACATCCCTAGTTCAGGAACATCCCGGCGAACGTCCGGCGCGCGCGCCGGGTGCTCTGCTTGCGCAGACGGCTGGCCTCGCGCAGGAAGCGCTGTCGCTCAGCCTGGTCCCGCAGCTCCTGTGATCGGTAGCGTGCGGCTTCTTCGTATTGGAATAGCATCTTGAAACTCCTTGTGGGATCGCCGGTCTCGGCGGTCGCTGAAATCTGTCTCGGGTACTGCTGGAACTGCGTGTCCTGCTGAATCAGCTGCGGGTTCTCGGCCCGGTGGCCGGATTTCTGCAGCATCTGCTGGCGCGGAAGACCGTGGGTGTTCATGCCGGGATCGCAACCTTCTTGGCGGCCTCGACCGCGGCGGCGGCCTCGGCGGCGATCTGGGCCTCGACCACCGCGGCGTCCTTGCGGGGACGGCCCCGCGGACGCTTGCGGGCGACGATCACACCCTGAACGAACAGCTCACCGCCCCAGACCCCCCACGGCTCCCGGCGCTCCAGGGCGCCGGCCAGGCAGGCGGCCTTCACCGGGCACTCGACGCAGATCGCCTTGGCGAACTCGACGTCGGCCGGGGTCTCGGCGAAGAAGACCTCCGGGTCGTAAGCCCGGCAGGGCAGGGTGGTGTCGGTCTGCTCGACGACCGTGTCGAACACGTTCTGCACTGTGAGTCACCTCGTCAGTTGGTTGCTCCCGGCTTGAGTTCTTCAGGCCGGGTCTTGCGGTACCGCTCCCGCTCCGGGGTCACCGTCGCGGGCCGTACTGTCGTGCGTTGAGAAACACGAAGGCCGCGGATCCCTTATCGGGATTCCGCGGCCTCAAGTCCTGCCGGCTGAAGAGGGTTCTTCATCCGGGTGGACCTGAGGTACGGAAGTCCCACGGGGTCATCGGCTTGCTGCCGTTGTCGCCCTTGCTGCTGTCGTTGCCGTCGTCATCGCGCTCAGAGGTGCCACTCAGTTGGGCCTGGGCCAGAACCGGCTGCGTGACGGGGCGCGGACGCTCCTGTCCCTGCAGACCGACATAGCCGTGCCGCTCCAGCAGACCCGCACCCAGGGCGATGAGCCCCAGGAAGCCGGCCGCACCGGCCAGGCCGGTACCGGAGACGGACTCCACCCGCGCAGCGGCGAAGGCCGAGCCGAAGCACTCCTGCCCGGACACCAGGCGGTGAGCGGAGGCGGAGCTCTCGGACGCACGGAAAACCGGCGCAGGAATCACGGCCTGCACGCCTTCGATGACGACATCGGTCATCAACCTCATGGAACTCGCCTCCTTACATTCGCCTCGGTGTGGCAGGAGCCGCTGGCAGTCGGCACCACACGTTTACAGGTGGAAATCTTCAGTTGCGGCGCGCGGGGCGCCTTGGGCGATCCCTCGCCCGCATCGGAAGGTTAAGTGATCCCCATTGTGGACCGCAAACTATTTTTGACCTGCGGTTATGCCCTTGAGCCCAAACTTTCCGGCTCCGATGGCCCCCACCCCGGTCGACACAGTTGCCCCCAACCTCGACGCTGAACATGCTGTCAGAAGCGAACGGGGCTGTCACCCCTTTCACGCCAACTTTCTGGAAAACTTCGCGAGAAGATGAGCGAGGATGGGATAAGCGACGGGGAGCGGCAAGCGATCAGCGCGAGGGGCCCAAGGGCGGGGATCTGAGAGCGTGGGAGCGCGCGGGTAAGCGCTGGGAGCGCGGGAGGGCGCGAGCACATATGGATATGAACCGCGATCCGTCGGGCGACGGGGACGACGTCTTCGGCCCGATCCAGGACGGCGAAGAGGTCTTCGAGTGGATCGACGACCTGGAAGCCGAGGACGGGCCGGCCGAGAAACCGGCCCGGCGGGTCCTGACCTTCCGCGAGCGCCTGGCCGCCGTCCGCGCCGGCGGCCGCCGGCTGCGCCGCTCGCGCCGGGAGGTCACCGCCGCCGCGGCCGCGATCGTCCTGGCCTGCGCGATCGGCGGGGCCTGCACCGCCTGGTTCGACAACGTCGCCGGTGCGGCGGACCGCGCGGAGGTCGTCTCGCTGGCCGTCGACTCCGTGGTCGACGGCGACCCGGCGGCCTCGTCCTACAACGCCGCCAGCAGCTCGGCCATGGGCCAGTACCTCGTCGAGATCGCCAACAACGGCCCGGACGCGGTGACCCTGGACTCGGTGAGCGTCGACGCCGGCACCCTGATGATGTCCAGCACCGGCTGGAAGCCGCTCGGCCCCTCGGCGCGGATCCCCGCCGGCGGCACCGCCGAGGTCGCGCTGACCGTCAAGCTGTTCTGCCCCTCGGTGCTCCTGGGCCAGCAGACCGGGATGTTCGGCACGGACACCGACGGCGTCGGCGGCGGGTCGGCGCTGGCCTTCCCGGCCGTCCACGCCCGGGTCCGCGACGCCGACGGCGACCTGCGCGATCTGACCCTGCCGACCCGGGTCACGGTGTCCTCCCATCTGAACGCGGACGTCGGACAGCTCGACTTCGGCAGCCCGGACGGCACCTCGGTCCCGCAGATCGTCTCGGCCGACAGCGGCGCCTGCGCCCAGTACGCGGCGGACAAGGCCACCCAGCGCACGATCGCGATCGGCAACGCGGGCCGGTTCCCGAGCAGCATCGAGTTCGGCTACGACAAGGTGCTCACCCCCGCCTCCGACGGCACCTTCGCGCTCGGCTTCACCGTGAAGAACATCAGCAATCACCCCGAGGTTCTGACCACCCGCTCCGACCCCGCCTATCTGGTCGACAGCGAACTGCGCACCGACTGGCAGCCGGCGGTGATCAACCTCGCCCCCGGCGCGTCCGCCTCGGCCCGGCTGACGATCTCCATCCACAACTGCACCAGCGTGCTGGCCGGTGCCCCGATCCTCGGCGAGACCATGCTGGAGGAGACGGACACCACCGGCGGCGCCCCGCCCCAGCCGGTGTTCATCGACCAGGCGCTGACCGGGTCGCTGCGGCTGGCCGGCGATCTGGTCCTGCAGGAGAAGGCGGCGTGCTGATGACCGACCTGATCGAGTCCGAGGACGAACTGCTCGACCCGCAGGCCGGCCCGCCGGTCGTCACCCCGCCGCACCGGGTGGCCGCGGCCTGGCACCGGCTCCGCGACCGGACGCCGCTGCGCTCGGTGCGCTCGGTGCGCTCGGTGCGTGAGACCGATCCGGAGCGGCACCGGCGCCTGGTGCTGGCCGGACTGCTGGCGGTCGCGGTGGCCGCCGGGGCCGGGGCGACCGGGGTCGCCGTGCACCGCGGCGACCTGCACGGCGCCCAGGCCCGGACCCAGGACCGGACGCTGCTGCACCTGCTCGGCGGCAGCGCCGCGCTGACCCTGAGCGAGTCCGGCGACTACGGCGGCGTCGACCTGCCCGGCAGCCTCCAGACCCCGCTGCAGGCGCACTTCGCCATCGCGGTGCGCAACGACGGCGCGAAGCCGGTGGACGTCACCAACCTGCGGATGACGGTGCCCGGGGTCGACGTCCTGGCCACGCCGGGCCGGATGAACCTCGCCCCCGGCGACGCCGAATCGCTGACCGGCCTGGTCGCCGTGCACTGCGACGCGCTGAACCTGCGGGAGTACCCGACCGGCGTCACGGTGTCGGTCCGCACCTCGGCCGCGAAGGGCCGGCCGGCCGGACCATCGACCACCCTCACGCTGGCCTTCGACCCCGGCCACCCCACGGCCGATCCGGGGGCCGGCGCCGTCGACGAGCTGGGCGGAATCGTGGGCAACCTCGGCTTCACCACCACCTCCAGCTTCTACCGGCTCTGTGGCGACGCACTGACGCTGATGCCGCCGCAGGTGAGCGCCACAGCGGTGACCGGCAGCCCGGCCCCGAGCCCGCAGAACCCGGTCGTGCGCTACTGGCTGCACATCGACTCCGACGCCGCCCAGATCGCGGTGCCGCTGCCCAAGCCCCCGATCGTCCCCGGGGTGAGCGCGCAGAGCGACCTGGCCGGACCGGCGCAGATGATCGGGGTCGAGGGGCTGGACGTGGAAGTCACCGACCGCATCACCGACTGTTCCCAGTTCGGCGACTACCTGGCGATCCGCGGCGGGGCCGAGCAGGCCGGGGCGTCTTTGAACGCGGCGACGCCGATCGGGCTGGAGCCGGTCGATCCGCGGTTCCGGACCACGGCCACGCCGCTGTCCTCGGCGGTGCAGTCGCAGTTCGACGGGCTCACGCCCGGGACGGCCGATCTCCAGACAGCGCTGCTCTCCCAGCTCGCCGCGGTCTGCCCCGACCTGTGATCGGCGACCGGTGATCCGCGGCTATCGCTCGGTATCCGGATCAGCCGGCGTACCGGCACCCGGCCACGAACCCGCGATGATCCCCAGAACCTCCTCGCCGTACCGGTCCGCCTTCGCCTTGCCGACCCCGGCGATCCGGGTCAGCGCGGCGGGGGTGGCCGGGCAGGACTCGCCGATCGCGGTCAGCGTGGCGTCGGTGAAGATGCAGTAGGCGGGGAGCTTCTGCTTCTTCGCCTGGCCCGAACGCCACTCGCGCAACGTCTCGAACAGCTCGGGATCCAGGTCGCTCGGGCAGGTCTCGCAGCGCCCGATCTTGCGCTCGGCCGCGTCGATCAGGGAGCGGTGACACACCCGGCAGGTGATCGGTTCCACGGTCCGGCGCGGACGGTCCTCGGTGTCGGCCGAGGAGCCGGAGCTGCGGCGCCGTCCGGCCGCGCCGCCCCTTATGACAGCGCCCGCCGCGCCCTCGCGGTGGTCCCGGCCCACGCCGCCGCGGAGCCCGTCCAGGAAGCGCGAGGGGGAGCGCGAGGCCCGGCCGCCCGGCGAGCGGGCCAGTGCCCACGACAGGAACAGCCGCTCGCGCGCGCGAGTGACCCCGACGTAGAGCAGCCGCCGTTCCTCCTCGATCTGCTCCGGGGTCTCGGCGTAGGTGATCGGCATCATGCCCTCGGTCATGCCGACCAGGAAGACCGCGTCCCACTCCAGGCCCTTGGCGGCGTGGAAGGTGGACAGGGTGACGCCCTCGACGGTCGGGGCGTGCTGGGCGTCGGCACGCTCGCGCAGCTCGGCGCTGAACCGGTCGAGACCGGCATCCGGATGGGTGCGGCCGTACTCCTCGGCCAGCGAGACCAGCGCGGCCAGGGACTCCCACCGGTCGCGCAGGCGCCCGGCTCCCTTGGGGGCCAGCGGGGTCCAGCCATGGCTGGAGAAGATCGCGCGGACCTCCTCGGCCAGGCTCTCCCCCTCGTCCTCGTCCGGGCCCCCCGCGCCGAGACCGGGCAGCGCGTCGGAGGCGTTGTCGGAGCGGGCCTTGGCCGCGCCGCGCAGCCAGACCTGGATCGCCTCGCGGACCTCGGGGCGCTCGAAGAAGCGCTCGACGCCGCGCAGTATGTAGGGCACGCCGACGTCGCTGAAGGCCTGCTCGTACTCCTCGGACTGGGCGTTGATGCGGTAGAGCACGGCGATCTCGGAGAGCCGGACCCCGGCGTCCACCAGCTTCTTGATCTCCCGGGCCACCTCGCGGGCCTCGGTCTCGGCGTCCGGGTGCTCGGCGAACTTCGGCCGCGGCCCGTCCGCCCGCTGCGCGATCAGCTGGACCCGGGCCTTGGCGGCCCGGCCCTCGGCGCGGTCCAGCAGGGCGTTGGCCAGGGCCACCACCTGCGGCGTGGAGCGGTAGTCACGGACCAGCTTGACCATGGTCGGGTCGTCGAAGCGGTCGGCGAAGTCCAGCAGATAGCGCGGATCGGCGCCGGTGAAGGAGTAGATGGTCTGGCTGGCGTCGCCGACCACGCAGACGTCGGCCCGCTCGCCCAGCCAGCAGTCCAGCAGGCGCTGTTGCAGGGGGTTGACGTCCTGGTACTCGTCGACGGTGAAGTAGCGGTACTGGTTGCGGACCGTCGCGGCGATGTCCGGCCGGTCCTCCATGATGCCGATGGTGAGCAGCAGCACGTCCTCGAAGTCGATGGCGTTGCGGTCCCGCTTGGCACTCTCGTACTCGGCGTAGACCTTGGCCACCTCAGCGGCGTCCCGCGGCGGCGTCCGCAGCGCCTTGGCCGCGGCCCCGGCATAGTCGTCGGCCACCACCTGCGTCGACTTCGCCCACTCGATCTCACCGGCCAGATCCCGCAACTCAGCCCGCTCGGCATGCAGCCGCAACCGCCGCACCGCCTCCGAGACCAGCGGGATCTTCGAGTCGATCAGCTGCGGATTCGGCCCGCCAACCGCCTTCGGCCAGAAGTACTGAAGCTGCCGCAGCGCCGCGGCATGGAACGTCCGCGCCTGCACCCCACCCGCACCCAGCTGCCGCAGCCGCCCCCGCATCTCCCCAGCCGCCCGCTGAGTAAAGGTGACGGCCAGCACCTGACTCGGGATGTACTCCCCAGTCGCGACGCCATAAGCGATGCGGTACGTAATAGCCCGCGTCTTCCCGGTCCCGGCCCCGGCCAACACACACACCGGCCCGTGCAGCGCCTCAGCCACGGCACGCTGCTCAGGGTCGAGCTGTTCCAGAAGCCCGCCGGCGGCGACCGGTCCGGAGCCAGGAGGAGTCTGCGCCATCCGTCCATGTTCGCATCAACAGCCGACAAGCCACGCCGCGCATGCGGAAGAATCGAGCCCCCGCCGTGGTTGCACCCACCGGATGTTCCCGACACCCGACAGGAAGTGGAAGATGAGCGACCAGATCACGATGTACTCGACGACCTGGTGCGGCTACTGCCGCCGCTTGAAGAGCCAGCTCCAGCGCGAGGGCATCGGATTCGCCGAGGTCGACATCGAGCAGGTGCCCGACGCCGCGGAGTACGTGATGAGCGTCAACGGCGGCAACCAGACCGTCCCGACCGTGGTAACAATTCCCGCCAGCGGCGGCGACCCGATCGTTCGCACCAACCCTTCGTTGGCGCAGCTCAAGGCTGATCTGGCCAGCTGATCTTCCTTCGCCTGTGACTCAAGTCACAGGCTCCGAAGGCCTTGCCCCGGCATTTTGAGAACAACGTGTCGGGGTTTCGTCGTGTCCGGACTCGTGACGCTTGCCGGTCAAGCTTGGTCAAGTTCCTAGCGTCCTGGATCACCGCCGGTGCAAGCTCGGTCTCATCGGTCGTCACCCACCACTCAAGAGGGCACCATGGCTCTGCACATGCTTGGCAAGGACCCGAACAGCGAGAACGGGCAGTCGCCCACCGTTTACTACGACGACGTGACCGGCAACTACATCCTTCAGGGTTGGAAGGTGCTGGATGCGGATCGGCTCGCTCAGATGAGCATCCCGGAGCACGAGACCGTGATCGAGTTCCCGGCGCGCATGATGCAGTTCTTCCCGGAGGTGAGCGGTGGCAGTGGCCACGTCGTTTGATGAGCTGATGGCCTCCGTCCAGCGGTCGGCCGTGCATCTGGAGATGCGCGACGGCTACACGCGGAGTTCTGAAGCCTTCATCGCATGGCGAGGCGGGTACCGTGGCGCTCCCACCAACGCGCCTAGCCAGGACTGGCGTGAGCTGGTTCGGACTACGACAGCACGCGGAGTCAAGATCCAGCGGGCACGGATCGTGTCCGAGCCGCTGAGTGACTTCGTGCAGTTCGAGTACGACATCACGGCAGAACACAACGCCGCTGCTGGAGAACAGGTCAGGTGGCTCGCGAGGCGCGACGCGTCAGATCTGATGCTCCCCGGTAACGACCTGTGGATCTTTGATGACCGGGTGGTTCAGTTCCTCCACTTCGCCGGTGATGGAACCTACTTGGATTCGACCTACGACGATGACGCGCGGCTCGTGAAGGTCTGCTCTGACAGCTTCGCGGCCGTGTGGGCCCGGGCCACGCCGCACGAGAACTACCGGCCCACGGACTGAGCGACTTCGTAACCGTGCCCAAGTCGCCATCATCAGCAGCGCAGCAAGCGAGGGAAGCGCTGGGCCAGCGCCTTCGTACGATCCGCAAGGATGCGAGGATCACCGCGAGGGCTCTGGCCCAGGAAGCCGGCTGGCATGAGACCAAGTGTTCTCAACTCCAGTCCGGGAACCGCCCGCCGTCCGAAGAAGACATCAGGACATGGACGCGCATCTGCGGCGCGGAGACCGAAGCTGATGACTTGATCGCGGCGGCTCGCAACATCGAAGGCATGTACGTCGAGTGGCGTCGCTTGCAATCGGCGGGGCTCACCAGGCTTCAGCAGCGCAAGGCGCCGCTCTTCGAGCAAACCAGATCCTTCAAGATCTACTGCTCGAACTTCATGCCGGGAGTTCTCCAGGAACCCGGCTACATCGCAGCGCTCTTCACCTTGATCACGGACTTCCACGGCACGAAGAATGACGTTGACGCGGCAGTAGCCGCCAGGCTCGACCGTTCAAAGGTGATCCGCGAGGGTAACCACACGTTCGCCATCCTGCTTGAAGAGGCAGTCCTTCGGTATCGCCTCGGCGATGACGAAGTGATGTTGGCGCAGCTCGTTCAACTCCTATCGGGGATGTCCCTTCCGAGCGTCAGCCTCGGCATCATCCCCGAATCGGCCCCTCGTGCCATGTGGCCCGTTGAGACGTTCAACGTCTACGACGACAAGCTTGTCTCCATCGAGTTGCTTGGCGCTCAGGTGACGATTACGGCGCCTAGCGAGGTTGACGTGTACGTTCGCGCGTTCTCCGCGCTCTCCGGCATGGCGGTCAAGGGGAAGGCGGCTCGTTCCCTGATCACGGCCGCTATCGAAAGACTCGGATAGCAGGTCAAGTTTGGTCTAGTTCGTTGAGGCGCTGGTCACGAGAGCACCCCGGTATACCTCGTATGGAGGGAGCCGGACCGTGAGCCTGTGGCCACCCGGGTCTGACCGTCTTCCGGCTTCTAGCGTTGCCCTCGGGACCGAAGTCCTTCAAGGCGGTGTCGTGCGCGTGTTCGAGCGCTGTGAACAGTCGCCCGGTGGCTCGTACTGGCTGGTGTGGTGGCGTGGCCGCGAACAACCCACACGCTTTCAAGAAGAGCCCACCCTGATTGTTTGGCCCGCGAAGCAGCGGGCCGCATAGGTCCACACTCGTCCGCCGATCCCGTACCGGTCGGCGGGCCGGCTCGCTGCCGTAGTGCAGGCCCCAAAGATTCCCGTCCGCCTGTTGAGGCGACTTCCCCCGTGGCGCGTACCAGGCGGGCGGGTTCCATGTGCAACCAATCAAGGAGACGCGCCGACATGGCAGACAACAAGCCGATCAGCGGAATCCCCCAGCTCGACGCCTACCTGCACACCCGGCTGACGGACGAACAGAAGGAAGCGGTGCGACAGACGTACGCAGACGGCGACCCCGAGGGGACACAGGCTGTCGTCAACCAGGCGCTGATCAAGAACGACCGCGACAACAAGACGCAGTAGGCGAGCCCCGTGGTGTACGAGCCTCCGCCGAACCCTGCCGACTGGATCTGTGACGCACTGCCCTCGCGCCACATGTCCGTGTCGCCGGATACGCGTCATGCGGCCCCTTCCCGCCAGGAGGAGCCGATGACGTGGGAAGGGATACGCGCCGCCCTGCCCACCTACGACGACTACGAACCGCGCCACAAAGGGCCACCGGCCCCGAGTCATGCACATCCCTATCAGCTCAGGGAGAGCACATGAACCGGAAAGCAATCGCAACGCTGGTCCTCGCCGGACTGGTCATCGTCGGCACAAGCGGAGCGTCCGGCGGATGCGGGAGCGGTGGTGACGGAGGCACCTCCGCGCCTGCGGTGGGGGCAGGCGGTGAGCAGTCCGCACCCAGCGAGGAACACAGCACATCGGCGGAGCACACGACCGCAGAACCGAGCGACGAGGATCGTCCTTCAGGCGAGAAGACAGAGAGCGGTAAGTCTCCGTGCGTGTTCGCCCCGGCCTCACTCGAACGAACAGGAAAGAAGGTCACGGGCAAGGGTCATGTGATCTGTCACGAAGAACCCGAGATGCTCGGCGGCTCCCTGGTGCTGGCCTTCAGGCACTACGAAGGCGGTAACTGGGAGTTCGTAGAAGACTCCCGCATCGGCTTCACAAGCCTGGACATCGGCAAAGAGCTGACAGTCTCAACGAACTGCAATGAGGGCGAGTGGCTGATGTACTTCGAAGCGTCCGGCACCGACCACAACGGCAAGGGCTTCACCGAGCCTATGAACTGGCCGTTCCCGCCCCGGAAGGTAGATTCACGCCCGTGAACCCTTCCTCGCTGATCGTCCCCCTGAACATTCCGGCGCGCGACGAAGCGGACCCGCGTAGCGGCATCAGCTTTGGTTCCGGCTACCAGCCCGACCGGCTGCACGCGGACCTTGATGCCGAGTTCAAGCGTCGTAGCACGGAGCCCGTTCCCAGCGCGGAGCCGGTGACTGTGGTCCTGGACGGCGTGGAGTACGAAGGACTACAGCTGTCCGCCGGAGGTCTGCGAGTGGCAGCGGCAGGAGTGGGAACGCGGCTTCTGGTGGTGTCCGTCGTGGGCTGGGACGGACCGCTAATACTGGAGACGGTCGCACCGCGAAGCACAGACGCCGAGTAAGCCTGAAAGGCTGCCTGCGCGTCTCGACGCAGACGGCAAATAGCCCCTGGCCCGTACCGCCGGGGGTTCTGTCACGTCAGGCCAATCCTTTGCCGACACGCCGCTGTACAGCCTGCTAGACGGTTCTACGGCACGCGCCGATGGCGCGGAGGGCCGGCCTTCCGCTACCTTGCCGGAAAACATCAGCGAGCCCGGAGGGTGCTACCAACACCGTTCCGGGCTCTACACCTCAGACTCGCCTAGGAGTCCGCTGAGTCCCCCAAGCGTATCGCTCGTGCTTTCGTGCTCTCCGGCATCGCCGTTGTCATCCTGGCAGCCGGAATCCTGAGCTTCTCGGCGCTCCGCAGGCTGGAACCCTGCTCTTGCCGCGCTACTGCCCATCTCCATCGACGTATACGCATTGATCTCTACCGTGTCGTGGCTGGTCCTGGCGGAAGGACCGGAGGACCGGAAGCGATCCGGCATCAACGCTTCCGTGGCTGTGTCCCTTTCCGTTCTCGGGAACGGTCTTGAGCACCTGTCCGCGTTCCACGTCCTCACCGTGGGGTGGCCGGTGGTGATAGTGGTTTCCGCCATTCCGCCCGTAGTCATGGCGCTTTCCGTATCGGGTTCGACAGCGAAGGTACTGGCCGGCGCGGGTGTCGGGCTTCAACCCTGGGGTTGACTCCGGGGTGGAACGGGGGTGGAAGCCGCGACCCACCTTCGGGTGGCATCCGTGCACTCTTCGTGACGTATCGGGCACCGCGCGACTACACCTGATCTCATGACCAAGGTAGTTGGCGTCCTGATCGCCCTCATCGTGGTGGGCGTCGTGGTGACCTCGGGTAAGCACACCTCGAGCCCGGTGTGCCCGGCGACGTCCGGCAGACACGCGGCCCTGATCGGCGGGCGCTAGCTACCGATCGTCAGCCGCCGGTGCCGCCGGGCGTCAGTTCGGGGCCGCCGCCCCAGCCCTCAAGGCGCCGGCGAACCGTTCGCGATGTTGTACAGCTGCTTCGCACTCGCATCCAAATACGGTCCGGCAAGCCAGTTCCCGCCATGCGCATTGTGCGCACTACCCACCGACGTGTTCGTCACCAACGACACGTCCCCCGACGCCTGCCCCGGAGCATGCGCGAACCAGCCGCCGCCGGAAGCCCCGCCGGTGAGGTCGCAACCGGCGCGGTACTCCTTGGCGTCGGGACCCAGTTCGGCGACGTTCAGCAGCTGTACCGAGTCCGCCGTGCAGCCCCACTGGGACATCCCGTTGAAAGGCTCCGCGGCGGGGTAGCCGCGGATCGAGATCTGCGGGGCCTGTTGGGTGGGGGCGTTGAACCACATCGGGACCGGCTTGGCGCCGGCCGACTCGATCGCGCTGTCCAGGGTCTGGCCGTCGGCGTTGCGGCTGACCTCGATCACCGCGTAGTCGTGGGCCAGGTCGCCGCCGTGCTCGTCGCCGGTCTTGACCCACTCCGGCGAGGTCCAGACGTGGACCGCCGAGAAGGTGCCGAGGGGGGCGTAGGCCGAGAGGTCGCTGGGGTCGACGTTCGGGTCGCCGTCGGAGTTGTCGAAGGCCGGGACGAAGACCATGCCCAGGTGCCAGGTGCCGCCCTTGCCGTCGTGGACGCAGTGTCCCGCGGTCCACACCAGGCTGGCGTTCTGGCTCTTGATCACGGTGCCGGAGCACACGTAGTAGTTCCCGGAATTGGCGTCGCCCTGCCGGTAGAAGAAGAGCTTGCCGGTGACGGCGCCGGAGCGGGAGGTGTAGGGGCCCGGCAACTCGTGCGCGGCGACCGGGGCGGGCAGGGGCGCGTTGTCGAAGGAGGGCAACGACTGCTGTCCGGTCAGACCCCCGTCCTTGCCCTGGTGCGCGCCCCCGGCCGCGGACGGCGCGCCGGGGCTCAGCACCGAGCCGACGAAGTCCTTGCCGAATTCACCGCCGGAGGAGGACTGGCCTATGACACCGGTACTCGAGCAACCGGCCGCCAACGACACCGCCGCCAGCGCGACAAGCGTCGCGACCACTCGGTTCTTGATCCCCCGGCCCCGGCGTGGGCGTATCAGCATGGCGTCGCCTCCCCTCCCTTCAACGCCGAAAACCCTACCAATGGTTCTCTAAAAGAAGCCTGAGTCGTCGGCTGATCCGATGAGGGAAGCAAGTCAGGCGAGGGAGTAGGTCCGTTGAGGGTGGCAGGTCAGTGCGCGACCGGGTCGCCGCCGTACCAGTGGTTGACCAGACGGCGGGCGATCGAGATGTCGGTAGGCAGCATCAGGAGTTCCCCGGTGTTGACCGCCTCCTTCAGCTCGGCCCGCGTGTACCACTTGGCCCAGCCCAGCTCGTCGCCGTCCAGGTTCAGCGTCGCGTCGTCCACGGTCGTGGTGAAACCGAGCATCAGCGAGCGCGGCAGCGGCCAGGGCTGGCTGCCCAGATAGCGCACGGACGTGATCCTCAGCCCGGCCTCCTCGGCGCACTCCCGCGCCACCGCGGCCTCCAGCGTCTCGCCGGGCTCGACGAAGCCGGCCAGCACCGAGGCCCGGTTCGCCGGCCACGCCGAGTTCCGGGCCAGCAGCAGCCGGTCGTCCGAGTCGACGACCGCCATGATCACGGCCGGGTCGGTCCGCGGGTAGTGCTCGGTACCGCAGTGGTCGCATTTGCGGACCGAACCGGCGTACGTGATCCGGGTCGGGTTCCCGCACACGCTGCAGAAGCCGTGCGTACGGTGCCAGTTGTCCAGACCGATCGCGTGCGCCAGCAGGCCGCCGTCGCGGTCCGGCAGCACCGCAGCCACCTCGCGCACGTGCCGCAACTCCCCCAGCGCCGGCGCCGCCTCGGCCGCCGGCGGCTCCGGCGAGGTCAGCGCCGCGCCCGGAGTGGAGGCGGAACCGGCGGTGGAGGCCGTCGGCCGGCCGTCCGGGCCGGGGGCGCCGACGCTGACCGCGAAATACGCCACATCATCATCGTCGAGGCCGAGGAAGTAGCGCTCAGCCTCGGGATACCCGGCGTCGAACACCGCCCCGGGGCGGAACACCAGCCCGGCCTCGGGGTCCAGGACCGCTTCGGCCCGGCTGTCGTCGACCGCGAACGCCCGGGTCCCCGGATCGGCCCAGACCGCCGCCAGCCACTCGTCGTCGGTACGCCGCTCGCCGGCCCGGTCGATGACCGACCGGGCCAGCAGCATCCGCCCGAGTTCGCCCTCGAAGAACCGCTCCTGGCCACCGCCCGGACCGCCACTCGCCTGGTCGCTCACGCGGTCGCCCGTCTCGTCACTCGTCTGATCACTCATCGACGTGTCCTCCCCGCACCGTCCCGGCCGCCTCAGCGCTTCTCGGCCAGGTCCGACCACAGGTACGCGGCCGCCTCGGCCCCCTTGAGCAGCAACGGAATCGTCATGCTCTCGTTCGGCGAGTGCCAGCCGTCCGAGGGCAGCGACACCCCGAGGAACACCACCGGCGCGTCGATGACCTCTTGCAGGTCGGCCTCCGGGCCGGAGCCGCCCTCGCGGGTGAACAGCACTTCGCGCGGGGCATCCGGCTCGCCGAAGGCCTTGCCCATCGAGCGGCTGATCGCCTGCACCGCGGGGTGGTCCAGCGGGGTCATGCAGGGCTTCACGCCGTCGGACTCCCAGTGATGGGTGCCGGTCAGGCCGGCCGGGACGTTGGCGTAGAACCAGTCCTCGAACTTCTTCGCCATCTCCAGCGGCTGCTGGCCGGCCACCAGGCGCATCGAGATCTTGGCGTGCGCCGAGGCCGGGACGATGGTCTTGTGGCCGGGGCCGGTGTGCCCGCCCCAGAAGCCGTTCAGCTCGAAGGTCGGCCGCGCCCACACCCGCTCCAGCGTGGTGAAGCCGGCCTCGCCGGCGGTCGCGGTGGACCGGGCGTTGCCCAGCCAGGCCTGCTCGTCGAAGGGCAGCTTGGCGAACATCTCGCGGTCGGTCTCGGTCAGCTCGACCACGCCGTCGTAGAACCCGGGGATCACCACGTGCTTGTCGTCGTCGTGGACCCGGCCCAGGAGCCGCACCAGCTCGGTCAGCGGGTTCGGGATCCCGCCGCCGAAGGAGCCGGAGTGCACGTCGGTCGCCGGACCGCTGAGGTCGAACTGGCCGGTGATCATGCCGCGCATGCCGGTGCAGGTGGACGGGGTCTCGCGGTCCCACATGCCGGTGTCGGAGACCACGACGACGTCGGCTTTCACCCGGTCCCGCTTCTCCTCCAGCAGCGCGCGGAAGTTCGGGGAGCCGGACTCCTCCTCGCCCTCGGCGATGATCTTCAGGTTCACCGCCGGCGCGGGGCGGCCGGTCGCGGCCAGGTGCGCCCGCAGTCCGAGCAGGTGGAACGCCAGCTGCCCCTTGTCGTCGGCCGAACCGCGGGCATAGAGGCGGTCGCCCTTGACCGTCGGCTCGAACGGCGGCGTGTCCCACAGCTCCAGCGGCGTCACCGGCTGCACGTCGTGGTGCCCGTAGACGGCGACGGTCGGCGCGTCGGCGTCCCCGGACGGCCACTCGGCGAACACGGTCGGCAGCCCCGCGCCGCCCGCGGTCTCCCAGATCTCCACCGTCGGGAAGCCGATGTCGCGCAGCTTCGCGGCCAGCCACTCCGCCGACCGGCGCACCTCCGGCGCGCTCGTCGGGTCCGACGAGATCGACGGGATCCGCAACCACTCGTCGAGCTCGGCGAAGAACTCGTCGGCATGGTCGGCGACATACGGACGGACGGCCTTGTCCGAGGCAGAAGTCATGCGTGCACCTTACCTCTGCCCCGGACCCCCGATCTGCGCCGGTCTTGGGGTGGGGAACCGCTCAGCCGACCAGGTCCGCGGGGACGCCCTGCAACGCGACCGGCCGGATGAACCGCCGGATCGCCTCGGTGCCCACCGACGTGCTCCAGGACGCCGAGGTCGCCGGCCACGGCCCGCCGTGCTGCATCGCCTCGACCACGGCGACACCGGTCGGCACACCGTTCCACACCACGCGCCCGGCCTTCGCCACGAGCGAGGGCAGCAGTGCCCGGGCCGCCTCGCGGTCGGCGTCGCTGGCGTCGTCGGCGACGATCGTCGCGGTCAGCTGGCCCTCCAGCGAGTCCGCGAGCGCCGGGTACTCGGCCGGGTCGGCGCGCACGATCACGGCCGCCGGGCCGAAGTGCTCCTCGCGGTAGTCGCCCGTGAAGTCCTTCGCGGAGATCTGCGCCGCGAACGGCTGGCCGGCCCGCTCCGCGTCCGCGCCCGCGCCGGTGATCCGCTCCTGCCAGCGCCGGTGCGCGGCGGCCATCCCGTCGGTGAGCATCGGGATCGCGGCGTTGTCCGCGATCAGGACGCCGGTCAGGTCGCCGAGCGCCTCGCCGTCGGCCGTCTCCGGCACGAACACCACGCCGGGCTTCGTGCACAGCTGCCCGGCCGAACCGGTCACCGCCCCGGCCAGCGTCTCAGCCCACTTCTTCCGGGCCGCCTCGTCGGCGATCGCACCGGGCAGCACGAACACCGGGTTCACGCTCCCCATCTCCGCGTACACCGGGATCGGCTCGGGCCGCGCCGCCGCCGCGTCCATCAGCGCCCGGCCGCCGCCGAACGAGCCGGTGAAGCCGACCGCCTTGATCGCGGGGTGCCGCACCAGCTCGATGGAGAGCTTGTTGGGGTCGCCGTCGGTCGACTCGGCGTCCAGGAAGCCGAAGGTGCCCGCCGGCGCCCCGGCCCCGGCGACCGCCGTGCTCAGGATCTGCGCGATCCGGCGCGACAGCCGGGGCTGCGCCGGATGCCCCTTCACCACCACCGGGCAGCCGGCGGCCAGCGCCGAGGCGGTGTCGCCGCCGGGGACGCCGAAGGCGAACGGGAAGTTGGACGCCGCGAACACCGCGACCGGCCCGAGCGGGACGTCGACGGTGTAGACGTCGGCCCCGCCCAGGGCCGCCCCCGGCGAGCTGCGCCGGGACAGGTGTCGGCCGGCGGCGACGTGGTCGCCGTAAAGCCGCAGCTGCCCGGTGGTCCGGGTGACCTCGCCGTCCAGCCGGACCGGCGTCAGCCCGGTCTCCGTGCCGGCGAGTTCGACGAGCTCCGCGCGCGCCGCTTCCAGGGCGTCGGCGCACGCGTGGAGCAGGTCGCGCCGGCGTTCGGCGCTCCAGGAGCCGTAAGGGCTCGCCGCTGACGCCGCCGCCTGGGCGGCCTGATCCAGTGTCGTGTGATATGTCACCGAACCAGGGTAACCCCGCCGCCGCGCTCGCCCAAGTCGTGCGGGTTGAGGATCGGCGGCTCCTTGATCGGCGGCTACTTGGTGGAGGCGGACTGGGCCCAGAAGGCCGCCGAGTCCGCCTTCAGCTTGCTGATGAACTGTTGCGGGGTGAGCTTGCCGATCATGAACGAGACGGACGCGGGCTGGAAGACCGTGGTGTACCACTTGGAGTCGTCGCGCATCAGCGCGTCCTGGTCCGGGAACACTGTGCGGTTGGTAAGCGCGGTCTGCACCGTGGCCAGCACGCTCGGCGCCGGGATGTCGATGCGCGGCGTCATGTTGCCGGCCTCGGTGGAGATCTTCGACAGCTGGTTCTTGGCCATGAAGTAGAGGATGAACTTCTCGGCGGCGTCGGCGTTCTTGCCGGCCTTGGGGACGGCGAAGCCGAAGAAGTTCACGCCCGCGGAGTCGTCGGAACGGATGCCGCCCACGGACGGCATCGCCGGGAACACGAAGCTGTCCACGTTCTCCGTGCGCTTGGTCTCACTGGGCACCCAGGTGCCGCCGAGGATGAGCGCGGCCTTCCCGGCGGCCCACGCGTTCTGCTGGTCCTTGCCGTGGGCGCTGGTGGTGCTGGCGTCCTCGGTGTTCCAGCCCGGCGCGAAGTCGCCGCCCTTGATCAGCGTTTCGAGCTTCTGCGCGCCGTCGAGCAGCCGGGCGTCGTCCCAGCGGCTGTCCCCGCCGGCCGCGGCCGCGTTCTGCTCCTCGGCGGTGCGCTTGAACTGGCCGGGGCCGAGTTCGCGCTCGAACATCCACTCCACCCAGTACGCGGCGTTGCCCGGGCTGGCGTCCAGGGCCAGCGGCGCCTGCCCCTTGGCCTTGATGTCGCCCATCAGGTCCACGAACTGGTCCCAGGTCTGCGGCGGGTTCGCCGACAGCTGCGGGTACTTGGTCTTGTCGAAGAAGACGGCCTCGGAGGCGACCTCGTAGGGCACCATCACCTCGGCGCCGGTCGCGTCGCTGAGCAGCGGCATGTACTTGTCCGGCACGATGTCGCCGAGCAGCTGGTTCTCCCCGGGCACCGGGTGCCGGTACAGGGTGGTCAGGTCGGTGACGCCCACGCCCTCGGCGGCCGCGCCGAGGATGGTGTTGATGCTGCCGTCGGACAGGTCCGGCACCGGCTTGCCGGCCTTGAGCGCGGCGGCGACGTCGTCCAGGACGCCCCGGCCGTGCCACTCCACGGTGACCGTGACCCCGGTGGCGGCCTTGTAGGAGGCCAGCGCCTCCTTGATCACAGTGGCCTGCGGCTCGTTCTCCTTCCACATGGACCAGTACGTGAAGGTCTTCGACCCGCCGCCGGCGGCTCCCGACGACGTGCTGCTCGAGCAAGCAGGAACGGTCGCGGCCATGACGAGCACCGCGGCCGTCACGGCTATGTTCCGCCTCTTATGTCTTCCCCTGGACTGCGATGGCATGACGGCAGGGTACGGCCACTGGGAAAACGCTTACAACGCGGGGCCGCGCCCCCGTTCGGATCCCGGCCACCCGGCGTTCGCCGAGCCCGGCCCGGGCCAGGCCGCGGAACTCGCTCAGCCGTCCCCGAAGAGCTCTTCCAGTTCCTCGCGGTCGGGCAGTCCTGCCGGCCGGACGGTGGCGCCGCCGCGGACGTAGACGAACGCCGCGGAAACCGCCGAAAGCGGCACCCCGCGCATCTCCGCCCAGGCCAGCCGATAGACCGCCAGCTGGACCGGGTCCGCGTCGTGCGACCGGGAGGTCTTCCAGTCGACGACCTCCCAACCGTCAGTAGTCTTATATACGGCATCGATGCGTCCGCGCACCACCCGGCCGGCCAGCACCACCTGGAACGGCTGCTCGACGGCGGCTGGCACCGAATCGGCCCACGGCGTGCGCAGGAAGGCCTCCTGCAGCTCCTTGAGGTCCACCTCGTCGGCGATCTCCTCGTCGGCGGCGCCGGGCAGGTCCTCGTACTCGAACAGCGCCTGCTGCCCGAACAGCGACTCGATCCAGGCGTGGAACTTGGTGCCCAGCCGGGCCGAGGGCTGCGGCGGCTGCGGCATCGGACGGGCCAGCTCGCGCCGGAATCGCGACGGGTCGGAGCGGTAGCGCAGCAGCTGGGAGGCGGACATCGAGGACGGGAGCGGGGCGTAGCGCTGGATCGCGTCACCGCGCTTGAGCTCTTCGAGCAGGGCCTCCAGGTCGCGGTCCCAGGACGCTATGGCCGCCCGGTCCTCGGCCGAAGCAGCGGCCTCGGCGTCGATCTCGGCGGCGGGGGCCACCGGCCCCGGCTGCTCCGGCGGCCGCTGAGCCGGCAGCGCGGCGGCGACCGGCTCACCGGTCTCATCGATCAGCGCAGGCGCACCGAAGTCAGCGCCCGGCGCGGCGTCCGCCGGACCGCCGGGGCGTCCGCCGGACTGCTCAACCTCTTGAGGTTCCTCAAGAAACGGCTCCTCGTCCATCGGTTCGCCGTACACCTCGGCCTGCCGCCGGTGCAGCGCCACGACCACCATCTCCGCCCCGGCCCGACGCCGCTCAGCGGCCTCCGCGTCGGGCAGCACCGGCCAGCGCGCCTCGGTCGCGCCGAGGCTGGGATTCGCCGCGTCCGGGTCCGGTTCGGCGGCCCACGCGACGATCTCGCCGTGACCGTCCTGGCAGTGCTCATACAGCCCGGAAAGCCAGGTGTCCGGCCCGCGGCGGCGCTTCTGCGTCGGTCCCCACCAGTGCCCCGAGGCGGTCAGGTAGTAGCGCGGCCGGGTGACCGTCACATACTCCAGCCGCAGGTCCTCCCAGGACTCGTACTCCTTGGCCTGTTCCTTGAACGACTTGAACGCGGCGGTGTTGCCGGCGTCGTCCAGGACCGGCAGGTGCTCGGCGTCGCCGCGCAACGGGTAGGGCAGCACCGCGCCGGACCCGATCCACGACTCGCGCGGCTTCTGCGCGGCGCCGGCCAGGTGCGGGACGAACACCGCGTCCCACTCCAGGCCCTTCGACTTGTGCATGGTCAGCAGCTTCACCGAGTCGCCCTGCGAGGGCAGCGAGGCGTCGATCCCGCGCTCGTGCCGCTCGGCCGCTTTCAGGTAGGCACGGAAAGCGGTTACCGACTGGTCCCCCTCCAGGTCCTGGAAGTCGGCGGCCCGGCTCAGGAACGCCGCCAGCGTCTCCGCGGACCGCTGCGCCACCAGCTTCGGCGACGCCGCGACTTCGACGTCCAGCCCGGTCACCGAGATCACCCGGTGCAGCACGTCCAGGACCGGCTCCGACAGCCGCCGGCGCAGGATCCGGATCTCGGACGCGAACCGCGCGAACCGAACCCGGGCCTGCTCGGAGAAGGCCAGGTCGGGCCCCGGATCCGCCATCGCGTCGGACAGCGACACCACCTCGGTCGGATCCGAGCCGGCGACCGCCTCGGCCAGCCGGTCCCGGCCGGCCCGGTCGGCGAAGTCCGCCGGGTCCCGGACCAGTTCCCGGGCCCGCATGCCGAGCAGCGCCAGGTCCCGCGCCCCGATCCGCCAGCGCGGCCCGGTCAGCAGCCGGACCAGCGAGGCGTTGGCGATCGGCTCGTCCAGCACGTCCAGCATCGCGATCAGATCCGCGACCTCCGGCAGGTGCACCAGCCCGGACAGCCCGACCACCTCGACCGGCAGCCCCTGCGCGTGCATCTCCTCGTACAGCGGCGGGATCTGGTTGCCCTTGCGCACCAGCACCGCGATCTCGCGCAGCGCGACCCCGCCCCGGTAGTGCGCGTCGGCGACCATGCGCGCGACCCACTTCACCTCGTCCTCGGCGGTCTCGGTCAGCCCGACGCGGGTCCAGCCCTTGTCCGCCTTCTCCTCCGACGGCCGCAGCTGCCGCACTCCGGTGTGCCGTTGCCGCAGCGGGTCCGAGACCACGTTCGCGAACTCCAGCAGATGGCCGCCGCTGCGCCGGTTCTCGCTCAGCGCGTAGCCGCGCGAGCGGGAGCCGTCCGGCTTGGCGAAGTGGTCCGGGAAGTCGTCCAGGTTCGCCACCGAGGCGCCGCGCCAGCCGTAGATGGACTGGCACGGGTCGCCGACCGCCGTCACCGGATGGCCGCCGCCGAACAAGCCGACCAGCATCCGGCGCTGCGCCACCGACGTGTCCTGGTACTCGTCGAGGAGCACCACCCGGAACTTCTCGCGCTCGATCGCCCCGACCTCCGGCCGCTCCTCGGCCAGCCGCGCGCCGAGCACCATCTGGTCGCCGAAGTCGATCAGGTCGCGCCGCACCTTCAGATCCCGGTAGCGCTCGACCAGCTCGGACAGCTCGACCCGCTGCCTGGCGATGTCGGCGGCCTTCAGGAAGTCGGTGTAGCCGCGCTTCGCCTTGCCGTTCCTCGGGTCCCGGAACGACTCGGCCTGCCCGATAAAGGCCTCCTCATGCTCGCGAAGCGCCTCCGGCGTCACCAGGTGCTCGGACAGCTCCCCGTCCAGGGCCAGCACCTTGTCGGCGAGGTCGGCGACCTTGCCCTTGAAGTACTTCAGCTCCTTGGGACCGCGCACCGCGTTGACCGCGAGCTGGTAGCGCGTGGCGTCGGCGAGCAGCCGTGCCGAGGGCTCCAGGCCCAGGCGCAGACCGTGTTCCTTGATCAGGCGGTCGGCGTAGGCGTGGTAGGTCGAAACCGTCGGCTCGCCCACCGACTCCTCGACGCCCGAATCCGGGTCATCGAGTTCTTCATCCTCCAGCTTTCGCAGGGCCTTGCGGATGCGCTCCGACAGCTCGGCGGCCGCCTTGTTGGTGAAGGTCAGCCCGAGCACCTGATGCGGCCCGACCTGCCCGGTCCCGACCAGCCACACCACCCGGGCGGCCATGACGGTCGTCTTCCCCGACCCGGCGCCGGCCACGATGACCGCCGGCTCCAGCGGAGCCGTGATGGCTTCGAGCTGTTCTTCCGTATAAGGAACCCCGAGCAGTGCTTTCAGATCTTCGGTGTCCCGGATCAAAGGAGTTGCTTTCCCTCGGGCTGTTTCGGGCAGCACTTGCGGAAGACGCAGGTGCCGCACTGCTTCTCGCCGTAGGCGGCGAAATTCTCGTCCAGGACCCGCGCCGCCATCTTCGCGAGCTTCTTCTCGATCGGGGTCTCGCCGGGCTGCTCCAGCGAGGGGTCCTGCTCGGCGGTCCTGGGCAGCCCGGCAGCGTCGCCCTCGCGCAGGAACACCAGCTCGGCGCCGCCGGACTCGTTCGAGACGCCCTGTATCGCGCCCTCACGCACCACCAGCTGGTAGACCGCGAGCTGCGGGTGCTCCTGGGCCTCGCTCTTAGTCGGCACGTTCTTGCCGGTCTTGAAGTCGACCACGTAGGTCAGCCCGGCCTCGTCGGTCTCCACCCGGTCGAAGGAGCCGCGGATGCGCAGGTCGAAGCCCTCGACGTCGAGCCGCACGTCGAAGTCCTGCTCCGAGGAGTGCAGCAGCCGGCCCCGGTCGGTGACGTGCCAGGCCAGGAACCGCTCCAGCGCGGCGCGCGCCTCCTCCTTCTGCTGCGGAGACTGCCACTGCGCCTCGAACGACAGCCGGTCCCAGACCCGGTCCAGCCGCTCCATCAGCACGTCCAGCCGGGCCGGAGTGTCGCCCTTGGCCACCTCGTCGGCCAGCACGTGCACGACGTTGCCGAAGCCGAGCGCGACCGTCTTCTGCTCGTGCGCGGCGGCCTCGTGGTCCAGGAACCAGCGCAGCGAACACTCGTCTATGGCCGCGACCTGGCTGGCCGACAGCAGCAGCGGCTTGGCCGGGTCGCGGACCGGCTGCTCGGAGTCGGTCTCCTCGACCAGGCCCCACCACTTGTCGGGGTGCGCGGACGGCACCAGCGGCCGGCCGTCCCCGGCCTGCGCGTCGGCCAGCCGGGCCAGCCGCGAGGCCGCGGCCTGGCGCAGCTGGTCGGAGCTCTTCGGGTCGGTCAGGACCCGGCGCAGGTCGGCGACCAGGGCCGGGATCGCCAGCGCGCGCTTGCGCAGGCCGGGCAGCGGCTGCACGTCGACGCCGAGTTCGTCCACGAACCGCGAGGGCGACTCGGCCGCGGCGTCGTCGCCGATCAGGGCGCTGTCGACAGCCGTGACCACCAGCCGCTCGCGCGCGCGGGTGGCGGCGACGTAGAAGAGCCGGCGTTCCTCGGCGAGCAGCGTCGCCGCGGTCGGGATCTCCTCCATCGACCGCAGCCCGTTGCGGCCGATCAGGTCGGCCTGGAGCAGCGAACCGCGCAGCCGCAGGTCCGGCCACAGGCCGTCCTGCACCCCGGCGACGATGACGAAGCGCCACTGGAGGCCCTTGGACTTGTGCGCGCTCATCAAGCGCACCGCGCCACCGCGCGAGGACTGCGCCGCCATCGAGTCGCCGGCCAGTTCCTGCGCTTCCAGATCGGCTATGAAGTTGCGGACGCCCCGGCCGGTCGCGCGGTCCTCGGCGCGGGCGGCGTAGTCGAAGAGGACGCAGACCGCGTCCAGGTCGCGGTCGGCCGAGCGACCGGCGTTGCCGCCGCGCTGCGCGGTGCGCTCCAAGCGCTCCGGCCACTTGGTGGTGCTCCACAGTTCCCACAGCGCCTGCTCGACCGAACCGCCGCCGCGCAGTATCTGGCGGGTGCGGAGCAGGAGCATGCCGAGCTGGTAGGCCGGACGTGCAACGTCTTCATCCATTGCGATCAGCCGTGCCGGCTCGGCGAGGGCCTCGCGGAGCAGGACCTCGCTGGGACGGACGCCGTTGACCGTGGCTTCGGTGACCTCACGGGGTTCCGGCGCGACAGCGTTCTGATTCGCCAGCCGCTCCTCAGCCCGCAGCGCACGAGCCAGCTTGCGGAGTTCGAACGCGTCCATGCCGCCGAGCGGCCCGGACAGCAGCGAACGCGCGACGTCCGGGGTCAGCGCCTGCTCATTGTCCGCGACCCGCAACGCCTGCAACAGCACCGAGACCGAGGGCTCGGCGGCCAGCGGCAACTCGTCGCCGGAGGTGTCGACCGGCACCCCGGCGGTGATCAGCGCGCGCCGCAGCGCCGGGATCGACCGGGTCGCGGAGCGGACCAGCACGGCGATCTCGTCCCACGGGATGCCGTCCTCGAGGTGTGCGCGCCGCACCAGGTCGACGATGTTGTCCAGCTCGGTGTTCGGGGTCGGGAAGGTGAAGACCTGGAGCGAACCCTGGATCGGCTCACCGTCGACCACCGGTCCCTCCGCCGCGAGATCGCGGTGCTCGCGCACCTTCTCGACCGGCAGCAACGGGATCGGCATGCGCCGGGTCAGCTCGCGCGAGGCCTTCAGCAGCGCGGGCCCGCAGCGGCGGGAGGTACGCAGGACCGCGGTGTCGGCCGGGGTCCCGTCCATGTTCCGGAACGCCTCGGGGAAGTCCAGGATGCCCCGCACGTCGGCGCCGCGGAACTGATAGATCGACTGGTCCGGGTCGCCGAAGACCACCAGGTCGGCGCCGTCACCGGCCAGTGCCTCCAACAGCCGTACCTGGGACGGGTCGGTGTCCTGGTATTCGTCCACGAACACCGCGCGGAAGTCGTGGCGCAGTTCGCGGCGCACGTCCTCCTGCCCGGCCAGCAGCACCGCGCGGTGCACCAGCTCGCCGTAGTCCAGGACGCCCTGGACGTCGAGCACGTCCAGGTACTCCTCGAAGAACGCGGAGGCGGCGTACCAGTCGCCGCGGTCGGCCCGGCGCGCGGCCTGGGCCAGTTCGGTCGGGTCCAGACCCAGCTCCCGGGCCCGGGACAGCACGGTCCGCAGCTCCTCGGCGAATCCGCGGGTGGCCAGCGCCGCCCGCAGATCCTGCGGCCACTGGATCCGCTCGCCGAGCGCCCCGCCGCCTATCCCCACATCGATGCTGCCGGAGACCAGGTCGCGGACGAACACGTCCTGTTCGGGCCCGGACAGCAGCCGGATCGGCTCGGTGAACAGCTCGGGGTCCTGGAAGCGGCGGACCAGTGCGTAACAGAAGGAGTGGAACGTGGTCGCCAGCGGCGCGACGCCGGACATCGGCAGCCGGCGGCCGATGCGGTCCCGCAGCTCCGAGGCCGCCTTGCGGCTGAAGGTGAGGATGAGGACCTGGTCGGGGCGCAGGGCCGCGCGATCGGGGTCGGTCTTGGCGATGACGGCTTCGACCAACGTGTGCGTCTTGCCGGTCCCCGGTCCGGCCAGCACCAGCAGCGGCCCGCCGGGATGGTCGACGACGCGGCGCTGCGCCGGGTCCAGCGGGGGTCCGCTGACCTGAGGCGGGGCCTGCGTGTCGAACAATGTTTCGAATCCTTTGCCGGCGGGTATACCCGAGCGATACACCACGGTCCTCTATGACAACACAGACCACCGACCGTCACGCCCCATTCGGCAATGGATCACGCCCGCGCGCCGATCATGCCAGAGCGCGCGAAGGGCCCGCGGGGTGCCCCCCGCAGGCCCTTCCTCACTAAAGGTGCGCGTCGCTATTCGCTGCGCAGTACTTCAGAGATCGAGAACCTCGCCGCGGACCGGGCCGGCACCAGCGCCCCGAGCACCGCGATCCCGACGCCGGCCAGGAACATCCAGGCCAGTAGCGGCAGGGTGTAGACGTGCACCATGCTCGGCGCGAGGTCCAGGCCCTGGGTGCGTTCGATCATCGAGACGATCAGCGCGTGCAGGCCGTAGCCCAGCGGCAGGCCGACGATCCCGCCGAGCAGGCCGAGCAGGCCCATCGAGGTCATGACCATCGCCACCACCTGACGCGGGGTCATGCCCACCGACTTCAGCATGCCCAGGTCGCGGCGCCGCTCACGGGTGTTGAGCAAGACGGTGTTGAACACGCCGAGCGCCGCGACCAGGCTGAGCACGATGGTGATGACCGCGGAGAACACCTTCAGCTCGGCGTTCGGGTCCTTGGTGCTGTGGACGCCGACGTTCCAGCCGGGGGCCAGCGCCCGCAGTCTGGCCGCCAGCGCCTGCCGGTCCGCACCGGCCGCCGCGTGGACCTCGAAGCGGTCGGCCTGGCGGCCCGGCGAGAGCTGCTGCAGGGTGCTCCAGTCGGCATAGAACATGCTGTCGCCGCCGGTGATGGTCTCGCCGACGACCACCGCCGTGGCACTGCGGCCGTTCAGCTCGACGATCAGGACCTGGCCCAGGGACACGTGGTGCCGGTTCAGGAACCGCGCCGGCACCACGATCTGGTCCGGGCCGGCCAGCCAGTGGCCCTTGACCATGGTGAAGCCCATCAGCGCCGAGTCGCCGCCGTAGTACTGGATGTTGACCTCCGTGGTCATCCCCGCCACACCGACCATGTCGCCGGTCTGGGACGCCACTCCGTCCACGCCGGGAACGCCCCTGATGGCCTTCCCGATCGCGTCCCCCGGCGCGGACGCTCCCTGACTCGTGTCGTATCCGACATCGACCGCCACGGCTCCGACCCGGTCCGAGGCCGCGCTGGTGTCGGTCATAGTGCGGGCCAGGCCGTTGGCGAAGACCACGGTGGTCACGCCGAGCAGCACCGCCGCGAAGGTCAGGGCGCTGCGAGCGGGCCGGGCGAACGGCAGCCCCAGCCCCATGCTCACCGAGCGCGGCAGCCGTGAGCCGGCCAGCTTGCGCTGCACCTTCAGGCCCCGGCCGCGCTTGGGCGCCGAACCGGCCGAGATCGCGGCGATCGCCGACATCCCCGCCGCACGCCGGGCCGGGATGTAGGCGGCCAGGGCGACCACCAGCGGCACCCCGATCAGGCACCCGACCATGACCAGCGGGCTGATCTGCCGCTGCCCGCCGAGTGCGTTGAACGCCTTGTTCATCAGCGGCTCGCCGACGATCACCCCGATCGGCAGCCCGATCACGGTCCCGACGACCGCGGGCACCGCCATGGTCGCCACGTAGACCCGGACCACCTGGCGCGGAGTGAAGCCGATGGTCTTGTAGACCCCGATGTCCTTGTATCCGGAGACCACGGCCCCGCTGACCACGTTCAGCACGATCAGCACCGCGACCGACACCGCGAGCACGCCGAACGCGATCAGCATCGGCAGCAGGCTCTCCAGCTTGGCCAGCATCTCGGCGCGAGTGGTGCGCCAGGACTGGTAGCCGACGAGGGTCCCGGCCGGCAGTCCCGCGGTCGCGCGGGTCAGTTCGGCCTTGACCTCGGCGTCGGTACCGGACTTCGCGAACCGGTAGAGCATCTGCAGGTGGTCCGGGTGCAATGCCGCCATCTGGCTCGGCACGACCCAGGCGTCGGCCGTGTCCGAGACCGAGAAGGCGTAGCCGACGACGGTCAAGGCCGGCAGGCCCGGGCCGGAGACGGTCGCGACGGTCTGCCCCGGCGGCGCCGGCAGTGTCTGGCCGATCGGCTGGTCCAGCACGATCTCCCCCGGCGCGCTGGGCCAGCGGCCCTGCCACAGCTGGACCCGGTCCACGTCGCCGGGCCGGGGCCGCGGACGGCCCACGACCGTCATCTGCATCAGGCCGCCTACCTCCGGACCCAGATTCAGGCTGACCTGCGCCGCCTGGAACGGACCGGTGGCGCCGGTGACCCCGGCGGCGCGGGCGGTGGCCGCGAGCTGTTGCCCGGTCGCCTTGGCGGCGTCGAGATCGGCCACGGCGTGGGCGCCGTTCTGCTGCCCGAAGGCCTGCTCGAACGGCCCGGTCGAGGCCTGCAACAGCCCCAGGCCGAGCACCGCGCTCATCGCGGACAGCGCGACCACGAGCCCGATGACGAAGGTCTGCACCTTGCGGCGCTTCACGGCGGCGCGCGAGGCCCGCCAGACCGGTCCCTTGGTGATTCGCACGGCGCTCACGCGGTCCGCTCCAGCGCGCGCTCGGCCACGATCCGGCCGTCCGCGATCTCGACCAGGCGGCTGGCGCAACGCGCGGCCAGGCGCGGGTCGTGGGTCACCATCAGCAGGGTCTGCCCGAGCTGGTTCAGGTCGATCAGCAGGTCCATCACCTGCTCGCCGGAGCGGCTGTCCAGCGCGCCGGTCGGCTCGTCGGCCAGCAGCAGGGCCGGCCGGTTCATCAGGGCCCGGGCCACCGCGACCCGCTGGCGCTCGCCGCCGGAGAGCTGCGCCGGGTAGATGTTCTTCCGGTCGGCGATGCCCAGCTCGCCGAGCAGTTCCAGCGCGCGCCGCCGGGCCTGCCCGGCCGGGACCCCGGAGAGCTGCGCGGCCAGCGCGACGTTGTCCAGCGCCGGCAGGTCGTCGATCAGGTTGAAGAACTGGAAGATCATCCCGATCCGGCGGCGGCGGAACAGGGCCAGCCCGGTCTCGTTGAGCCCGCCCAGGTCCTCGCCGTGCACGACGACCTGCCCGGAGCTGGGCCGGTCCAGGCCGGCCACCAGGTTCAGCAGCGTGGACTTGCCGCAGCCGGACGGGCCCATGACGGCGACCGCCTCGCCCTGGCGGATGTGCAGGGTCACGCCGTCGAGGGCGGCGGTGTCGGCGAAGTCCTTGCGGACGTCGTCGAGGCGGACGATCGGCCCGGCGGGGTCTGAGCTCTCGGCGGTCCCGGCCGGTCCGACGGCCCCGGTGGGCTCCGCGGGCTCGGTCGGCTCGTTGGCGGTAGCGGTCATGTGATCAACGTATGGTGGGGGCGCACCGCGGCGGATCGGTCCGTGGTGGTAATCGTCCGGGCCTCTCATCCTGGGGATGTAGTCATGGTGTGGGTGCTGGTGGGGGCACTGCTGGCGGCGTGCGCGACGGCGGCCTGGCTGGCCGTGCGGCTGAGGCGGGAGCAAGCCCGGTACACCAGCGCCATCGGGGAACGCGGCTGGCTGCTGGAGCGCGAGCGGGAGAGCGCCGCGCAGCAAGCGGTGGACGCCGAGCGGGCCCGGATCGCGCGGGAGCTGCACGACATCGTCAGCCACAACGTGAGCATGATGCTGATTCAGGCCGGGGCGGCCCGGCAGGTGCTGGCGGCCGCCCCGGCACCGAACGCGGCGGCTGACGCGGCGCCTGACGGGATGGCTGAGGAACCCGGCGCGTCGGACATCGCAGGGGACGCGTTGATGGCCGTGGAGAGCGCGGGCCGCGAGACCATGACGGAGTTGCGGCATCTGCTCGGCGTCCTGGCCCCGGCCGCGGACGGCCGCGACGAAGCCGGGCCCGCCCTGGCCCCGCAGCCGACCCTGGCCCGGCTCTCAGCGCTCGTCGACAAGATCGCCTTCGCCGGGCTGCCGGTGGACGTGCGGATCTCCGGCGAGCCGCGAGCGCTGCCCGGCGGCATCGACTCGACCGCGTACCGGGTCGTGCAGGAGGCGCTGACCAACGCGCTCAAGCACGGCGGCTCGAACGCCGAGCTGACCGTCCGCTACGACGACCGCTATCTGCGGATCGAGATACTGACCACCGGCAGCGGCTCGCTGACCGGGCTCGGCCGGGGCGAGTCCGGTGCGGCCCACGCACCAGGCACGGCCGGCACCCCCGCCGCGTCCGGCGCCGACAGCCCGGCTCGCGGCGAGCAGTTGGGCACCGGCCGCGGTCTGCTCGGCCTGAAGGAGCGGGTCGCGGTCTACGGCGGCGATCTGGACGCCCGGCGGCGCCTCGGCGGCGGCTTCCGGGTCCGCGCGAAGATACCTTTGGACGCACCATGAACCCCCGAGTCCTGATAGCCGACGACCAGGCCCTGGTCCGCACCGGCTTCCGCCTGATCCTGACCGCCAACGGCATCGAGGTCGCCGGCGAGGCCGCCGACGGGCTGGAGGCGGTCGAAGCGGCCGCCGCGCTGAAGCCCGAGGTCGTGCTGATGGACATCCGGATGCCGAACCTCGACGGGCTGGCGGCGGCCCGCCGGATCCTGGCCGCCGATCCGCGGATCCGGATCCTGATGCTGACCACCTTCGACCTCGACGAGTACGTCTACGAGGCGCTGGCCGCCGGCGCGTCCGGCTTCCTGTTGAAGGACGTCACGCCCGAGCACCTGGTCGCCAGCGTGCGCCTGATAAACACCGGGGACGCGCTGCTGGCGCCGTCGATCACCCGGCGCCTGGTGGAGAAGTTCGCGGCCCCGGCCGGTGACGGGTCCGGGGCCGCGGCCGGCACCCGGGCCCCGGCGCTCCACCGCGATCTGGCCGCTCTGACCCCGCGCGAGCGGGAGATCCTGGCACTGCTGGGCCGGGGCCTGTCCAACACCGAGCTGGCCGCGCGGCTGGTGCTGTCCGAGGCCACGGTGAAGACGCACGTCGCGCACATCTTCACCAAGCTCACACTGCGGGACCGGGCGCAGGCGGTGGTGGTCGCCTACGAGACCGGGCTGGTCGCGCCGGGCGACGGGGACTGAGCGCTTCCGCTCCTCTTCTGCTGGTTTCACCGCTCTACTAGCCCGCGAAGTCGCTCGGCACCTCGTCCATCGCGCCACCGCCCGCGGCCTCGTCCTCCCCCGGCCACCACCGGGCCCGGTTCATATCAATCCGGCCACCATCAGCCTTGAGCGGCGTGCCTTCCTCCCGGTAGTTGGCCAGCGCCTGGCGCTCGTGTCCCGGCAGGAAGCCGCCGTCGCTGCGCACCACCCGCCACCACGGGGACCCGCCGCCGTACTTGGCCATCGCGGTGCCGACCTGCCGCGGCCCGCCCTCGCCGAGCCGTTCGGCGACGTCGCCGTAGGCCATCACCCGGCCCGGCGGGATGCGGTCCACCAGCTCGAACACCCGGTCCACGTAGGGAGGCAGTTCGGGTGGTTTGGTCACTTCCATCACTCCTGTCGAGGTAATCCGCCGCGCCGGGGGCAACCCCCTCGTGGGACGATCAACCACAGTCGCCGCACTCACGAGGCGCCAGGGACTATCGTCCTTGTGTCCAGAACGGCGCAAGACGACAACAAGAGCAGAAGACAGGTGGACAGTGGCAGGGGAGCCGGGCACCGCCTCGCCGGCCCGACCGGGTCCGGTCGAGGCCGCCACGCCTGTCATCGAGCTGCCCGCAGCCGGGTCCGGGGGGACGGGTATGTCCCGAGCGTCCGAGAACGAGGATAAGCCCGCCGCCGACAACGACGCCCTCCCCGCGAAGCGTGCCGTGACCCTGCCCGCACCGATCATCGACGAGCCGCCGGAGCCGCGCCGCATACGCCGCCCGGCCGACCTGCTGCGCGCGGTCGCGAGCTTCGTCTTCATGCTCCTGTTCCTCGGCATCGGGATGGTCGCCGGCGGCACCACCCGGGGCGCCGAGTCGGACATCTCCAAGCTGTCCGCCGAGCAGAAACTCCCGCTGGGCCTGATCCTCGCGGTGACCTCGGTACTGCTGGCGGTGGTGCCGATCGCGCTGGCGATCGACCGGCTCTACCGGCGCGACTCCCGGCGCGTGGTGGACTCCGTCCTGGCCGCGGCGATGGCCTACCTGGCCGCCGTCGGGCTGAACGCCACGGTCTCCTCCTCGCACACGCCCAAGGCCATCCGGGACGCGCTGACGCTGCCGACCAACGCCGCGGACAACACCGCGGCGTTCCACATCTACCTGGCCACGGTCATCGCGTATCTGACGATCATCGGGTTCTCCAACCGGCACAACTTCCAGACCGCGACCTGGATCGCGCTGATCGCCTACGGCGTGGTCACCCTGATCCAGGGCGACGCGACGATCATCAGCCTGGCCGAGACCGTGATGCTGGGCCGGCTGATCGCCTTCGGCTGGCGCTGGGCCCGGGGCGTGATCAACGACCGGCCGACCGGCGAGGCGGTGCACCAGGCGCTGTCGGCCGCCGGACTGGACCCGCTGTCGTGCCGCCGGGTGCCGGCCCACGAGGACGTGCGGCGCTATGTGGTCGCCACCGCCGGGCGCGGCGACGTGGACGCCCTGGTCCTGGACCGCGACCAGCAGGCCGCCGGCCTGGTCTACCGGCTCTACCGGCGGGCCCGGCTGCGCGGCCCGGCCCAGCGTCGCAACCTGCTGACGCTGCGCCGGATGCTGGAGCAGGAGGCGCTGATGTCGTACGCGGTCACCGCCGCCGACATCGCCACCCCGCAGCTGCTGGCGGTCCGCGACCTCGGGCCGGACACCGGGATGCTCGCCTACCAGCTGGTCCCCGGCCGCACGCTGGAGCAGCTGGAGCCCGAGGAGCTGACCGACGGACTGCTCGGCCGGCTCTGGGCCATGCTCGCCGACCTGCACGAGCACCAGCTGGCCCACCGCCGGCTGTCCGCGCACGCGTTCCTGATCGACGACGAGGGCGGGGCCTGGCTCACCGACCTGCGGCTCGGCGAGATCGCCGCCGGCACCCTGTCCCGGCGCCTGGACACCGCCGAGATGCTGACGGTGACCAGCCTGTACTTCGGCTACGAGCGCAGCGTCGCGGCGGCCGTGACCGAGCTCGGCGAGGACGACGTGGCCGCGGCGCTGCCGATGCTGCAGCCGGTGATCCTGACCCGCACCACGCGCACCGCGCTGAAGAAGTCGAAGGGGCTGCTGAGCAACATCCAGGAAGCGGTTCAGGCGCTCCATCCCTCGGTGGAGCCGGAGCCGGTGAAGCTGGAGAGGTTCAGCCCCCGCACGCTGTTCGCGGTCGGCGGCGCGGCGCTGGCGTCGTACCTGCTGCTGGCGTCGAACTACTCGTGGTCCAGCCTCACCGCGGTGAACTGGTGGTGGACCGGCGCCGCGGCCATGGCCTCGGTCGCCACGTACTTCGCGGCGGCGATGGCCCTGGACGGCTTCGTCCCGGAGAAGCTGCGCTGGCGCCGCACGGTCCTGTCCCAGGTCGCGGCCTCCTTCGTGACCCTGGTGGCGCCGGCCGCGGTCGGCGGCGTCGCGGTCAACACCCGCTACCTGCAGCGCACCGGCCTGCCCACCCGCGCGGCCGTCACGGCGGTCGGCGCCCAGCAGATCATGGGCCTGGTCCAGCACCTGCTCCTGATCCTGATCTTCGGCGTCATCGCCGGCAGCTCCGGCGACAACAGCGGCGGCGGCTCCCACGCCTCCAGCGCGACCCTGATCTCCATCATCTTGGCCCTGGCCCTGCTGGTCCTGCTGATCGCGACGATCCCCCAGCTCCGCCGCTTCGCCGTGAACCGCCTCCGCCCCCTGGTAGCCGGCGTCCTCCCGCGCCTGATGGACGTGGCGCAGAACCCGATCAAACTGGCCACCGGCCTCGGCGGCACCGTGATGCTGTCCCTGCTCTACAGCTTCACCCTCTGGGCCTCGATCCAGGCCGCCGCCACCGACGACCGGGCAGCCAAAATCAACTTCGCCGTCGTGGCCTTCGTCTTCCTCACCGCCCAAGCCGCCGGCTCGATCGTCCCCACCCCCGGCGGCGTCGGCGGCGTCGAAGGCGCCCTGATCGGCGCCCTGACCACCTTCGGCCACCTGGACACCGTCCTGGCCACCACGGCCGTGCTGCTGTTCCGGCTGATGACGTTCTGGCTCCCGGTCCTGCCCGGCTGGTTCGCGTACAACTACATGACCAGGCACGGGGAGCTGTAGCCCTCACCCGATGGTGGGATTCGGGTTGAGGCGCAGGGACGGAAGCGGGCATGCTGGCCTAGTTGAACCAGCCGCGCCCACGAAGGGCCGGAAGTGAAGCCGGGAAAGGCCTGACAGAACGTCGGCGGCCCGGCTTCGCGCTTTCTACGGCTCCTCGATCTCGATGATCTCGGCCTTGCCGTCCAGGTGATGCCACTCATCACACTGATCGCCGAGCCACCACATGAACGCGCCGGCCACCACATCCGCCAACCACAGGGCGGGCTCCGCGACGGACCACACGAAGTCGACCCGGACGAAGGCCTCCGGGCGCTTGGCCCGCCGCCAGGCAGCGATGACCCACATGTCCTTGTGGTCCTCCGAGCGCCGGGACCCGAAGACGACGTGGTCGACTCCCAGTTCTGCGACCCGCCGAAGCAGCGACGACAGGCAATAGCGCCGCGCGCGCTCTGAACTCGTCTCCGGAGCGTGCATCAAGGTCACGGACAGCCGTGAAAGGCTCCGACCGCCGCCTCAAGCGTGAGGCAGCGGTCGGATTCACTCAAAATAGCGACTACAGGCGACTACTAGATGATTGAGTCCGATCGCTTGGCTGGTCAGTGGTCGTAGGCGATCAATGATCGCTTGCTTGCCGCGCCGGTCTTGGTGTTGTGCCAGATCGCGGCGGCCATGGCCAGCAGGCGCTGGCCGATC
>NZ_JAAFYZ010000089.1 GCF_018274385.1 Catenulispora pinistramenti | reverse complement strand
GCCCCCGCCACCGAAACCCCCTCCAGCCTCACGCGGCCTCTTCGGCCCGCTTCTTGAACGCGTCCATCACCTCGCGCCACCCGCCGTCGTTGTCCTTGAACGCGCCGCGCCGCAGCTCCTCGTCCCCCTCCAGCGCCGTGAACCCGCTCTCGACCACCCGCAGCCGGGTGCCGTCGCCCTCGGGCGTGAGCGTGAACTCGATCAGGGTCGTGATCCCCTCGCGCAGCGCCTGGCCCGAGTAGGCGCTGGCCCAACGGTAGGACACATAGCTCTTCGGGTCGATCTTCTCCACCCGCACCGGGTAGTCGCCGTACTCGTCGCTGTGCGCGACGGTGGTCTCCCCGGTCACGGCCTCGGCACCGGTCGGGGCGACCCAGAAGCCGGGTTCGGTCACCAGCGACCAGACCCGGTCCTGGGAGGCGGCGATCAGGGTCTCGCGCTCGATGCTGTCCTGAAGGTCAGTGGTCATGACGTACTCCCTCGTTCTCACTAGCGGCTCTAACGTGCAACCCCAGAGTTGCACATCGATCCCGAACGCGCAACCCGCAGGTTGCACATCAACCGGGCCGCGAGGTTGCGCCGGACAGGTGAGCGCCAGGTTCGGGGGCCGCCGACGGGTCACCACCAAGGGTGAAGAGCCCGGAAGATGTCAACTCACTGCCAAGGAGGCCCGGTGCCGCGCGACGGATCGAAGGAGCCGGACGCGCTCCTGCTCCAGGCCGGAAAGTTCTTCCGCCGCGGCACCACCGCGACCGACCTGCACAGCGTCCGGTACCAGGGCGGCCGCGCGGGCGACGTCTTCTACCGGGACCGCTGGAGCCACGACCCGCACGCGCTGGCCGAAGGCCCGGTGCGGCGCGGGTGGGAGGGGATCGGGAGCTGAACCTGTGAGCGGATACTGTGCCGCTCATGTACGACGATCCGTGAAACGCGCCCGACCTTCTACCGCTCGCCACCACCAGCCGGACCCCGATGAAGCCGACCAGCTTGGCCGTCGCCGAGGACGAGTACCGTCGCGGACGCAGGTGCGCGCGCTGCGGAAGGTCCGGGCCGCCGAGTCCTGACGCCGACCGCCGCTTGCCCGGCTTCAACGGGGACTGATAGGACCGCCACATGTCCATGGCCTGGTATACCTTCGAATCAGCACTCGACGGAGTCCCGACGGCATCCGCAGGCCTCGACGCGCTGCTCGGCCCGCACGCGCCCGAGGTGCTGGCGCTGCTCGGCGCGATCGGCGCCGGGGACGCCGGGCCGCTGCTCAGGCGAGCGCTGGCGGGCGGGCCGTCGGAACGCGAGGCGGACCTGGACGCCGCGCTGCGGATCATCGCCGAGCATGCGGATGTGGAGGCGCTGGCTCTCGGAACCGATGTGGACGTTCGTTACGACGAGATCATGCAGGCTCTGTGTGTGGTCGCGCTGATCGGCTGCGAGCTGGGCGACGACGCCGAGATACAACGTCTTCGCTTCCTGATCGCGAGCATCGCGTTCGAAGCGCATATCGCAGCCGTGCAGGGCCAGGTCGAACAGCGTGAGGTGGACAAGGAAGTCAACGCAGCGAGGCGGGCGTTGGCGAGGGTCATGCAAGTCGTGGTGCGCGACCTCAAAGCGCAGGACAAAGCGCAGCGCAAGGCGGCGCGAAAGCGCTGATCGGCCGAGCGCGCGGGCCGGGCCCGGCCGACCCGTCCCGAAGGACAGGCCGGCCGGACCCAGGCTCCCGGCCTCACCCACCGACCACCGGCGCGTACCCCGCCGACCGCATCGTGAAGGCCCCGCGGCCTTGCGTGCGGCTGCGCAGGCGCGTGGCGTAGCCGAAGACCTCCGCGAGCGGGATGGTCGCGGTGACCACGGCCGTGGTGCCCCGGCTCGTCGAGTCCGTGACGCGGCCGCGGCGGGCGGCCAGGTCGCCGAGGACCGTGCCGACGGTGTCGTCCGGGGTGGTGACCGTCAGCTCCGCCACCGGTTCCAGTATGGCCAGGGTGCTGGCGCGCAGTGCTGCGCGCAGGCCCATCAGCCCTGCTGTGCGGAAGGCCATCTCCGAGGAGTCCTTCACGTGGGTGGCTCCGTCCAGGAGCACCACGCGCAGGCCCGTCACCGGGTGACCGGCCAGGGGGCCGGTGGTCAGGGCGTCGCGGCAGCCGGCTTCGACCGCGCGGATGTACTCGCGGGGGACGCGGCCGCCGGTGACGCGGGATTCGAAGGTGAAGCCCGTGTCGCCGAGGGTGTCGGTCAGGGGGCTGACTTCCAGGACCACGTGGGCCCACTGGCCGGAGCCGCCGTCCTGCTTGACGTGCCGGTAGACGAAGCCGGTCACGCCCGACACCACCGCTTCGCGCAGCGCCACCTGCGGCCGCCCGACGGTCACGGCGATCTCCTTCTCCTGCCGGATCTTCTCCACCGCCACCTCCAGGTGCAGCTCGCCCAGCCCCGACAGCAGCGTCTGGCCGGTCTCGGGGTCGGTGCGGACCGACAGGGACGGATCCTCCTCGACCGCGCGCGCCAGCGCCGCCGCCAGCCGGCCGGTGTCGGCGTTGCGGTCCGCCTCGACCGCGACCGACACCACCGGCTCGCCCGGCGCCGAGCCCGCCGCCTCCAGCAGGACCGGTGCTTCGGGCGCGGCCAGCGTCGCACCCGTCACCGCGTGCTTGGGGCCGACCAGCGCGACGATGTCGCCGGCCACCGCCTGTTCGACCTCGGTGTGCCGGTCGGCCTGCACCCGCAGGATCCGCCCGACCCGCTCGGTCCGCCCGGCGCCGACGTCCAGCACCGAATCGCCCTTACGCAGCGTCCCGGAGTACAGCCGCACGAACGTCAGCCGTCCCGTACCGGTCGCCTGCACCTTGAACACCAGCGCCGCCAAAGGCTGCTCCGGATCGGCATCCGACCGGTCCAAAGGCGAAGGCAGGTAGGCGACCACCGCATCCAGCAGCGGCTCGATCCCCCGGTCCTTGTACGCCGCACCGCACAGCACCACGACGACCTCGCCGGAAGCAGTCAGCTCACGCAGCGCCGCCCCCAGCGTCTCCGCGGAAAGCTGCGACCGCTCGACGAACTCCTCCAGCGCCGCAGCATGCCGCTCGGCGACCGTCTCCTCCAGCTTCCGCCGACGCCGGCCGGCCTCGTCCGCCAGCGCCTCGGGGACCACGCCTTCGGCCATGGTGCCGTCGGCCCATGTCAGAGCCCGCATCCGGACCAAGTCGACGACGCCCTCGAACTCCCCCTCGCTCCCGATCGGCAACTGCACCGCCAGCGGCACCGCGTGCAGCCGCTCGCGAATGGACTCCACCGCCGCGTCGAGGTCGGCGCCGGTCCGGTCCATCTTGTTCACGAAGGCGATACGCGGCACGCCGTACCGGTCGGCCAGCCGCCACACCGCCTCGCTCTGCGGCTCGACCCCGGCCACCGCGTCGAACACCGCGACGGCGCCGTCCAGCACCCGCAGCGCCCGCTCGACCTCGGCGGAGAAGTCGACGTGCCCGGGGGTGTCGATGAGGTTCAGCCGGTGCCCGGCCCAGTCGCAGCTGACGGCCGCGGCGAAGATCGTGATGCCGCGCTTGCGCTCCTGCGGGTCGAAGTCGGTGACGGTGGTGCCCTCGTGCACCTCGCCGCGCTTGTGCACGGCGCCGGTCAGGAACAGCACGCGTTCGGTGACGGTGGTCTTCCCGGCGTCCACGTGCGCCAGGATGCCCAGGTTGCGGACCAGGGACAGGGAACGTCGGGTCAGGTTTGCCCGCATGATGGATCAATCCTTCGGATTTCGCTGTGCGATCCGCGCCGCCGGTCGGACGCCGGTCGGACGACAGTCAGAAGACGGTCAGACGGCGGTCGCGGTGGATCAGGACAGCGCGATGCCCGGGCTCAGCCGCCGCACCGGCCCGGGCGAGGCAAGCAAGGCGGGAAAGGCAAGGGAAGCAGCCGAATCAGACCCGGGATGTCAGCTGGTCAGCCGTCTCAGGGTCCGGATAAAGCCCGGGAGATGTCTCAGCGCAGGCCGCGCAGCCGGCGCCGAGCCGGCGAAGACACCAGGATCACGTCGAAGGGGTGCCGGGAGGCGGGGATGGCGGAAGTGCCGCGGGTCATGATCCCTCCCCATCATCGGAACGTGCGAACGTGTTGCCGCGAGGCTAGCTGATCCCCCGGACGGGGGAAACTGGTTTCATGCGCATCGATCTCTTCGTGGACGGCCACCCGGTCGTCATCCGCGACCTGGAGCCCGCCGACGAGCCGGCGGTGCTGGCCGTCCTCGCCGCCTCCGACGACTGGTTCCTGGCCGCGACCGGCCAGCCGTCCGCGCCCGGCGACGTGCAGAGCGCCTACTACTCGCTGCCGGAGGGGTACGACTTCGAAGACAAGGTGCTGCTGGTCATCGAGGCGGCCCGGGAGGTGGTCGGGTTCGTCGACGCCCTGCGTCAGTACCCGCACATCGCCTCGGTCGGCATCGGCACGTTCCTGATCCGCCCGGAGTACCGGCGGCTCGGGATCGGGCGGGCGGTGGCCGCGGCACTGTCGGCGGCGGCGGTCGAGCAGGACATCGTGCAGATCAGCACGCACGTCGTCGAGGGCTGGGTCCCGGGCCGCAAGTTCCTGGCCACCCTCGGCGCCACCTTCTCCCCGCCCGCGGTGCCCGGCGGGGCGGGCAACCGCACCGTCGGGCCGCACGAGAGCGCGCGGAAGGTGATCCCCGCCACAATCGCCATCGGCTGAGCATGACAGTTCCCTGATCTTGGCCTGATCAGAGCCTTTCCCCGGACGATTGCGACAAACCCGCCAGCCGGCGGCCGATTCGGCAACCGTGAGCGATTCTCAGATCATTCTCAGTAGCCACCGATAACCCCCTGTGCGATACTCTTCACAAGAACTGAACATTGGTTCCCAAAGCACCGCCTCGGCAAAACGAGGTGAAATCAGACCTCTTGCCAGGGGGGAGCATGCGAGCTCTCGACTGGGCGCCGACGCGCGCCCGGTTGTTGCCGCCGGACACCACCGACTTCACCGGGCGGCTCAGCGAGCTGGCCGCGCTCACCAACCCCGCGATGCTGTGCTCCAGAAAAGGCGCCTCCCACGCCGCCGCGCTGTTCGTGCTGACCGGCGCGGGCGGCACCGGCAAGACCGCGCTGGCGGTGCGCGCCGCCCGGCTGGCCGGCGACTCCTTCCCGGACGCGCATCTGTACGCCGACCTCGGCGGCTACACCGGCGTGCCGACCCCGGTCCCGGACGTGCTGCGCCGCTTCCTGCGCGCCCTGGGCGCCACCGGCCCGCTGCCGGAGGACCAGGACGAGCTGGTCGGGATGTTCCGCACCGTGCTGGCCGGGCAACGCTGCCTGGTGGTCCTGGACGACGCCGCCGACGAGGCCCAGGTCCGACCGCTGCTGCCGGCCGGCCCGGACGCGCTGGCCATCGTCACCAGCCGCAACTGGCTCGGCGGCCTGGCCGGGGCGCTGCCGCTGCGGCTCGGGCCGATGCCGGACGCCGAGGCGGCGGCCATGCTGGCCCGGGCGCTCGGCCCGCGCTGGACCGGCAAGGAGGACGTGGACGGCCTGCTGGCGCTGTGCGGATACCTGCCGCTGGCCATCCGCATCGCGGCCGCGCGCCTGTTGTCCCGGCCGCAGATGAGCGTCGACGACCTCTGCGACCAACTCCGTGACGAGCGCCGCCGGCTCAAGCGCCTCACCGCCGGCGACATCACCGTGCAGGGCGTCCTGACCTCCTCCTACGAAGCCCTCGACGGCGCCGACCGGGAGGTGTTCCGGCGCCTGGCGCTGCTGCGCGGCTACGACTTCTGCCCGGAGGCCGCGGCGCGGGTCGCCGGGATCACCCGGGAGGAGGCGCAGGAGGCGCTGGACCGGATGGCCGACCGCAGCGTGGTCCGCGCCGAATCCGAGCCCGGCCGCTACAGCCTGCACTCGCTGGCCCGGCTGTTCGCGGCCGACCGGCTGGCCGCGGATGAGGACGCTGATACGGTCCGCGCCGCCGAGGCCGGGCATCTGCGCTGGCTGCTGGACCGGGTGCGGGCCGCCGCGGATCTGGTGGATCCGGCCATGGTCCGGCTGCCGGCCACCGAAGCCGCTGCCGACGGCGCGTTCGCGGCCTCTGGCGAAGGCGCTGGATCCAGCGAGACCGGCGGGACCGCCGAGACCGACCGGACCGACCGGACCGACAGGACCGACAGGACCGACAGGACCGACAGGACCGGCGAGGTCGCGCTTTCGACGGTGACAGCGACCGGGCCCGGCACCACACCGTCGATCGCCGACCACCACCGGACGACAGCCACCGGCCCCCGCGACATCACACCGGCCCCGACCCCGGCCCCGGCCCACCGCGAAGCCGCCCTGGCCTGGCTGGACACCGAGCGCCACAACCTGCTCGCCCTGGTCCGGCACCACCGCCGCTTCGGCGACCCGGCCGTGTGCTGGACCGTCCCGGACGCCCTGCGCGGGTACTACCAGCAACGCCGCCGCCTGCGCGACTGGATCCGGATGGCCGGGATCGGGCTGGCCGCCGCCCAGGGCGCCCGGAACCTGCGGGCCCAGGCCGCGATGCACCTGAGCCTGGGCATGGCCGCCTTCGCCGCCGACCGGCTCGCCGAAGCCGAGGACCACTATCAGCGCACTGTCGCGCTCGGCCTGAGCTCGGGCTGGCAGGAGATAGAGGCCGCGGCCTATCGCTGCCTGGCCGGGATCGCGCTGGCCCTCGGCGACACCGCGACGTCGGAGAAGTACCTGTCGCTGTGGGCTGATCTGAACGAGACGCTGGAACAACGCCTGGACGCCGCCGCCATGCTCCCGGCCGGCGACCAGTCACCGAACGAGGCGCCACCCGGCGCACCCGCCACACCCACGGCGGAGCCGGAACCCGGCGGGCCGACAACCGACGGCACACCGGCCGGCGACTCCCCGACGGCCAAGAAGTGGTCGGCCCTCAGCCGCCGCGAGCAGACCGTGGCCCGGCTCGTGGTGCAGGGCCTGACCAACCAGCAGATCGCCAAGCGGATCCGGTGCTCACCGGAGACGGTGAAGTTCCACCTGCGGAACATCTTCCGCAAGCTGGGCATCGGGTCGCGCGTGGAGATCGCCCGGTTCGTACTCGTGTCCAGCTGGCCCAGGTAAGAGGTCGAGACAAGAGCCAGAACCCTTATGGGCCCCTGCGATGCGACGAAATCCACGAACTCCTCGCCCGGCTGGACGCCCTGCGAAAGCATCCAACGGCCGGTACTGAGGGCGAGCGCGGCCAGATCGGCGCCGACCGGGCCGGTCCCGATCGTGGCCCGGTCCAGCACCACGGTGGTCCGATCGTCCAGGGCGATCAGGTTGCCCGCGGAGAAGTCGCCGTGGACCAGGACGCGCGGGACACGCTCCAACTCCGCCAAGAGCTCACCGCGACGGTTCCACCGGGCCTCCATGCGGGAGTCGGCCTCGACCCGCCGCCAATCAAGGCTGCCGGCGGCGATCCGCTGACCGAGCTGATCCACGACCAGCCAACCAAGCTTCGGCGCCACGGCAGCGGCCTGCCATTCGCCCAGCCGCCGGGCCGCGATCCCGGCCAACCGGCTGACGTCGCCCGTCGCCGCCCCGCTGCTGCCGGTGATCGGCGCACTGTGGCAGCTGACGAGCCGGGCGCCCGGCCGACCGACAACGTGCGCGAGCACCGTGTCGGGGATGAGTTCGTCCACATCGCAGACCGTACCGGCGCGCCCGCCGCCGACGCCCGGCGGTTTTCGCCGCCGTCAGCTGACGAGCACCTCCAGCAGGCACAACTCGACCCCGATCCCGCCGACCTCGCCGGCCTGCCGCCGGAACGTGGTCAGCTCCAGGCCGAGCCCGTCGGCCATGACGCGCAACCGTTCCTTGTTGCCCAGCGTGTTGAAGCCCAGGAACATCCGGCCGTGCGGGGTGAGCAACTTCGGGCCCTGACTCAGGAACCTGCTGTGGATGGCGTAGTCGCGGTCGAAGAAGGCCCACTGGAGTTCGTCCAGGTACTCGAACTCCGGCGGTGCGTCGATGACGTTGGAGTTCCAGTAGATGACGTCGTACTGCTCGTCGGTGTCCAGGGCGTCGAAGAGGTCGCTGCGCAGCACCCGGACCCGGTCGGCCACGCCGTGCCGCTCGGCGTTCGCCGCCGTGTTCCGCACCGCCGCCGAGGAGATGTCCAGGGCGGTGACCCGCGCGCAGCCGGTGAGGGCGGCCGTCACGGCCGTGACCCCGGCGCCGGAGCCGATCTCCAGGAACGAGCCGCCGACCGGGAACGGCAGCCAGGTGGAGAACAGCTCCGTCGTGGTGGTGTGGATGGGGGCGAACACCCCGGGCAGCAGGGTCCAGGTGCGGCCCAGCAGGTCGAACTGCTCCGGCCGGCCCTCGACGGCGCCGTGCCGGTCGGTCAGGGCGGCTCCGGCGGCCATCGGCGGGCTGTAGCCGATCGGCTCGGTGATCCGCACCGTCGGGACCGTCCGGACCGTGCGCACCGCTTCGGCGAACCTGGTCCGATCACACATCGTCTAGACCTCGTTTCGTGGGGGGGCGCGGGCGCCCGCGGGCGCCCGCGGGCGCTCGGCCCCGGCAGGTATGCCTGGGCGCCGGCCCGTACGGCCGGCGCCCAGGTTCGGCCGCTCGCAAGCAACTCGCCGCCCCACACGGCAGTCGCCTCGTCGGCCAGCTATGTTGTTGACCAGCTCGCCGCCACGCTCAGCGAAGAACGCCACCTGCGCTGAACGGTATGTCCGGAGACCCGCCACGAACTCCGGGGCGACGAGCCGGTCGTCACAGAGCCACTGCCGCACCTTGGCGCCCCGGCAGCGGGACGTGGACCTGCGGCTCGCCCTCCGCGGATCCGTTCTCCCGCCGGACGTAGGCCGGAAACCCCACGCCGCGATGCGTCGGCAGGACCAGGTGGCCGCCGATGATGAGTGGACTCATGGGCTTCAGCTTCGCCGCGCCCGGGCCGGGGCGGAAGCTGCCCGTTGGGGTAGGCACCGCCCCGGGCGGGTGCCGGTGATCACCTACCCGAACGGGTGGGTGTGAGGGTTCTGCGATGACCGCGGAATCGGCTCCGCACAATAACCCAGAACCCTGATTCAATGGCCGCACGAGCGCGCCGGACCCGGGCCGGGCGGACATTTCGCGCCGACTTTGCGATCTGCACATTGTCATTCCCGGCCATACCGCGCATAGACACCATTCCGGCATCCTCACAGGCACAAAAAGGCAATCCACCGACTCCGCCCCGAAACCGCACGCGGACCGAGCGTGACTATCGCACCATCCGTGACCGAGAACAAAAGCCCCCGCACCCCCGGCGGCCACACCCCGCTTTCGGCGCGACAACTGGTGTCCGCCACAACTCGGGGCGGGCCGGATTTGTCGCGCCGAACAAACCACGCAAGCGCGCGTAACGCGGGCGGGCACCCGGCGTTTGCCAAGCGTGGAGATCAGGGAAGCGGACATCGCCGCCATGGGCCGGGCCGCGGTCGAGGAGCTCATCGACCGCGCGGTGCGCCCGGACGTACCGCTCCGGGTGCTGTTCGCCGCCCTGGACCGGTACACCGAACTGCTGCGCCCGGCCTTGGACGACGAGCCCGGCCCGCCCGCCGAGCCGGTACCGCCGGGCCGGACCGGCCCGACCGCACCGGCCGCCGCACCGGCCCCCACGCCTGTGCCCGCACCAGCGCCGGCACCGACGTCGGCGGCGGCGATGGTGCCGCCTGGGCCCTCGGGCCCTCCGGCGGCGCCGGACCCCCATCGGCCACCGGGCCCGCCAGGCCCGCCGCGCTCACCGGACTGACAATCAGTTGATATCTAAGCCGCACCTGACCACCCTTGATGATCATCCTCTCTTGCCCGCGCCGGGCCGCCCCTCTTAGCCTGCTCTGTATTGACTGATCAAAAGCGGCATCCACAGAGCGAAAGCGCCCCCGGCGAATAACGAGAGAAGCACAGGGATCTGGTCAGAACGTGAACGCGATCCGGTTTCAGGTCCTCGGTCCGCTGCGGGGCCGGCGCGGCGCGGCGGAACTGGCCACGGGCAGCCCCCAGCAGCAGGCCATGCTGGCCGCGCTGTTGCTGCTGCCCGGCCGGACGGCGAGTTCGGCCGAGCTGATCGACGCCCTGTGGGGTGAGGATCCGCCGAGCCGGGCGCGCTCGATCCTGCGGACTTACGCGTGGCGCTGGCGCCGGGTGCTGGACCCGGACGCCGCCGACGGCGCCGCGTCCGAGGTGCTGGTCTCACTGGCCGGCGGTTATCGGCTGGCGCTGCCGCCGCTCGGGGGCGGCAGCGCCGGCAGCTCACGGGGCGCGCTGGCCGGGCTCGCCGACGGCGAAGGTCCCTCCCCCGCCGCGCTGAACGGTTTCGGGCCGGCCGGCACCGGGGCCGCGGACAGCACCGGTGGCGCCGACGGCGCCGCGGTGGACGCCGAACTGGCCGAGCACTGGGCCGCCCAGGCCGACCGGGCCAGCGCCGAGGGCCGGCCGGAGCAGGCTCGGGAGCTGCTCCGGCAGGCCGTCGACCTGTGGACCGGGGTGCCGTTGGCCGGGGTCCCGGGGCCGTTCGCCGAGCGGCAGCGGCGGCGCTTCGCCGAGCTGCGGCTGAGCCTGCTGGAGCGGCGGATCGCGCTGGACGTGGAGCTGGGACGCGGGGCCTCGTGCGTGCCGGAACTGCGGGCGCTCAGCGACGAGCACCCGCTGCGGGAGCGGCTGTACGCGCTGCTGATGCGCTCGTTGTCGCAGTCCGGACGGCAGGCCGACGCGCTGGCCGCGTTCACCTCGGCGCGCCGGCTGCTGATCGGCGAACTCGGGGTCGAGCCCGGGGCGGAGCTGCGGGCCGTACACGCCGAGGTGCTGGCCGGCGGACCGCCGAACCCGGCGCCGGCGTCCGCGTCGGGCCCGTCGGCCCGGCACGCCGCCGCCGGGCGGCCCGAGAAGGACGCCTTCGCGCGCCCGGCGCAGCTCCCGCCGGCCGAACCGGACTTCGTCGGCCGCACCGCGCTGGCCGACCGGCTCGGCGCCGAGCTGGGCATCGAGCCGGCCGCCGAGCCGCGCACCACGCCGACGGTCCTGGCCGTGGCCGGGATGGGCGGCGTCGGCAAGAGCACGCTCGCGCTGCACGTCGCGCACCGGGCCCGCCCCGGCTTCCCCGACGGCCAGCTCTACGCCGACCTGCGCGGGACCGGCGGCTCACCGGTGCCGCCGCAGGCCGTGTTGGAGGACTTCCTCCAGGCGTTGGGGGTGCCGACCGAGCAGATCCCGGAGGGCACGGCCGCGCGCGCCTCGCTGTTCCGCACCGTGTTGGACGGCCGCCGGCTGCTGATCGTGCTCGACGACGCGGCCAACGCCGCGCAGGTCCGGCCGCTGCTCCCGGGCAGCACCGGCTGCGCGGTGCTGGTGACCAGCCGGGCCCGGCTGGTGGCGCTGCCGAAGTCGGCGCAGGTGTGGCTGGACGTGTTCGACGACGACGAAGCGCTCGGACTGCTCGGCCGGGTCGCCGGCCCGGAGCGGCCGCAGGCCGAGCCGGAGGCGGCCCGGGCCCTGGTCCAGGCCTGCGGACGGCTGCCGCTGGCGGTGCGGATCGTGGCCGCGCGGCTGGCGGCGCGGCCGGCGTGGACGGTGGCCTCGCTGGCCCGGCGGCTGGCCGACGAGCGCTCGCGGCTGCGGGAGCTGCGGATCGGCGAGCTGGCCGTGGCACCGGCCTTCGAGGTCGGCTACCAGCAGCTGACCGCGGCCCAGGCGACGGCGTTCCGGCTGCTCGGCGTGGTCGAGGCGGCGGAGATCGGGCTGTCCGCCGCGGCCGCCGTACTCGCGCTGCCAGTGGCCGAGACCGAGGCGGTGCTGGAGTCGCTGGTCGACGTGGCGATGCTGGAATCGCCAGCCGAGCACCGCTATCGGCACCACGGCCTGCTGCGGGACTTCGCGCACGGAGCCGCCGGGAACGCCGAGCGGGCCGCGGCCGAGGGACTGGCCGCGCGTTCCCGGCTGACCGGGTTCCTGCTGGCCGGGGCCTGTGCGGCGTTCGAGGCGGCGGTGCCCGGCGACCCGATCCGGGAGACGCTGGCGCCGCCGGGGGTCGGCGACTTCGCGTTCGACTCCCCGGCCGCCGCCCGGGCCTGGGCCCGCGGCGAGGCGGCGACCGCCGCGGAGCTGACGGCCCGGATCGCGGCCGAGGCGCTGGGGACCGGGCCGCAGGCCGCGCAGTATCGGGACCTGGTCGCCGCGTCCATCAATCTGCTGATAGCGATGAGCCCGTTCGGGCCGGGACCGTGGGAACGCAAGACCGCGGCGGCGGTGCAGGAGCTGGCGCGGGCCGCGGAGCGGGCCGGGGACGTGCGGGGCCAGGGTCGGGCCTGGTTCCTCGCCGGGAACGCGGCGCTGGCGGCGGGACGGCCGGACGAGGCCTCGCAGCACGGCCGGTGGGCGCTGGAGCTGTGCACGCTGGCCGAGGATCCGGTGATCGCCCGGCAGGTGCTGAACGACCTGGGCGTGGTCGCCCACGGCCGGGGCGCGTACGACGAGGCCGCGGACCTGTTCGGGCAGGCCGTGACGCTGGCGCGGGAACTGGGGCACCGCAGCGGCGAGGCGAGTTCGCTGCTGAACATGGCGGTCTCCCGGCTGCGCGCCGGCCGGGCCGCCGATGTGCTCGCCGACTGCGACGCGCTGCTGGACTCGGCACGGGACCGCGGCGACGCGGCCGCGGCGGCGCAGACCCAGTATGTCAGCGGTCTGGCCCTGGCCGCCCTGGAGCGCCCCTCGGAGGCCGCCGAACGGTTCGGCACAGCCGCCGAGGGCTGGATGACCCTGGGGGCCCTGGACCGCGCCGCACGGGCCAGATTCCAGCTCGCGAAGGCGCTGCACGCACTCGGCGCCGACGCGTCGGCGCGCGACCACGCACACGCCGCCCTGGCCGAGTTCGAGGCCGAGGGGCGCACGGCCGATCAACGAGCAGTGCGGGCACTGCTCGCCGAGTTGGCGGCCACGCCGGTCGACGGCGCGGCACCGGGCTGACGCGGTTCGGGACGCGTCAAAACCGCCGCCGCGCCGGCAGCCGTATCGCCGCTGTCGACGGCGATGCGCGGCCGACTGACGCCGCACGGCCGAGGCCGGGCAGCCGATCGACGTCTGGCCGGACAGCGGTGCGGCCGCGTCCAGCGCCTGACCGGCCGAGGGGGACGGCGGCCGGTCAGGGCGCGCAGGTCAGGACGCGGCCTCCGCCGGGTGCCCACCCTCGGGAACCATGCTGTTCCAGTCCTTGACGTTGCCGTACGCGTGCGGGTAGCCGCTGGCGCTGTGCGAGCCGGCGGAGTGCGACGCGGTGTGCTCGGCCGCGGCCGTGGTCGCCAGTGCGGTGGCACCGAGAGCGGCGGCCAGGGCGAGCGTCGGCAGGGCCGCGGGACGCCGGAATGCCATTGTGTTCCTTCCGTGGGGACGGGGGTGCCCCCACCCTGCCACAGCGGGCGTCTACGTCCGATCTACGACCTGCTCGGCCCGATCGACCCGACCGTTCGGCGGCGGTCGGCGGCGGTCGGCCATGGCGCAAAACCATTGAAAGGCCGCGGATCGCGGCCTCGTGGCCAACCCTGCCCCGAACCGATCCCAAACCGTTATCCGCCGATCCGCAGGTCGCCCGGGACCTGGAATCCGACCCTTGACAACCCGCCGCCGCCGGATCCGGGTCGCAAAACGCCCCGCCTTACTTGAAAACCCTTGCCGAACCGCCCCTAACCCTTCGTAGAGAGCGGACCCGGCGCACACCGTCAAGGGCAGTTCTGCAATACGTTGAGGCCCAAACAGGAAAACGAGCTACGTTTGTTACGGGGGTTGGGGTGAATCCTTCCAGGCGGACGCCCTATCCTGCTGTCCCGGTTCGGGCAAACGACAACGAGTACTTGATGGGGGTCAGCGAATGCAACCGCTGGACGCGGGGGATCCGACACGCATCGGTCCATATGCCATTCTCGGCGTGCTCGGCAGCGGCGGCATGGGAAAGGTCTACCTCGGCCGCTCCACCGGCGGCCGCACAGTGGCGGTCAAGGCGGTGCGGCCCGAACTGGCCGACGACGCGCAGTTCCGGCAGCGCTTCCGGAATGAGATCGAGGCCGCCAAGTCCGTCTCGGGGGCGTTCACGGCAGCCGTCGTGGACTCCGACACCGAAGCGAAAGTGCCCTGGTTCGCCACGGCGTTCATCGCCGGTATCTCCTTGGGCGACGCCGTCGCCCGTTTCGGGGCTTTGCCCGAGCCCGCGCTGCGTACCCTGACCGCCGGTCTGGCCGAGGCCATCACGGCGATCCACCGCACCGGGATCATCCACCGCGACCTGAAGCCGGCGAACGTGCTGCTGGCGCTGGACGGTCCGTACGTCATCGACTTCGGTATCACCCGGGCGACCGAGGGCACCGCGCTGACCACCGCCGGGACCGTGATGGGCTCCCCCGGCTTCATGTCCCCGGAGCAGGCCTCCGGCGTGCGCGTGGGCCCGGAGACCGACATGTTCTCCCTGGGCGCCACCCTGGTCTACGCCGCGACCGCGCGCAGCCCGTTCGGCGACGGCCCGACCCCGGCGCTGCTGTACCGGGTGGTGAGCCAGGAGCCGGACATCACCGGGGTGCCGGACTCGCTGCGCGACATGATCGCCGCCTGTCTGCACAAGGAGCCGGCCCGCCGGCCCACCACCCAGCAGATCCTGGAATACCTGGACGCCAACGCCCCGGCGCCGACCACCGGCGGCTGGCTGCCGCCGACCTACACCGACGCGATCGTGCAGGCCAGCAGCGTGATGACGCACATGGGCGTCAACGCCGGCCCGACCGGACACATGGGCCCGCAGGGGCCGACCCCGCCGTACGGGGCGCAGGGCTACCAGGGCCCCGGCACTCCCCCGCAAGGCACGTACGCCCCGGCCTACGCCCAGACCGCACAGAGCGGCATGGTCGGCGTCGGCCCCTACGGCCCCGGCCCGGGCACCGGCCCGCAGGGTGTTTACAACGGCCACAACGGCAACCCCAACAGCGGCGGCAAGATGAGCCGCCGCGCGCTGTTCGGCATCATCGGCGGCGGTGTGGTGGTACTCGGCGGCGGCGGAACGGCGATAGCCCTGTCCGGCGGTTCCAGCAAGAAGAACCCGCCGCAGGCCAACGGGTCCAGCGGCGGCCCGGGGCCGAGCAGCCCGGGGGCCGACACCGCCACCGGCGGCCCCAGCAGCCAGGCCTCCGGCGGCGTCACCGGCCCGAGCAACAGCGCGCCGATCAACGACCCGAACACCGCGGCGTCGAACTCCCTCGGCGGGGCGCCCCAGGCGACCGCCGCGTACAACGCGACCACCAGCGACCCGATCTACAACAGCGCGCTGAGCCAGAACACGCTCATACTGGTCGGCACGAACAACACCCACGGCCTGGACACCTCGCTCAAGACCAAGTGGCCGGACATCGCCTGCGGCGGCGGCACGATCAGCGACCTGGCCTGCATGGACCCCAACGGCACCACGGTGTACACCACCGGGGACGACGGCACCGGCCACGACAACTGCTTCGCGATCGACGTCAACTCCGGCAAGGTCCTGTGGAACCTCGTCCCGTTCGACAGCTCCTACGAGCTGCAGGGCGCGGCCGGCGTGATCGGCGACCTGATCATCTTCACAGCCAACGTCAACGTCCAGGGCGACGCCCTGTTCGCGGTCAGCAAGACCACGCACAAGCTGGTCTGGAAGCAGCTCAACGCGGACCTGGGCTGCGTCCACGTGCCCAAGAGCGGGAAGTACATCTTCACCGGCCACGAGGCGTCCGCCTCCGACACCGACTCCACCGTCACCGGCCTGGACGTGGCCACCGGCACCAAGGTCTGGCAGGTCTCCATCCACCTGGCGACGATGGGCGGGGCCGGCGAGGACTTCTTCGCCGACGACGGCCAGTCCCTGTTCACCGGCGCCCAGCAGCTCATGGCGCTGGACCCGGCCACCGGCAAGACCAAGTGGCAGACCATCATCGGCGACCCGACCGACCCCGCGCTGATCAACATCCCGTTCACCGACGGCAGCGGCCGGGTCTACATCACCGCCGACGGCTACCTGGCCGCGGTGGACGCCAGCAACGGCAAGGTGCTCTGGCAGTCCTCGCTCCCGAACTCGGGCCAGTTCTCCATCAGCGGCGCCTACGCCACCGGCGACGGGCAGGTCTACGTCACCGACCTGAACAAGGCGCTGTACGCGGTGGACGCCAAGACCGGCAAGTGCAACTGGACCTACAGCAACTCGCTGCTGGCCGGGCAGAACGTGTCGACGCTGATCGGCGGCGGCGGCAAGGTGTTCTACAGCGCCGGACAGGCCGTCCTCGGGTTCAACGCGAACGGGAAGAACGCGTAGCGGATCCGCTCGCTTGGGCGTCGGACGGCGCCCAAGCGAGTTCGGCTACTGGTTCAGGTTCACACCTAGTTCGGTCCGCAGGCGACGGTCCAGGGCCGCTTCCAGCTCGGTCGGCCACTGCGCGCCGGAGGCCTGGGCGAGCTGACGCGCGACCGGCAGGAAGACCCGGGCGCACGCCAGGTGCGCTTCGAGCACACTGTCGTGCCTCGCCTCGACTCCGGGCAGGTCGGTCAGCTGCCGCAGCCGCTCCGGCGGAAGCAAAGTGTTGAGATGCAACGCCCCGCCCCGGTCCTCGACCGCCACGTCCTCCAGGAACAGCTGCACGACCAGCCCGCGCAGCAGCCCGGCCCCGGACACCCCGACCACGTGCTCCCGCCGCCCGAGCACCACCGGCAGCAACCCCATGACCCGCAGGAACTCGGTCGTCAGGGAACTGATCTTCACCGGATCCGGAGCCAGCGGCGCGCCCGGCGGCAGCAGCCGCGCACCGAGCCCGGCACGGTCGAACAGCGGTCGCAGGGTACTGCGGGTGCGGTTCGCGACGTCGTCGGGGACGCCGATGGAGACGTCCCAGCGCTGCCAGTCGGCCGTGATGTGCAGGAACGTGCTGCCGAAGACCTGCTGCCTGAGCACCGAAGGCGCCACCCGGTCGGAGAGCTTCGGCCAGTCGGCGATGAACTCGGCCCTGGCCTCGGGCTCGACGACGAGCCAGACATCGACGTCGCTGTACCGGTCGGCGGTCCCGCGGGAATGACTGCCCATCAGCCACGCGGCCAGCACTCGCGGATCGGCTTGGAGGACTTCGACAAGACGGTCCAGGAACGGTTCGGCGGTCTCCGGCATGCGGGCTCCTCGGCTCCTCGGGTCATCAGGATGATCGGCGGCAGGGTTCTGATGGTAGAGGGCTGGTTCGCGCTATGAGCGGCGGCCTGGGCTGCTTGGCCAGTGGTCTGGGCTGCTTGGCCAGTGGCCGCCACGAAGACCCCCGCGCAGGAGAATGGCGCTCGCGGCACCGGCTTGCCAGCTGATTTCTTCCGCAGCAGCAGCTTGGCTGCTAGGTGCGGCGCCGATGGATCCCCCGCGTGCCCACCGGCACCGCCACCGCTGCCAGTGCGGCGACCGCTCCGAGCCAGGCCGCGCCTGACCAGGGCGGCGCGGTCGAGCGCGGTCGGGCTATCGCCTCGATGCGCGTGACCGGCCTCGACGGCAGCATGGGTTTCGGGGCGGGCGTCGGCGCAATCGTTGGCGTCGGTGTGGGCGTGGGTGTCGGTGTCGGTGTCTGCGCTGGCGTCGGCGTGGGTGTGGGCGTCGTCGGCGCAGATGTCGGCGGCGCCTGACTCCCGCCGAGCAGCGCGACCGGCGTCACCTTCCCATCAGCCGCGAACGCCCAGTCCATCAGGTCCGCCGCCTGGTCGGAGATGTCCGGGCCGCCGAGCATCAGCGTCTCGATGATCGTGTGGCCGTCGCGGGTCGCGGCGCCGACGTAGGTGTGCCCGGCTTTCGTCGTCAGGCCGCTCTTGATGCCGATCATGCCCGGGTAGCCGAGGATCAGCGGGTCGTGGTCGGTGAGGGTCAGCGTGCTGCCGTCGGGGCCGGGGAACGTCGTGTGCTTCAGGTCGCAGTAGGCGCGGAAGGCCGGCAGGCGCAGGCCCGCGCGGGCGAACAGTGCGAGGTCGTAGGCGCTGGTGGTCTGGCCGTCCTGGTCGTAGCCGTCGGCGTCGATGATGTCCGTGGTGTCCCGGGCACCGAGACTGCGTGCCTCTCGCTCCATGGCCGCGGTGGTCGCGTCGAGGCCGCCGGAGAGGTGGGCCAGTTCGGCGACGGCGTCGTTGGCCGACTCGACGAACGTCGCGCGCCACAGTTCGGCGACGCTGTAGGTGACCCCCGCCGTCATGCCGACCACGCTGCCGTCCGGCTCGGCGGCGAAGTCCGCGGCCTTCGGTGTGACCTCCAGGTCCGGGTCCAGGCGCGGGATGAGGGTGTCGGCTGTCAGGATCTTGAGAGTGCTGGCCGGGTAGAGCGCACGGTGCGGATCCTTCTCGGCCAGGATCTGGCCGGTGTCGTAGTCCACGACCAGGTATGAGGCGACGTCCACGGCCGGCGGCCCCGGCACCGGATCCGACACTGTCACCGGCACCGTCACCGTCACCGTCACCGGCACCGTCGCCGACACCGGATCGGGGATCAGCCCCGCCACGGCCACGACCAGCACAAGCGCACTCAACCGAGAGCTCAGCCCCACACGCGGAACGTATCAACGCTCTGTCGCCGGGGCAACGGAACATTGTTTCGTTGACACTGTCATATGACAGTGTCATGATGAGCCGCATGACCGAAGCCCCGGCCCCCTGGACCATCGACCGCCTGGCCCGCCTGGCCGCGGCGGCGCTGGCCGCCGGGGCGCCGACCCAGCCCAACGGCCGTATCCGGGAGGTGCCCGACGTGCGGACGATCCGCTGGTACACCTCGATCGGCCTGCTGGACCGGCCGGCGGCCATGCGCGGACGCACCGCGCTCTACGGCCGCTCCCACCTGGCCCAGCTGGTCGCGATCAAGCGGCTGCAAGCCAGTGGGCTGACAGTGGCGGCGGTACAGGAACGGCTGCTCGGCGCGGAAGCGTCCGTGGTCGAGCAGATCGCGGAGTTGCCGGCGGATCTGGACGCCTTGATCGCCCCGGCGGACCCGGATGCAGCGGGACCGGCGACCTCCCCCGCCCGCTCCCGCTTCTGGATCACGCCACCCGCAGCCGAGCCATTCACCACCATCACCGCCGACACCGAGGCCGACACCGAAATCGAGGCCGGGCCCGACACCACCGCCCCACTCATCACCGGCATCCGCCTGACCACCGACATCACCCTGCTCCTGCCACCCGGCCGCACCCCGGACGCCGCCGCCCGCGCCGCGATCACCGAAGCGGCACAACCACTGCTGGACCTGCTGAACCGGCTCGGCCTGTCCGAGGCCTGACATACATAACCAGCGGACTGACATTCCTAGAGGGGGAACCACCATGACCGTTCGCATCGGTGTCATCGAGGTCGTCGAGATCTTCGAGGAAACGCCGCGCCGCGCGCCGGAAGGCGGCCTCGGCGCGCTGCGCACCGAGCGCGGCAACCTGCCGCTGGAGCTGATCGAGGTCCGCTCCTCGGTGGCCGGCCTCGCCGTGCGCACCGAGCTGGCGCAGGGCTTCCGCAACCCCTATGACGTCCCGCTGGAGGCCACGTACATCTTCCCGCTGCCGGACCGCGCGGCGGTGACCCGGCTGCGGATGGAAGCCGCCGACCGCGTGGTCGAGGGCGTGGTGAAGGAGCGAGAGTCGGCGCGCGCCGACTACAGCGCGGCGATCGAAGCCGGCCAGCGCGCGTCGATCGCCGAGGAGGAGCGCCCCGGGGTCTTCACTCTGCGCGTCGGCAACATCATGCCCGGCGAGCACGTGGTCATCCGGACAACGCTCTCAGGGCGTCTGCCATATGAAGACGGACAGGCCACGTTTCGCTTCCCGCTGGTAGTGGCGCCCCGCTACATCCCCGGCGCCGCGCTCCCGGGCGAGCAAGTGGGCAGCGGGACCGCCGTCGACACCTCCCAAGTGCCCGACGCGTCCCGGATCAGCCCGCCCATTCTGTTGCCCGGCTTCCCGAATCCGATCCGGCTGTCGATCGAGGTCGCGGTGGACCCGGCGGGACTGCCGCTGGCCGGGCTGACATCGAGCCTGCACGGGGTGAGCGTGACGGAGGAGGGATCGGCCGAGGAATCAGGCGAGCGTTACGTCGTCCGGCTCGACCCCGGGGCCCGGGCGGACCGCGACTTCATCCTGCGCTTGGCGTACGGGGGTTCGGCGGCGGCGACATCCCTGGCCGTGGCGTGGGACGAAGACGAGAACGAAAACGAAAACGAAAACGAGAAGGAGAAGGAGAAGGAGAAGGAGACCGAGAAGTCGGACAGCGCGACGCGCACCGGCACCTTCCTGCTGACCGTCCTGCCGCCGGAGCTGACCGGCGCGACGCGTCCCCGAGACGTGGCGCTGGTCCTGGACCGGTCCGGCAGCATGGGCGGCTGGAAGATGACGGCGGCGCGCCGAGCAGCGGCCCGCATCGTCGACTCGCTGACCGCCACCGACCGGTTCGCGGTGCTGACGTTCGACCACTCGATCACCTATCCCGACGACCTCCCGTCCGACGTTCTTTCCTCGGCCACAGACCGGCACCGCTTCCGCGCTGTGCAGCACCTGGCGTCCGTCGAAGCGCGCGGCGGAACGGAGATGCGGCCGGCGTTGAGCCAGGCGGTCAAGCTCCTGGGCGGCGACGACCCGGAACGAGACAAGGTCCTGGTTCTGGTGACCGACGGCCAGATCGGCGACGAGGACTCGCTGCTGTCGGCCCTCGCCCCGCAGCTCACGCACCTGCGGGTCCACACCGTCGGGATCGACAGCGCGGTCAACGCCGGCTTCCTGCGACGGTTGGCGGGCTTCGGCGGCGGACACTGCGAACTGGTGGAGTCCGAGGACCGTCTCGACGAAGCGATGGACGCCATCCACCGGCGCATCGGCACACCGCTGGTGACCGGCCTGCGCCTGGCCGGGAACAGTGGGCTGGAACTGGATCAGGACTCGATCACCCCGACCCGGCTGGCGGACTTGTTCGTCGGCGCGCCGCTGGTGGTGGCCGGGCGGTTCCACGGAGCCACGGCATCGCCGGGGACGGCATTGGCGGACATCGGGGCCGGCATCGTCATCACCGGCGAAGCCGCCGACGGCTCGCCGTGGACCCGGCGCGTGCCGGCCCTCGAGACCGCGGACGCCGGACTCGCGCAGTTCTGGGCCCGTGGCCGCATCCGCGATCTGGAGGACCGGTACGTATCGGCGTCTCAAGGACAGCCGGACATCGAGCGGGCGATCGTCGCGACGTCGGTGGGTCACAGCGTGCTGTCCCGCTTCACGGCGTTCGTCGCGATCGACACCCGGGTGGTGGCCGCGGGCAGCCCGCTCAAGCAGGTCACGCAGCCGGTCGACCTCCCCGCTGGCTGGAGCGCGCCCGCGGTGCCCGCGGCGGTGCCCAGGCCGATGCGCAAGGCCGCGGTATACATGGGCACTGTCATGGAAGACGCCGTGGGAGACGCCATGGAACCGGAGGCGTACTCGTTCAGTACCTTGTCAGTCCAGCCCGGCGGCAGCGCTCTCTTTCGGCTGGCTCCGCCGCCGCCGTCTCCTGGTGCGCCTACGCCGTCCCGCGGGCCGATGCCGCCCTCGGCGGAGGAAGACCTCGAAATCCCGGACTTCCTCAAGTCCTCGGTGCCCGCACCGGCGCCGACACCGGCACCGGTCGCCGAGAGGAAGACCGTGCCGCCCGCGGCTGATCTCCGTACTTTCGCAACGGAATGGCTCCCCCGCTTCACCGCCGCCGCGACCGACGGGCAAGAGGCACTGCTGCTCGAATTCACCGCGAAGCTGACAGAACTGATCCCGGGCTTGCCCGCCGAGCACCAGGCCACTGCCAGCGAACTCCTCAGTACCCTGAGCTCCGCCGACAAGCCGGTCGCCGAGCGGTGGCAGAGCACTGTGACGTTCCTGGAATCGTTCGCGCCGCCTGCCCGCCGACCGTTCTGGAAGCGCTGACCCACCGCCGGAAACACTGTCCCACCGCACGAAGGCCCGGCTCGGCATACACCCGAGCCGGGCCTTCGTGCGCGGTGAGTCGGCGGAATCGGCCGCGCTCAGCCCAGAATCAGCGTCGCCGCATGTTCCCCGATCATCAGCGCCGCCGCGTTGGTGTTCCCGCCGACGATGCTCGGCATGATCGAGGCGTCGGCGACCCGCAGGCCCGCCACGCCCCGCACCCGCAACTCGGGGTCCACGACCGCCCGCTCGTCGACGCCCATCCGGCACGTGCCGACCGGGTGGTACACCGTGGTCGCGCGGTTCGGCAGCTCGGCGGCCAGCGCCGCGCGGTCGGCGTGCGCCGGGCCCGGCGCGGTCTCGCCGAGGACCCGGCCGGCCAGCGAGCGGTGGGCCATCGCCTCGCGGACCATCTCCATGCCGTCCAGCAGCAGCTCGGCGTCCGCGGGATCGTGCAGGTACGCCGGGTCGATGAGCGGCGCGGCCAGCGGATCGGCCGAGGCCAGGCGCACCGTGCCCCGGCTCTTGGGGTAGATCAGGGTCGGCATGATGGTCAGCGTCCGGCGCGGATCGGCCTTGTGGCGCACCGGCGCGTCCTGGTTCGGCCCCGGATACGACCAGGGCAGCACGTGGATCTGCAGGTCCGGCACCGCTTCGGCGCGCGGGCTGCGCACGAAGCCCACGGCCTCGAACACCGTGCGCCCGACCCACGTCCCGCCGCGCGTCACCTCCTTCACGAAGCCGCGCGCGAAGTACGGCGCCGTCCCCTTGTTCCGCGCCTCCGGCATCAGGAAGCACATCGGGACGAAGAGGTGGTCGTGCAGGTTGTCGCCGACCGGCAGATCGGCCGCCACCTCGACGCCCACCGAACGCAGATGGTCCGCGGGGCCGATCCCGGACAGTTGCAGGAGCTGCGCCGATCCGAAGACCCCGGCGCACAGGACCACTTCCCGCGTGGCCCGCACCACCTGGCGCGCGCCGCCCTCGGCGATCACCTCGACGCCGACGGCCCGCTCCTTCTCCAGCACCACGCGCGTGACCGTGACGCCGGTGACGACGTCGAGCTGCGCCATGCCGTGGTCGTCGAGGTAGCCGACCGAGGAGCTGTAGCGCAGGCCGTCGTGTGCGCTCTGCTGGACGATCCCGATGCCCTCCTGCGACTCTCCGTTGTAGTCATCGAGGACCTTCACCCCGGCGGTGTCGGCGAACGCTTCCATGAACCCGAGGGTCGCGGTGGTGACGTTGACCTGTCGCCGTACCTTGATCGGCCCGGAGCCGCCGCGCAGGTCGTTCTCGCCGTCCTCCCAGCTCTCCAGTTTCTTGAAGCTGGGCAGCACATCGGCGTGGGACCAGCCCTGGCAGCCCTCGGCCGCCCACGAGTCGTAGTTCGCCGCGTTCCCGCGCACGAACAGCATCCCGTTGACGGACCCGGAGCCGCCGAGCACCTTGCCGCGCGTCTGCGGCACCTCGCGTCGCAACGCGTCAGCCTGCGGCACCGAGTAGTAGCCCCAGTCCAGCCGTGCCTTCAGCTGCGGCACGCTGTGCACCGCGGCGATCAGCCCCGGCTTGCGCACCAGCGTCGTCCGATCGGACCCGCCGGCCTCGATCAGCACCACCCGCGCCCCGCTCGCGGCCAATCGCGCGGCCAGCACGCACCCCGCACTCCCGGCACCGACCACGACGTAGTCGGCTTCCCCGGGCACCGAACCCTTCGAACGCTGTCCCATCGGGTGCGCCCCCTCCCGCGGCCGGCGCCGCGTGATCACGGTAGGTCGCTGCACTGTAGGAGGGACTGCGTGAGGGTACAAGGGGCATCTTCGGAAATGCCGGTGCCGGATATACCGCCGCCGGACACAGCCGCCCGACCCCGGCCCGACCCCATCCCGGAGCGGCGTGCCCGTCACCACTGGGGAGTGAACGGAGGCCACGGGAATCCTCCACGACGGACACGCCGCGCATAGCACGCCCCCGTGCCGTGTATGCCTGTACAACGCGCGGCCCGGCACGGAGGTTCAGCTATTCGATCCGCGGCGACCCCCGCCGCAGAATCCGCCGCGCCGGCACCAGCACCGCGGCCGCGGCGGGCAGCGCCACCGCGACCACCATGCCCGCGACGGCCAGCGGCGGCACCGAGAGCATCGGCAGGCCGGTGACGCCGGAGGCGTAGGCGAACAGCGTCACGCCGGCGACCGCCGCGCCGACCACCGTCCCGGTGCCCACGATGATCACCGTCTCCAGGCGCAGGGCCCGCATCACCTGGTCCCGCGTGGCGCCGACCAGCCGCAGCAGCGTCAGCTCCCGGCGCCGCGAGGCCGTGGCCACTCCCAGCGTGGTCACCACCCCGACCAGGATGAAGCCGACGATCGCCACCACCGCGATCAGCCCGGTCAGGCCGTCGTGCCGGGACTGCTCGGTCAGGGCACTGCCATAGTCGGCGGCGGTGGCGGTGTGCAGACCGACGAACTCGTGCGTCAGGGGACTGAGATCACCGTTGCCGTTGACGAGTACGAAGTCGTCGAGCGTGTTCGCGGCGTGCGCGGCGACCAGGTCCCGGGGCAACAGCACGTCCCCGAAGCCGAAGCCGCGCTGGTACAGCGCCACGACCTTCAGCGTCACCTGCGTGCCGTCGCCCATCCACAGCTGCCGGGTGTCGCCGACCTTCGTGTCGTGCGCGACCTCCGAACTCAGCGCGACGGTTCCGGGCTCGTTCAGCCCGGCCAGCGAACCGGTGGTGACCTTCGGATCCAGCGTCGCCGCCGAACCGCCCGCGACCCCCTGCGCCGACAGCGACTGCAACGACGTGTCCAGGTTCCACACCGGCATCAGCACCGTGGTCCGCTTCACCGCGGTCACGTCGGTCACCCCCGGCAGCGCCTTGGCCGCGTCGTAGGCGCCGTGCGGGATCCCGGGCCCGGATGACGTCAGCACCCGCTCGGCCCGCATCCCGTCGCGCGCCTCGGCGGCGGTCGCGTTCGCGGAGGTGGTCTGCGCGAACAGCTGCGTGCCGGCGAACGCCAGGGCCAGCGCGATCGGGGTGATGACGGCGGCCATCCGGACCGCGGCGGCGCGCGCCGAGGTGGCGGCCAGGTCGCCCGAGACCGGCGAGAGCCGGCGCAGCAGCGCGCCCAGAACCCTGGTGCCGCCGCGCGCGATCCACGGCCCCAGCAGCGCGACGCCCCACATCAGCGAGATCACCAGCCCGGCCACCGACGAGGACGCCGCCTGGCCGCCGACGGTGAACGTCAGCACCAGCATCCCGGCGCCGAGCAGCACGAACACCAGCCCGGTGATGACCCGCCAGCGCGGCAGCCGCTTCGGCTCGACGGCGGTCTCGCCGAGCGCCTGGACCGGCTTGATCTTCGACACCCGCCGCGCGGACAGCCAGCCGATACCGACGGCCGTGAGCACGGTGAGCAGCGCGGAACCGGCCACGGGGATCGGGCTCAGCGCCAAGCGGTAGCCGGCCGGCAGCACGCCCTGCGCTCTCATCACGGCCAGCAGCGCCGCCCCGAGGCCGAGCGAGGCGAGCGCCCCGACCAGCGCCGAAGGGATGGCGATCTTGAGCATCTCGCGCACGATGACCCGCCGCACCTGCCGCGGCGTGGCGCCGACCGCGCGCATCACCGCCAGCTCGCGCGTCCGGTCCCGCACCGACAGCTCCAGCAGTCCGGACACCACCAGCAGCGCGACCAGCAGGCTCACGCCGCCCAGGGTGCCGCCGGTGGCGATGTTGTCCGCCCGGCCCGCCTGGATCCCCGGGTGTTCGATGTCGCCGCGTGCCGCGCCGGTGGCGACGTCCAGGCCGGGAGCGGCGTGGCGCAGGTCGGAGGCGGAGACGTGCGAACCCGCGGCGGCCAGCACCACCAGCGCGTCGGCGCGATCCGGGTGGCCGGAGACCGTCTCAGCCCGCTGTTGGGTGAAGTAGAGCGTCCCGGCCGGACCGCCGGAGTCGATCCCCGAGACCCGGTAGGACTGCGGAGCACCGCCGATTTGCAACTGGAGGTCAGAACCGGCCCGAATCCCTAGGCGGGCAGCCGATTCCGCGTCGAGCACCACATCCTGCGCCGACGCCGGAGCGTGGCCGGAGGTGAGGGTGGTCGGCGTCAGCTTGGCCGAGTCCCAGCCGTGCCCGGCCAGCGTGAGGCCGGTCGGCGCGGCGACCACCGGGACCGAGAAGTCCGCGACCACGTCGGCGACGCCGGGCACCGCCTGCAACGGCGCACTCTGCGTCAGCGGCACCCGGTTCGGCTCGACGAGCGGCCGGCTCTCGGAGTTCTTGTTGTCCCCGCTGCCGGAGTTGTAGGTGATGCTCTGCTCTCCGTGCACGACAGCAGCGGCCGAGGCGTACCGGTCCAGCGAACCGTGCGCCCGGACACCGGACTCGATCAGCACGCCGAAGGCGCCGAGCATCATGGCCGCCACCGCCAGCGCGGCGGCGACCCCGAAGGCGATCCCCTTCCTCACAGCGTCTCCCAGCGGGTCAGGACCGTCGCGGCGGTCGGGCGCGGGAGTTCGTCGACGATCCGGCCCTCGGACAGGAACACGACGCTGTCGGCCCAGGCCGCGGCGGTCGGGTCGTGCGTCACCAGCACCACGGTCTGCCCGATGCCGTCCACGGCCTCGCGCAGCAGCCGCAGCACGTGCCCGGCGGTACGCGGGTCCAGCGCGGCGGTGGGCTCGTCGGCGAACACGATCTCCGGCCGGGTGACCAGCGCCCGGGCCACCGCGACCCGCTGCTGCTGCCCGCCGGACAGCTGGGAGGGCTTGTGGTCCAGCCGGTCGGCCATCCCGACCCGGTGCACGACCTCGGTGAGCCAGCCGGTGTCCGCCCGCCGGCCGCCCAGGCGCAGCGGCAGCGTGATGTTGCGCTGGACGTCCATCGACGGCACCAGGTTGTAGCCCTGGAACACGAACCCGACGCGGTCCCGGCGCAGCTGGGTGAGCGCGGTCTCCTTCAGCTTCCCGAGGTCGGTGTCGCCGAGCCGGACCGTGCCGGAGGTGGGCAGGTCCAGTCCGGAGGCGCAGTGCAGGAAGGTGCTCTTGCCGGAGCCGGAGGCACCCATGATCGCGGTGAAGGTGCCGCGCCGGAACGACCAGCTGACGTTGTCCAGAGCGGTCACGCGGCCGCGGTCGTAGGACTTGGTCACCCGCTCGAGCGTCACGGCGGCGCCGCCGGGGTCGGCGGCGTGCGCGGCGATGGCGCCGGGCACGGTGTTCGGGGCGGTCATAAGCGCTCCTGCGTCGGTGGATCACATCGGTGGATCAGTACGCCTTCGACGCTAGTTTTCGATCTTCTTCCGCCCCAGCGGCCCAAGTCCCCTCTTGGGGGTGTAACGCGCTACACCATGACGGTGGGGCCTGCCGTGCCGACTAACCTCGACCTGGCCTTTAGAGTGGGGGGATCATGAAGATCCGCGCCCTGTTCGCCCGAAGCCTGCGCTCGACGTGGTACCTGTTCGCGGGCCTGCGGACCGCGCTGCCGGCGCTGCTCGGCGTCTGCCTGCTGCCGTTGGCGCTGCTGCTGGCCTTCGGGGTGCCCGGGCTGCCGTGGGTGGCCGGGCGGATCCGGGTCCTGACCAACATCGAGCGGCGCCGGGCCGCCAAGGTGCTGGGGTATCCGATCCGGGAGCCGTCCACGCCGGTGGCGGCCGATCCGTATCGGCAGTACTTCGCCCTGATGCGGTCCGCCTCGGTGTGGCGGGACATCGCGTGGATGATCGTGCACGGGTTCCTCGGGCTGCTCATCGGGGTGCTGTCGGTCGAGGTGTGGATCGGGATCCCCTGGGACCTGGCGCTGCCGTTCTGGTGGTGGACGGTGCGGCCGGGCACGCTCGGCGCCGGCGCGCAGATCTACACCTGGCCCGAGGCGATCGCCTACCCGCTGCTGATGACGGTGTTCCTGACGGCACTGCAGCTGTGGGGCCAGCCCCAGCTCGCCCGGTTCCAGGGCTGGTACGCCCGGCGGCTGCTGGGCCCGACCCGCCGGACCGAGCTGGCCGCCCGGGTGGAGTCGCTGACCGAGACCCGGGCCCAGGCGCTGGAGGCGCACGGCGCCGAACTGCGCCGCATCGAGCGCGACCTGCACGACGGCACCCAGGCCCAGCTCGTCAGCGCCGCGCTCCGGCTGGGCCTGGCCGACCAGCGCTTCGACGCCGATCCCGGCGGCGCCCGGGAACTGATGCTGGACGCCCGCAGCGGCATCGAGCACGCGCTGACCGAACTGCGCACCGTGATCCGCGGCATCCACCCGCCGATCCTCAGCGACCGCGGCCTGGCCGGGGCGGTGCGCGCGCTGGCCGCCGGCCGCCCGGTGCCGGTGACGGTGGACATGCCGGAGCCGGACCGCCGCTGCCCGGCGGCGGTGGAGGCGGCGGCGTACTTCGTGGTGGCCGAGGCGCTGACCAACGTCGCCAAACACAGCGGCGCCGCGCACGCCTGGGTGTCCCTGCGGCATGATGGCCCCTACCTGACGGTGCGGATCCGGGACGACGGCACCGGCGGCGCGGACCCCAACCTGGGCAGCGGCCTGGCCGGGATCCGGCGCCGGGTGGCGGCGCTGGACGGCGTCACCAGGATCGACAGCCGCACCGACGGCACCGGGACGAACGTGGAAGTGGAGCTGCCGTGCGGCTTGTGATCGCCGAGGACAACGTGCTGTTGCGCGAAGGGCTGCAACTGCTGCTGACCACGGTCGGCCACGAAGTGGTGGCGGTCGCCGGCAGCGGCCCGGAGGTGGTCCCGACCCTGCTGGAGCACCGCCCCGACGCCGCGATCCTGGACGTCCGCCTCCCCCCGGGCTTCCGCGACGAGGGCCTGCGCGCCGCGATCCAGGCCCGCAAGGTCCTGCCCGGCCTGCCCATCCTGGTCCTGTCGCAGTACGTGGAGGAAACCTACGCCGCCGAACTACTGGCCGAAGGCGCCGCCGGCATCGGCTACCTGCTCAAGGACCGCGTGGCACGGGTCTCGGAGTTCCAGGAGGCACTGGAGCGGGTCGCCGCCGGCGGCACCGCCCTGGACCCCGAGGTGGTCTCGCAGCTGCTGACCCGCCGCGACCCCCTCGACTCCCTCACTCCGCGCGAACGCGAGGTGCTGGGGCTGATGGCGCAGGGACTGGACAACGGAACCATCGCCGCGACGCTGGTGATCACCGAACGGTCGGTGAGCAAGCACGTCGGGAACATCTTCGGGAAGCTGGGGCTGCCGCCGGACGAGGCCGGAGACCGGCGGGTGCGGGCGGTGCTGGCTTATTTGGAGGCTGGGGACTGAGGGCTCGCGACTGAGGGATCGCGGCTGAGCTGATCGAGCCGGCAGATCGCGCTCGCGCAATGGTCTGGCGGCGCCTCAGTGCTCGGCACTCAGCCTTCAGCACTCGGGACTCGGCGTGCTCTGCATCAGCACTCAGCACTCAGCACTCAGCACTCAGCCGATCCAGCCGGCATCCACCGCCGGGCTGCTGTCGTAGACCACATACTCGCGCTCAGTGCTGACTATCGCATGGCCGGCATTGCGCAGCGCCTCAGTCAACCGATCCAGATCCGCGACCGCCACATCGCCACCGACCCGATAGCGGCGCTGCGTCACAAACCTCTCCGAGCGGCCGTCCTCCCGCACCCGCCGCGCGTTCCGCGACAAGTGCGCACCGTGCGGCCCCACCAGCTCCGCGAGCGCCGCCTCGTCCACTCCCACCGGCAGCAGCAGCTTGAGATGGTGCTCGAAGTACCGATCGTCGGGCTCCCCCGCGGCTTCCGCGGCCGTGGCAGGCACCCCCGCCGCGAACGGCGAAGACTCCAGCTTCACCCGTGTCACCACCAGCCCCGCCGCCCGCAGCTCCCCGGCCGTCGTCTGCGCCGCGGCGAGCACCGCCTCGGCTGTGCCCTCGCCCCGCACCGTGAGCATCGGCTGCGACACGGTCTGCCCGCGCGCCAACACGATGTGCGTGAACTTCACCCCGCGCTCCCCCGCCCAGGCGGCCAGTCCGGCCGTCGCGGCGGCGTCGCCGGTAACCGTGATGTGGTACTCGAACCCGCCCTCGACCCCGCTCATGCGATGGTCAGCGCGTGCTCGAGCCGCCGCAGCCACTCGTCGACCGTTCCGCCGACCGCGTGTTCGGCGTCGAACGCGTCCCAGTCGACCGCGACGTCGGCCAAGTCCCGCACCGTGAAATCCCGCACCCGCAACCCCTCCGACTTCTGCAGCACCCGCCGCAGCAGCTTGCCATCCAGCACCATCCCGGGCAGCTCGGCCAGCACCACCGCGTCGTAGAGGTCCTTGGCCTTGGCGTATCCGGAGTCCTTCGTGTCCTGCGACAGCCACAGCAGCTTCCACGCCAGCGACAGCTCCGCACTGGCCGCCCGCACCACCGACGGGTCGCCGTCCAGCCGGGGTATCCGCGTCCAGACCGGCCGCTGCGGCATCGGCTCGGTGAGCGAGAAGTCCAGCGACACGGTTCCGCGTACGGACTTCCGCTTCCCGAGCGGCTTCCGCCACGGGATCACGACCCGCACGCCGGGCGAGGAGCAGCCCGAGCACATGCCCGAGTCCATACCCGAGTACAGCCAATCGCCGTGCTCATCGAACCCGTCGGGATCCAGCTCGATGCCGCGCCCGACGTCCTTGTGGTCCCGGACCAGGTCCGCCAGATCCCCGTACGGCACTGCTGCACCGTCGCCAGATCATCGACGTACGGATACGGGTCCAGGTCGTCCACCGGCCAGCCGTCCTGGACCACCACGAAGTCCAGATCCGCGGGTTTACGGGCGGCGGATCCGGCGTATGCCGTCATCAGCATGCTGCCCCGCAGCACCAGCTGGTCGCCGCACTCCGCACCGGCGATCAGTCCCAGGACATGGTCCAGGACCAGGCGATGGCAGGTGTCGGCGGCGTCGGCCGGCCCGGGCTCGGTCACGGCCACCGATTATGCCCGCGCCCCGCCGACAGCCCGGCCCGTCCCCCGAACGGCGCACGATCGCTCGCACAAAACTTGCATGACTCGTTATCTTGAATTGTTCGCCTCTAGCCGGATAGGTTGAAGCCATGACCGCACCACCCCCGCCGAACGCCGCGGACGAGCTCCGCGGTGCCGGACTCCGGGTGACCGCGGCACGCGTGGCCCTGTTGGAAACGGTGCGCGGCGGCGACCACTTGGACGCCGACGCCATCGCCTCCGGGGTCCGCGAGCGGGTCGGCCACGTGTCGTTGCAGGCCGTCTACGAAGCCCTCCACGCGCTCACCGCCGCCCGGCTGGTGCGGCGCATCGAGCCGGCCGGCAGCCCGGCGCGCTACGAGGGCCGGGTCGGGGACAACCACCACCACCTGGTGTGCCGGAACTGCGGCGCGGTGGTGGACGTCGACTGCGCGGTCGGCGCGGCCCCCTGCCTGGACGTCGTCGACGACCACGGCTTCACCATCGACGAGGCCGAGGTCGTCTACTGGGGCCTGTGCCCCGCGTGCGCCACTCCCGCCGGTCCCGAGGGGTAGCGGGCGGGACGATCCGCGACGATCAAGTACAGGGAACAGAGCACAGAGCACTACCGAGAACGTTCCGAGAACATCCGAAACCGCGTGAACCGCCAGAACCGGAAGGACTCCTTTCAGATGTCCGAGCAGCAGCATGGCGACATCGACGTCGACATCGACCACGGCCCCGACACCAACGCGGTGGGCGGCTGCCCGGTCGCTCACGGCCGAGCACCGCACCCGACCCAGGGCGGCGGCAACCGCCAGTGGTGGCCGAACCGTCTGAACCTGAAGATCCTGGCGAAGAACCCCGCGGTGGCGAACCCGAACGGCCCGGACTTCGACTACGCCGCCGCGTTCAACACCCTGGACCTGGCCGCGGTCAAGGCCGACATCGCCGCGACGCTGAAGGACTCCCGGCCGTGGTGGCCGGCCGACTTCGGCAACTACGGCCCGTTCATGATCCGGATGGCCTGGCACAGCGCCGGCACCTACCGGGTGCACGACGGCCGCGGCGGCGGCGGCACCGGCCAGCAGCGGTTCGCGCCGCTGGACTCCTGGCCGGACAACGCCAGCCTGGACAAGGCCCGGCGCCTGCTGTGGCCGGTGAAGAAGAAGTACGGCCAGTCCCTGTCCTGGGCCGACCTGATCATCCTGACCGGCAACGTGGCGCTGGAGACGATGGGCTTCAAGACCTTCGGCTTCGCCGGCGGCCGCCCCGACGTCTGGGAGCCGGACGACGACGTCTACTGGGGCCCGGAGCAGACCTGGCTCGGCGGCGACGAGCGCTACAGCGGCGAGCGCAACCTCGAGGAGCCGCTGGCCGCGGTCCAGATGGGCCTGATCTACGTCAACCCCGAGGGCCCGAACGGCAACCCGGACCCGGTCGCCGCCGCCCGCGACATCCGCGAGACCTTCGGCCGGATGGCGATGAACGACGAGGAGACCGTCGCGCTGATCGCCGGCGGCCACACCTTCGGCAAGACGCACGGCGCCGGCCCGGCCGACAACGTCGGCGCGGACCCGGAGGCCGCCCCGCTGGAGCAGGCCGGCCTGGGCTGGAAGAGCAGCTACGGGACCGGGGTCGGCGCCGACGCCATCACCTCGGGCCTGGAGGGCATCTGGACCAACACCCCGACCGCCTGGGACAACAGCTTCTTCGAGATCCTGTTCGGCTACGAGTGGGAGCTGTTCAAGAGCCCGGCCGGCGCCAACCAGTGGCGGCCGAAGAACGACGGCGGCGCCGGCACCGTCCCGGACGCGTTCGACGGCGCCAAGAAGCACCAGCCGACGATGCTCACGACCGACCTGTCGCTGCGCATGGACCCGATCTACGAGCCGATCTCGCGCCGGTTCAAGGACGACCCGCAGGCCCTGGCCGACGCCTTCGCCCGCGCCTGGTACAAGCTGACCCACCGCGACATGGGCCCGATCGCCCGCTACCTGGGCCCGGAGGTCCCCAGCGAGCGCCTGATCTGGCAGGACCCGGTCCCGGCCGTCGACCACCCGCTGATCGACGCCGCCGACGCCACCGCCCTGAAGGCGAGCATCCTGGCCACCGGCCTGACCGTGCAGCAGCTGGTCACCACCGCCTGGGCCGCCGCGGCCTCGTTCCGCGGCAGCGACAAGCGCGGCGGCGTGAACGGCGCCCGGATCCGGCTGGAGCCGCAGAACGGCTGGGAGGTCAACGAGCCGGAGAAGCTGGCCCCGGTGCTCAGCAAGCTGGAGGGCGTCGTCTCGGCGTTCAACGGCGGCGCCGCCGGCGGCAAGAAGGTCTCGCTGGCCGACGTGATCGCCCTGGCCGGCGCCGCGGGCGTGGAGAAGGCGGCCAAGGACGCCGGCTTCGACGTGACCGTGCCCTTCCACCCGGGCCGCACCGACGCCACCCAGGAGCAGACCGACGTGGAGTCGATCGCCTACCTGGAGCCGCGCGCCGACGGCTTCCGCAACTGGCAGGGCAAGGACGCCGCGCTCCCGGCGGAGTACCTGCTGCTGGACAAGGCGAACCTGCTGAACCTGTCGGCCCCGGAGATGACCGTCCTGGTCGGCGGCCTGCGGGTGCTCGGCGCCAACCACGGCGGCGGCACCGCCGGGGTGTTCACCGCCACCCCCGGCGTCCTGACGAACGACTTCTTCGTCAACCTGCTGGACCTGGACACCGCCTGGACGCCGGCCGACGCCGACTCCACCACCTTCGAGGGCCGCGACGCCTCCGGCGCCCTGAAGTGGACCGGTACCCGTGCCGACCTGGTGTTCGGCTCGAACTCCGAGCTGCGCGCGCTGGCCGAGGTGTACGGCGGCGACGACGCGAAGGAGAAGTTCGCGAAGGAGTTCGCGGCGGCGTTCGGCAAGGTGCTGGAGCTGGACCGGTTCGACCTGCACCGGTAAAGAGGCTGGGAGTGCGGTAGGGGTCTGATTCAGGGCCCCGGCCGTACGGTCCCGCTGGTTTCACCGGCCCCGCTCGGACGCTTGGCGGTTTCCAGGCGTTCGGGCGGGGCTCTTCGGTTTTGGTGCGGCGAGTTGGTTTCGGTGCGGCGAGCAAGGCCGGTCGGCCCAGCGGACCCCTCACCGCCGCCGAGCGGTCCACCCCAGCACGTCCCGCGCCTTCGCCGTGCTCCACCTGCCGTCGCCGGAGTCGTCGGCGCCGACGATGTGGAACACGTCGTAGTCGCCGGTGTCGCGGGTGAGGGCGGCGGACACGGCGGCGGCCAGGTCCGAGGCGGCGAGGGCGGGGACCGGGGTGCCGTCGTCGCGGCGGACCTGGACCGGCTCGTCCTTGACCGGCAGGGCCCAGAGCGGCCAGAGGTCGTCCGGGGTCGGGAAGGCCAACCGCAGGACGGTGACCGTCATCCCGTGTTCCTGTGCGGCGATGCGCGCCACCTGCTCGCCGAGACGCTTGGTCACGCCGTAGACGTTCGTGGCGTCCGGCTCGCTGCCCTCGTCGATGTCGCGCTCGACCAGCCGCACCGGCTCGTTGCTGAACACCGACAGGCTCCCGATCACCACCGCGCGCGAGACGCTGGCGGCGTGCGCGGCCTGCAGCGTCGCGTACACCGACGCCACGTTCACCTCGAACGCGCTGGCCGTGTCCGGCGCCGGCCAGTCCGTCTGCGAGAGGTTGCCCATCGCGCCGTGCACCACCGCGTCCATCCCGTCCAGCGCCGTGGCCAGCGCCTCCGGGTCCGCCGCGCTGCCGACGACGTGGTCGTGGTCTCCCCGCGGCGGCACCGGGTCCAGGACCCGGACCTCGTGCTGCTCGGCGAGCAAGGGGGTCATCAGGGTACCGACGTACCCCGAGCCTCCGATTATCAGGATGCGCATCCGGCGAACGTAGCAGCCGCCCGCCGACCGCTCATCGGAATTACCGCCCGGCCGCGCCGTAGACTCACCCGGTGATCAGCACGGACATCCCGCCCGGCGCGACGATGTGGCTGACCGGCCTGCCCAGCGCCGGCAAGAGCACGCTCGCCGCGGCGCTCGCCGCGCGCCTGCGGGGCGAGCAGGGCCGCCGCGTTGAGGTGCTGGACGGCGACGAGCTGCGCCGCACGGTGTCGGCGGACCTCGGCTTCGGCCGCGCTGATCGGGAGGAGAACGTGCGGCGGGTCGGGGCACTCGCGGCGGAGCTGGCGCGCGAGGGGGCGATCGTGCTGGTCGCGGTGATAGCGCCTTACGCCGACTCGCGTGCCGATGTGCGGCGCCTGCACGTCGCAGCCGGGATCCCGTACCTGGAGATCCATGTCGCGACGCCGATCGAGGTCTGCGTGCGACGCGATGTGAAGGGTCTCTACAGACGCCACGCCGCCGGCGAGCTCAGCGGCCTCACCGGAGTCGACGACCCTTACGAGGTCCCGAAAGCGCCGGACCTCCGCATCGATACCCGGCACGAGCCGGTCGAGACGTCAGTGAAGGCGCTCGAAGACCTGCTCCGGGTCCGACTCCAGGTCCGAATCCCGCCAGTGTCGAAAGGCGCAGCGGCTCAGACTGGATAGGTGAACATCTACACCGAAATCGAAAGCCCAGTCGGGCCGTTGTTGCTGGTCGGCGCGAAGGACGCGGACGGCGGCAGGCGCCTGGCGTCCCTGTCGATGGCCGGTCAGCGATCCGCGCCGAAGATCCGTGACGGTTGGACCGCCGACGCCGAGGCGTTCAGCGACGTCAGCCGACAGCTCCGGGAGTACTTCGCCGGGACCCGTAGCGAATTCGACCTCGAATACCTGGAACACCTCGAAGACACCGCCACCGGGAGCGACTTCCAGCGCAGCGTATGGGCGGCGATCGACACGATCCCACATGGCACGACCACCACCTACGGCGCCCTCGCCAAGCAGCTCGGCCTGCCCCGCGACCGGGTCCAGGCGCTGGGCGCGGCGGTCGGGGCGAATCCGCTGCTGATCGTGCGGCCGTGCCATCGGGTCATCGGCGCTGACGGGTCGATGCGTGGCTACGCCGGGGGCGTTGAGAACAAGCAGTGGCTGCTCGCGCTCGAAGGCGCCATCGCGCCGCTGCTGGTCTGACGGTCGCTGGTCTGACGGTCGCTGGTCTGAACCGCCGCAGGCCTGTTTCACCGCTCGTTGGATATCGGATAGGAGCCACCATGCCCAGCACCACCCTGGAAGCCCACTCCCCCCTCACCGCCGCCGACTGGCCCGCGATCGCCGCCGAGCTCGACTCCATCGGCTGTGCCCCGACGCCGCAGCTCCTCACGCCCGAACAGTGCCGCGACATCACAGCCCTCTACGACCGTCCCGAGCTGTTCCGCACAACCGTGGACATGGCACGGCACCGCTTCGGCTCCGGGCAGTACCGCTACTTCACCCATGACCTGCCCGAGGTCGTGGACACCCTGCGCCGCGCACTGTGGCCGCACTTGCTGCCCATCGCCCGCGACTGGGCCGCGCGCCTGAACCGGCCGGCGCCCTGGCCCGACGACCTGGACGAGTGGCTGGAGCAGTGCCACGCCGCCGGCCAGGCCCGCTCGGCACAGATCCTGCTCCGCTACGGCCCCGGGGACTGGAACGCCGTGCACCGTGACGTGTTCGGCGACATGCTCTTCCCGCTCCAGGCCGTCATCGGGCTGGACGCGTACGGCACCGACTACACGGGAGGCGAATTCCTCCTGGTGGAACAACGCCCCCGCGCCCAATCCCGCGGCACCGCCACCCCGCTCCCCCAAGGCCACGCCCTGATCTTCACCACCCGCGACCGCCCGGTCCGCTCCTCGCGCGGCTGGTCCACCGGCCCGGTACGGCACGGTGTCAGTACCGTGCGCTCGGGCCGCCGCCACGCCCTCGGCCTGGTGTTCCATGACGCAGCCTGACGACGCTGGATGACGACACGGGATGACGACACGGCATGACCTGGACGCTACTCGGCCCCGACGCCCGCCCCTACGAGAGCCCGACCCCCGGCACACTCGGCGGGCACCGACGGCTCCGCATCTACGGGCGTCTCGACTGTCCCTCGGCGCTCCGCCACATCGCCGAGGGGCACTACACGCGGCACCGGATCTTCTTCGCCGACGAGGCCACGGCGATCGCCGCCGGGTACCGCCCCTGTGCGCGGTGTCTGCCCGAGCCCTACCGCGTGTGGCGAAGTCTTCGAGCCGACTCGCGGCTGGGCCCTTCGACGGCACTGCCGATCGGCTCGGCTAAGCGTCCCGCCGCATGTCCCGGACCTCGGCCATCACCGTGAACCCGGCGGCCTTGTAGGTCGCGACGGCGCCGACGTTCGACGTCGGCGTCCCCACGACCGCGCTCGACGCTCCCAGTCCCCGCAGCGCATCCGCCGCCGCGACCGTGATCGCCGTCCCGTATCCGCGTCCGCGATGGTCGCGATGCACGCCCATCGGCTCCAGCAGTCCGGGCTTGCCGGGACCGGCCGACCAGACCGTCACCGCCGCGACCGCCTGGTCCTGCTCGTCGTAGGCGACCAGGCAGCGGGCGTCGGCGTAGAGCTCTCCTGCGGCCATCACATGCCAGCGTTCTTCGGAGAACGTCGAGTTGTCGAATGCCGCGCGCTGCACCGCTGCCCGCACGCCCGCCAGCTCCGGCCCGACCACCTCGAACCGTAGCCCCGCGCCGACATCCGCTCCTGCTGTCCGCCTCCGCCCCGGCTCGGCGAGGTCACGCCGCAGTTGAGTCCACGGCTCATCCTCGACCCAGCCCTCTTCAGCCAACACGTCCTGAATCACCGCGTCCATCGGCGCCTCGATATACGCCTTGCCCGGCGTCAGCACGTCGCGCTCCGCGTCGCCGACGTCCGCGACCACCTGCCGCGCCAGCCCCTCGTCGCCCCGGGCGTCCGGGGCGATCGTCATCCGCAGCAGCCCCGGGCCGTCGATCAGCCCGACCGCGAGGATCCGGCCGTCCCGACTCCACGTGCGCACCGCTGCGGCCGTCGTCTCCGCCCCGAAGCGCCAGAACCAGCCCAGGTCGCCCGGATGCAGCTGCATCGGCGCACCCTCCTGCTGCCACTCCCGCAGCGCGCCCGCCGCCGCGCTCAGACCCCGGACGTCCGGCTTGCCCAACACAATCGCCATGCCTAGATCACACACGAAGCCGACAACCGCCGCATCTGCTTTCCGGCCGACCGGCGACTGCCGAAAGCGGCCCGGCCGACCAGCCGAGCCGCCCCCAAGCTCTCGACCCGGTAAGAACCGCCCAGGCCACCGGGCCCCTACTCGCCAGTAGCCCACGACCCAGCCCCGGGCCTAACCCGCGCCGCAGCTCTTCGTAGCCCGCGCCCCAGCCCCACCACACCCCGAACC
>NZ_JAAFYZ010000088.1 GCF_018274385.1 Catenulispora pinistramenti | reverse complement strand
CCCGCGAGCTTCCCCCCGCCCCCGAACCTCGCGGCGCCGCGCGATCGGCTCGCGCAAGGCGCCGCGCCGTTCCTGGAGCCGGGCGAGCGGGTCTATTACGGCTTCATCCTCAAGCTCGACGACACCATCCCCGAGACCCCGCGCGAGCTGATGATCGCGGTCGAGGGTCAGCATCGGGTGCTCGGGGGCATCGATCGGGCGGATAAGAAGGTGGGCCGCGGGTTCAAGTGGGCGTTCAATCCGTTGGACGCCGCCTCGGAGCGCATCGCCGAGAGGGGACGCGAGGCGCTCGATCGGAAGCTCGCCGGGCCCGTCTTCATCGGCGGGTGGGAGAGTCAGGCCGGGTGGTTCATCCGCTACGCCCGCGCCACGCGCCAGGACTACGGCCCCGGAGCCTGGGGCGTACTCACCGACCGCCGCTACCTCATCTTCCGCGCCGGGCGCGCCGGCGGGTCGGCCATGCGGCTGGTCTACGGCGTGGAGCGCACCCTGATCGCCGGTGTGCGCACCGAAGGCACAAAGGACGCCGCCCTACACGGACGCACGCCGCGTGCCGAACTGCACTTCACCGACGGCTCGATGGTCGCCACCATGATGGCCACGAAGCAGAGCACGCAGATCGCCGAGATCCTCGCGGTCCAGCAGCAGAGCCCGCAGCAAGGCTGGCAACCCGGCCCGCAGCCGGACCCCCGGCAAATCCCGCCCCAGCGTTACTAGGCAACGAAAACGGCTGGGCCGCCGGGCGCCGAGAGCACCTCGCGGCCCAGCAACGCCTCTACACAGGGAAAGCAGCCGCGACCCCGCGCCACGGAATGTAGTTCGGATTACGCTCGCAGCCGGCGATGATCTCGGTCTTGGTCGCCCGGTCGACCGGGCAGACCCCGACGATGAACTTGCTCTGGATCCCGCCGGGGAACGCGACCTCCATCTGCAAGGCGTACTTGTGCTGGTATCCGATGGTGGCGTTCACGTCGATGCCGCCGGGGGCGTCCACGTAGTAGTTCCAGCCGGACTTCCACTTCTTGTACAGGTCGTGGTCGTAACTGGTGCTGACGAACGGCGAGGGCTGGTTGTCGGCCACATACGCCGCCAGGTCGTACTGCCCGTCCGCGACGTCCCTGGCCTGGAAGCCCTCGGCGAAGACGACATCCGGCCCGCGGCCGTCGGACCGGAAGAGCTCGTCGCAGTTGGAACGCCAGGACGGCACCGGGGCGATCCGCTCCAGCTCCACGTTGCGCTCGGTGGCGTCATACAGGTGGTCGGCGGGAACCGGACAGCTGGCCGCGACGGTGTCGGCGGCGCGCGCCTGGCTCGCCGCCGACGGAACGAATGTGACTGCGAGGGACAGCGCCAGGACGGCGACCCCCGACAGGGACCTTACACGGTTGTTGATCATGAGCCATGAATATCGGCTCCGGTGCCCGGCCTCCGGGAACGTCACCCGACCGTGGTGTGTCGCGCGGCCCGGCCCGGTCGCGTCGCCTGCCGCGTCGCGCGGCCCGGCCCGGCCCCCTACGAAATCCCGGCGACGAACTCCAGCAGCGCCTCGGTCGTCTCCTCGGGCAGCTCGATCGAAGGCAGGTGCCCGGCGTCCAGATCGATGCGCCGGGCCCGGGGAATCCGCACCGCCAGCAGATCGGCGATCTCCTGGATGGGCGAAGGGTCATACCTGCCGTTCACGATCAGCGTCGGCATGGCGAGCTCGCGCAGCCGGTCGATGATCGGTGGCTGCTGAAAGCGTTCCTGGTACTGCGGAACACTCCACTCCCGTTGGAAGTTGTCCTGGCACATCCGCATCGCCAGTGCCCGCACCTCCGGCGCCAGATCGTCCAGGTCGCGCTTCGGCCCGGCGACCATGTAGCGGACGTTGACCTCGGCGATCGCTCGGACGTCGGCCGGATCGACGTACTCCGCCGTCCGCTGCCAATATCGCGCCATCCGCTCGGCCGGGACGGCTTCCTCGACGAGGTGTCCGATCTCGGCGGTCATCTCCTCGGGCCAGTCGTACTCGGTCAGCCCCGAGCAGATCAGGGCCAGCCCGCGCACGCGCTCGGGCGCCGAGAGCGCGGCCTCGATGGAGTACGCGCCGCCGATGGAGTTGCCGACGAGAACGGCCTGCTCGATGTCCAGCGCGTCCAGCAGCCCCAGCAGGTCCTCCGATCGCGAGAACTCCCCGTCGGCGTCCTGGGACTCGCCCGCACCGCGCATGTCGTAGCGGACCACCCGGCCCCGCCGCGCCAAAGCCTGGAACTGGTGGTCCCACATGCGCCGGTCGCCCAGCCCGCCGTGCGTCAGGACGACCGTCGGGAAACCGTCTGCCTTGCCTGCCTCGCCCGCCACGCCCGCCTTGCCCGCCACGCCCGCCTCGTCATAGGCGAGCCGGGCGCCGTTGCTCATCACGAAGGACATGGCGCCACCGTACCTCCCGGCCCTCTCGCACACCGACCCCCTCACGCACCGGCCCTCTTACACACCGACCCCCTCACGCACCGGCCCTCGCCCACCGAGCGCCGGCGCGTAAGAGCCCTGGTATCTCAGGCAACCTGCACGTCCGGGTCGGCGAACTTCGCATACAACGCGTCCGCCCGCTGCCGCGTCCCGTCGAACACCGCGCACACCAGCAGCCGTCCCCCTTCGCTCCGCGCCTTGTCCTCGGTGACGTCCTCCGCGGACAGCGGCGAGTCGGCGAGCACGTGGTCGCAGAACCGCTGCCCGCCGGTGTGCTCGTTCCACCGGCGGTCGCGCTCGGACTCGATCAGGCCGAGCACCGTCCACGGATCGTTCCGCAGCCCCGGCACGTCGGGGTCGAGCCCTTCGGCGTCGAGGTTGCGCACGTCCCTCGGGTCGACGAACAGCGTGTACCGGTCGACCGAGGCGACGACGCCCTCGAACACCCCGGCCACCCGCAGCGCGGCACCCCGCTCCCGCGCGTACATCTGGGCCAGATCCTCAGCCGCGCGCGCCGACGTGGCCCGGAAGACCTCGCCCCACCGCTCCATCGAGTGCGGCCAGTAGCCGTACACCGAGAAATCCCGCATCATTTCCTGCCTCCGCGCAACGAACCGCCGCTGGTGCCGCCCGAATGCGACTTGCCGCCGCTGGACCCGGACGTCGAGTGGCTGCCGGACCCGCCGGACGAACCGCCCGAGGACTCCTCGCCGTCTCCGCCGGACGAACCGCCCGACGACCCCGACCCGCCGCTCACCGAACCCCCGCTCACCGAACCGCCCGACGACCCCGAGCCCCCGCTGACGGATCCCCCGCTGGATCCGCCGCGCAGAGAGCCGCCGCCCATCGACGAGTTCGACCCGGACCCGGTCGAGAACTTCATCTTCGCCGTGTCCACCTGCGTACCGGACACGGTCTTGCCGTTGGAGCCCTTCCAGGTCGCCGCCGCGGCCGCCGCCCTGATGTCGTTGGTGTGCACCAGATAGTAGGAGTGGTAGGTGCCGATGTAGTTGCCGCGGTACGAGACGGGCACGTAGGTGTTGTAGTAAGCCGGGGAGTCGTAGTACGCGAAGTACTGGTTGAGCCACGACTGCGGCATACGGGTCGGGACCGACCCCACCGGGCACAGGCCACGCGCGATCAGGGTCTGGACTTCGGCCGGGTTGTCCACGTAGTAGCACTCGTACACACTGCCGACCTGCATACCGTAGGCGGCCGGGGCGTAGGACACGGGTGTGTGCTTGGCACACCCGGAGAGGGTGGCGAGGGCGGCGAAGAGCCCTGCTATCAGGATGGCTAGCCGTCTAGTCATGCCCAGCATCTTGGCGGGCGGGCGCGGCCGATGCCGAGCTTTTCGACCATCGAGTCAATCGTCCGCGGCCATGGTCACTCACAATCGCGCATACGTCGCACACCGTTCACGGAGCGCGTCTCGTCGCGGCGCAGCACACCGACAAATTTTCTTGTCTTGACAGGATTTACTTTCGGCCGGATGCTGGAAGCATGCTCGACGTCACCGTGATCGAGGAGCCCGCAGCGGCCGAGGCTTCCCTGGACCCCATCCGGTCCCGGATCCTCGCCGCCCTGTCCGAGCCCGGCTCGGCCGCCATGCTGGCGGCCCGGCTCGGGCTGCCCCGCCAGAAGGTCAACTACCACCTGAAGGAGCTCGAACGGCACGGCCTGGTCGAGCTCGTCGAGGAACGCCGCAAGGGCAACGTCACCGAGCGGGTCTACAGCGCGACCGCCGCCTCCTACGTGATCTCGCCGGTCACGCTGGCCGCGGTCAGCCCGGACCCGGACCGCGCGCCCGACCGGCTGTCCGCACGATGGCTGCTGGCCCTGGGCTCGCGCCTGATCCAGGAGGTCGGCGCGCTGCTCACCGGCTCGGCCCGGGCCGGGAAGCCGGTCACCACGTTCGCGATGGACGCCAAGATCCGCTTCGCCTCCGCGGCCGACCGGGCGGCGTTCGCCGACGAACTGACCCGGGCGGTGACCACGTTGGTCAGCCGCTACCACGACGAGAACGCCACCGGCGGCCGGGAGCACCGGCTGGTCGTCGGGCTGCACCCGATCCCGACGGCCCGCCCGGACGACCCGGGCGACCCGCACGGCCTGGGCGACCCGCGCGACCCCGGCGACCCGAGCGACCCGCACGCTCCGGGCAACCCGCACGGGCCAGGGCCGGCTGCCGACCCGGCCCCGCTGCCCGATTCTGTTGCCGAACAGGAGGATCCGCGATGACGCACCCCTTCGAGATCGAACTAGAGACCACACTGCCGGCCACCCCCGAACAGGTCTGGGCGGCCATCGCCACCGGCCCCGGGGTCGACTCCTGGTTCATGGGCCGCAACGAGATCGAGGCCCGCGAAGGCGGATCGGTCGCCATGGACACCGGCGGCCACCGGGAGCAGGCCCTGATCACCGCCTACGACCCGGACAAGCGGTTCGCCAGCCGCAGCTCCCCGGGCCCCGACGGCCGGTTCATGGCCTTCGAGTACCTGATCGAGGCCCGCGAGGGCGGCAGCACGGTGCTGCGCGTCGTGCACAGCGGCCTGCTCGGCGACGACTGGGAGAACGAGTACGACGCCCTGCGCCGCGGTTGGCCGTTCCATCTCAATACCCTGCGTGAGTACCTGACGCACTTCCCCGGCCGCGCCGCCGTCCCGGTCTTCGGTATGGCACCGGCCGGCGACCGCTCGCCCGCCGACGTGCAGGCGCTGCTCGCCGAAGCCCTGTCGCTGACGGCCCCGATCGCCGTCGGCGCCCGCGCGAACGGCGGACCCGGCGCGCTCGCGCTGATCGACGGCGAGGTCACCTGGGCCGACGGCGAGCGCTTCGGGATCCGCACCGCCGACGCGCTCTACACCTTCCACCACGGCTCGGGCCTGGCGCTGATGTTCCACCACCTCTTCGCGCCGGCCGCCGAGACGGCCACGTCCGAACAGTCCTGGCAACAGTGGCTGACCAGCACCATCGGCTGACGACATCAGCCAGCGACATCAGCCAGCGACATCAACTGACGACATCAAGCGGCCAACAGCCACCAACACCCACCGCGAAGAGTCATCTAAGGAGACTGTCATGCGCACCCTCATCACCTCCGCGTTCATCTCGCTCGACGGCGTCGTCGAAGGCCCCGGCGGCGAGCCCGGCTACCGCAACTCCGGCTGGACCTTCCGGGACATCGAGTTCGTCCCCGAGGCCTACGACATCAAGGGCACCGAGCAGGAGGAGTCCGGCGCGGTCCTGCTGGGCCGGGTCAGCTACGAGGCGTTCAGCCCGGTGTGGCCGGGGATGAAGGAGTTCGCGACGTACAAGGACCTGCCGAAGTACGTCGTCTCGACCACGCTCGCCGACGCGGACCTGGTCACCGACTGGGGCCCGACCACGATCCTGCGCTCGCTGGACGAGGTCGCCGCGCTGAAGCAGACCGAGGGCGGCCCGATCATCGTCCACGGCAGCGCCACCCTGAACCAGGCCCTGTCCGACGCGAGCCTGATCGACCGCTACCACCTGCTGGTCTTCCCGGTTCTGCTCGGCGCCGGCAAGCGCCTGTTCAGCACCACGGACAAGGACAAGCAGAAGCTGAAGCTGGTCGAGAGCGCCGCCTACAGCAACGGCATCCAGAAGAACGTCTTCGACGTGGTCCACTGACGATGCCCGCCGTTGATCAGCCCTCTGTCATGCCGACAGGGGGCTGACTCATATGCCGCCCAGCGCGGAGTCGATGACCAGCTGCGCCGCACCGACCGCCACCGCCGAGGCCCCGGCCGGCGTCAGCGAGACCCGCACGGACTGCCACTCGGGCTCGGGCAGGTGCTCGGCGATCTGATCGGCGACCGCGCGCGGATACACGTCGGGCGAAGCGAAGATCTGATGCCCGCCAAGGAGAATCCGGTCGATGTCGAGCAACCGGACGAGATTGGCGGCACCTACGCCGAGCCAGCGCGCCGCGGTCTGCGGGTCGTCGTCCGCGAGCGCCGCCATGCACAGCGCTTCCAGGCAGCCGCGCGCGCCGCACGTGCACTGCGGGCCGTCCGGCTGAAGCACCTGGTGCCCGAACTCGCCGGCGTTGGTCCTGGCTCCCCGGTGGACAGCGCCGTTCAACAGCAGTCCGGCGCCGAGGCCGTCGGCGAGATGCAGGTACGCCGTGCTGCCCGACACCGCGGCGGGCGCCGCGAGCGCCGCGACGTTGGTGTCCTTGTCGAGCAGGACGTTCGGCACGTCCAGCGACTCCTCCAGCAGGCCGCGCAGCGGGAACCCGTCCCACGCGGGCAGTCCGGCCGGCCGATGCAGCGTCCCGGTCTCGTAGTCCAGCGGCCCGCGGCACCCGACGCCCACGCCGAGGACCTTCGCGCCGTCCGGGGCCGCCCGCACGGCCTGGCTCACTCGCTTCGCGAGCGCGCCGACCACCCGCTCGGGTTCGCCGGAGGCCAACCCGATGTCCACCGACCGGCGGCGCAGCGTCGTCCCGGCCAGGTCCAGCACCAGGATCGTGGAGCGCCGGCGGTCCAACTCGATGCCGACAGCGCAGCCGGCTTCCGGCCGCAAGGCGAGCAGGGTGCGCGGCTTCCCGCCGGTCGACTCACCGCGTCCGGCCTCGACGACCAGGCCGTCGGCCAGCAACCGGCCGACGATCTTGCTGACCGCCTGCGGTGTCAGCCCGGTCTGGGCCGCGAGCTGCACCCGGCTGCCGCCCTCGGCGGAGGCGCGCAGCAGGCCCAGCACCAAGGCGGCGTTGTGGTCGCGCAGCCCCGCGAGGTTGGCTCCGGCCGGTCGTCGTTCCATGCGTCCCATTGTGGGACACCGTTTTGCGCTTTGCCAACAGTGTTGCTTAACTCGGCCTATGAGCGCTCCCCAGAACCCGCTGCGCGTCGGCCTGATCGGCTACGGCCTGGCCGGTCGCGCCTTCCACGCCCCTCTCATCGCCACCACCCCGGGCCTGCGGCTGCGGAACGTGGTCACCGCCGACCCGGAGCGGCGTGCCCAGTTGAGCAGCGAACACCCCGAGGCGCGCGCCGTCGACAGCACCGAGCAGTTGCTGGCCGACGCCGAGCACCTGGACCTGATCGTCATCGCCACCCCCAACGACACCCACAGCCCGGCCGCCCGCGCCGCCCTGGAAGCGGGCCTTCCGGTCGTCGTCGACAAGCCGTTGGCGCCGACCGCCGACGAGGCCCGGGCACTGGTCGAGCTCGCCGACCGGCGCGGCCTGATGCTCACCGTGTTCCAGAACCGCCGTTGGGACAGCGATTTCCGCACCGCGCAGCACCTGATCGCCGACGGCGCCCTCGGCACGGTCCACCGCTACGAGTCCCGGTTCGAGCGCTGGCGTCCGCAGATCGCCACCGGCTGGCGCGAGTCGGCAGACCCGGCCAAGGCCGGCGGCGTCCTCAACGACCTCGGCAGCCACCTGGTCGACCAGGCCCTGCATCTGTTCGGCCCGGCCGCGCACGTCTACGCCGAGGTCAACGCGCGCCGCGCCGGTGCGGTCGTCGACGACGACTCGTTCATCGCCCTGACCCACACCTGCGGCGTGCACTCGCAGCTGTGGATGAGCGCCGTGGCCGCGCAGCCCGGCCCGCGCCTCCGCGTCCTCGGGGATCAGAGTGCTTATACGGTCCGCGGCCTGGACCCGCAGGAGGCCGCCCTGCGCGCCGGCCGGCGTCCCGGCCCCGGCTGGGGCGAGCCGGCCGAGAGCGAGTGGGGACTGCTCGGCCCGACCGACGAGGCGCGGCCGTATCCCTCGCTGCCCGGCGACTATCCCGCCTTCTACACCGGCGTCGTCACAGCATTGCGCGAAGGCAAGCCCGCCCCGGTCGATCCCCGCGACGCCGTGAACACGCTCACCATCCTGGAACTCGCCCGGCGCTCGGCGGCCGAGGGGCGCACCATCGCTGTCCCGCGGTAACGGGACCGGGATTGGCCGTCTTCGAACCGCCTTCCGAACCACGAGATCCGCGCCGGCCTCGGTACGAGGGGCCGGCGCGGATCGTCGCGATCCATTGGCGAACCGCAGCTCAGCTCTCCGGTTCGGCCAGCGCCTTAGCCGCCATGTCCGCGAACTGCGGACTCGTGGCCAGGGCCTTGAAGTCGAAGTTCGGCTTGCCCGGGCCCATGACGAACATGTAGAACGTGTGGCCCTTGTCCAGGATGTAGATCTCGTACCCGAGCTGCCCGTGCGCCGGGTTGTCGTTGAGAACCAGCACGCCCTGCAAGCCATTGGGCAGGGTGACCTGTTCGCCGTTGGCCGGCTTGGTGTTGTCGTTCTGGTTGTAGGCGCGGATCACCACCTCGGTGGCTGCGCCGTTCTTGTCGGCGATGCGATACGTGCTCGGCCCCATGTGCGGCGTGTAACCAGGCGGGATGACGAAACTCGGGTCGTTGAATGACGTCGGGTTGATGCTCTCACTGGCGACGGAGGAGGGCGTGCCGATACTCGCCACGGCTGGCGTCACGTCATAGTCGGGGAGCAGCGCGGACAGCGTCGCGACGTCGCGGTGGCACGCGTCGCGCCAGGCCTGCTGCAGGTGCGGCGGATCCTGCGGGAGGGCGTTCACCGCGGTCAGCTCCGAGTCCGGGCAGCTCTTCCACTGCTCGAACAGGGCGCCCATGGTGCCCTTCGCCGGGGCCGCCGGCGATTCCGACGACGAAGGCGCCGCGGCCTTCGGCGAAGTCGCGGCCTTCACTGGCTGCGCACCGCCCGGCGTAGCCGAGATCGCCCGGCCGCCGGCGGCTCCGGCCCCGAGCGAGCCCGCGACCACCGCCGCCACCACGGCGACCGCGGTCGTGGCGCCGGCGATCCCGGCGTAGCGGGTCCGCCTCAGCCGCACGCTCTTGGCGCGCGCGTCGGCGGCGCTGCCGGCCAGGTGCGTCCAGTCCTCGGTGCGCACCGCCTCGTCGAATACATCCTCGTCACGCATGGAACTCCTCCGTTGCCAGAACGTCCGTGTGCCAGTCGGCGAGCAGGACGGCGAGCGCGGCGCGGCCCCGCGACAGCCGGGCTTTGACGGTGCCCGGCGGGACCCGGAGCTCCCGGGCCACGTCCTCCACCCGCATGTCGTTCAGGTGGTGCAGCACCAACGCCACCCGCTGGGCCTTGGGCAGCTGGGCCAGGGCGTCGCGCAGGGCGACGGCGTCCGGCGACGGCGCCGGGGTGTCCGGCGGCACACCGTGCTTGCGCAGCGCCTTGACCCCGGCCTTCCAGTGCCGCCAGTGCGAGATCGCCAGCCGGTAGGCCGTGGTCTTCACCCAGCCGACCGGATCGCCGCGGCCGTCGGTCAGCGAGTCCCAGCGCAGCCACGCCCGCGCGAATGCCTCCTGGACACAGTCCTGCGCCTCGGCCAGGTCACCGATCATCAGATAGAGCTGGCCGACCAGACGCGGCGCGGTCGTCGCGTAGACCTGGTCGAAATCCGTGACGGCCGACACCGATCGTCTCCCCGTCATGCCCATCCCCTCGCTCGCCGATGTTTCGTGCGCTGTACGCGCGGGCCCACTCGCACGGTTGCATCCGGTCTGGATCCGATCTGGGACCCGATCTGGGACCCGATCTGCAGCCGCCGCGTTCGTGAGAAAGACTTGTCCCGACCCCTCGGCGAAAGGCAGGACCCATGACCCCCGACGAGCTGCTGACCACGACCCGCACCGTCCGCCGGCGCCTGGATCTGGAGCGTCCGGTACCCCGGGAACTGATCGAAGACTGTGTGCGCATCGCTTTGCAAGCCCCCAGCGGCTCGAACCGGCAGACCTGGCAGTGGCTGGTCGTCACCGACCCGGATCAGCGGGCGGCGATCGGCGCGGTCTACAAGAAGGCGTGCGAGGCGTATCTGGAATCGCAGGGCGCGGCCGGCAAGCTCTTCGCGGACGACCCCGAGCGCAGCAAGGTCCAGCAGCGGGTGCACGACAGCGTCGCCTACCTGGCCGATCGGATGGGTGACGTGCCGGTCCTGGTGCTGCCGTGTCTGAAGGTGGCCGGCGGCCGGTTGCCGAGCGGGAACCAGGGCGGTCTGTGGGGCTCGCTTCTGCCCGCGGCCTGGAGCTTCTGCCTGGCCGCCCGGGACCGGGGCCTGGGCACCGCGTGGACCACTCTGCACCTCACCTACGAGTCCGAGGTCGCCGAAATCCTGGACCTCCCCGACGACGTCTACCAGTCGGTCCTGCTCCCGACCGCGTACTACACCGGCGACGGTTTCAAGCCCGCGCCGCGGCAGCCGGTGTCCGAGGTCCTGCACTGGAATCGCTGGTAGCCACAGGGTTTCCGGGCCTGTCTTGAGCTCCAGGCGCAACGCCGGCCTTGGCGCCAGCAGAGGCCAGCAGGGGTCAGCAGGAGGCCGGCGCGAGTGTCAGCAGGGCGCCGACGGGTGTCAGCAGCCGTGTCAGGACGACGTCAGGGCCACGTCAGGCCGGGCCGCGACAGTAGCTGCATGAGGGCGAGCCGGACCGGCCGCCGAGGAAACACCGTCAAGGAGCCGTCATGCAGAAGTTCGACACCCCGAGCCCGGTCTTCGTCACCATGGACATCCCGGCGGGCACCGTCCAGCTGATCGCCACCGACCGCACAGACACCGTCGTCCAGGTTCTGCCGGCCGACGCCTCGAAGAAGCGGGACGTGAAGGCCGCCGCCCAGACCGAGATCGGCTACCAGGACGGCGTCCTGCGCATCGCGAGCCCGGAGGGCAACCGCGTCCTGGGCAGCACCGGCGCCCTGCGGGTGACCATCGAGCTGCCGACCGGCTCCCGCATCCAGGGCAAGGCCGGCGCCGCCGAACTGCGCACCACCGGCCGGCTGGGCAACGTCACCTTCGAAGGCGGCTACCGCACCATCAGCCTCGACGAGGCCGCCAGCGCCGACCTGAAGGCCCACATGGGCGACATCACCATCACCCACCTGGCCGGCCCGGCCCAGATCCGCAACGGCAAGGGCGACATCACCATCACCGAGGCCACCACCGGCGCCATCGACCTGCGCACCGACATGGGCAACCTCACCGTCACCGCGGCCCCCGGCACCTCCGCCACCCTGGACGCCGGCACCAGCCACGGCCGCATCACCAACACCCTGCGGAACACCGCCGGCGCCACCGCCGCGCTGACCATCAAGGCGACCACCTCGCACGGCGACATCACGGCCAGCAGCCGCTGACGGGCCCGCAGTGCGAACACCCCGCACCGCGAGCACCCGCACCGTCCGCACCACCCGCACCACCCGCACTGGGATCCGTGTCGGCCAGAAGGTATTCGGCCGACACGGATCTCAGCCCTCGTCTCTAAGCCCTCGTCTCTAAGTCCTCGTCCCTGAGTCCTTGTTTCTCAGTCCTCGTCGAAGGAAGCGAGCACGAGATCCAGGCCGCTCCCTCGCGCCACGACAACCACATCGAAAGTCGCGCGGGTGATGGAGCTCCAGCCGAAACCGCGGCCGGACTCGTTGAAGACAGGGAGCGGGTGGCCGTCAGCATTGGCGTGCCAGACGGAATCCGCGCCGAGTGCCGCGACCACGTCGTCGTCCAGCGCGCACAGTTTCGCGTCCGGGAGTTCGTCCTTCGCGGGCGGATAGGCGAAACTCGCCGTGAGAACCCCCGCGACCCATCCAGCAGCCTGCGCCGCACCGAACGCCTCCGACCGAGTCATACGCTCGGCCAGCTCGGCGGCATCCGTCACTTCCAGGGGAAACGCCTGCCTGCTCAGCACGTCCCACGCGACCTCGAACACACTCCGACTGGCATCGGCGGGTTTGAGCACCGAGGCCAGGACTTTCGATTTCCGAGGCGCCTGGTATCGCGCCAGCCGGTTCTCCAACGGAGACGGTCGTTTCGCCATAGGTCACACCCCCAGGCCATGCTAGGCAGCCGTGCAAGTCACTAAGCAGTCGTGACGACAGTCCCTGCCTCTTCCAACGCCGCCACCTCATCGGCGGGCGCCGAACCATCGGTGACAAGCTGATCCACCAGCGAGCTGGCACCAACGTAAGCATGTGCCGTCCGGCCCAGCTTGCTCCCGTCCGCGGCGGCGACGATCCGCCGCGCGGAGGCCACGATCGCGTGCTTCACCGCCGCGTCGTCCAGGTCGTAAGCGGTCATCCCCTCGGCGGCGCTCAGCCCGCAGCAGCCGAGCACCGCGGTGTCGAAGCGCAGCGCGGCGAGCGAGGCGAGGGTGAGCGGGCCGGTCAGGGCCCCTTCGCCGGTACGGGGTCGGCCGCCCGGGACCAGCAACGCGGTCGGGGCCGGGGCGTCACTGAGCGCCTGGATCGCCTGGAGCGACAGCGGCATCACGGTGACCGGCCGGCCGTGCAGCAGCCGCGCGACCTCCAGGCACGTGGTGCCGCTGTCCACCACGACCGTCTCGCCGTCGGCGATCAGCCGCGAGACCTCGGCCGCGATCCGGCGCTTGGCCTCAAGCCCCTCGTGGACACGCAGCGACCACGGCGGCTCCTCTCCTCGCAGCAGCAACGTGCGTGCCCCACCGCGGAACCGCTCCAGCACACCCTGTGCGGCCAGAACGTCCAGGTCGCGCCGGATGGTCATCTCCGAGGCCCCGGTCAGCTCGGCGAGGTGCGGGACCGTCGCGCTGCCGGAGTCCGCCACGGCCTGGGCGATCAGCCGGTGCCGATCTGTACTGCTCATGCTGCGATTGAACACCACCGGGAAACGAACAAGCAAGTTGTTCGAAATCCCGACTTCCAAACATCAAAAATGTTCGTTACGGTGATCGCATGGAACGTGCGCTCCGAGCCGCCCGAGTGGCGACCTTCGTCTACTTCGTCCTCGACGGCACCCTCATGGGCATGTGGCTGGTCCAGATCCCGGCCATCGAGAAACGCGTGGGCATCAGCCACGCGACCCTGGGCAGCTTGCTGGTCCTGCTCGGCGTCGGCGCGTTCTTCGGCATGCAGCTCTCCGGACGGCTGGCCGACCGCCTCGGCACCCGCGTCGTGGTGCCGGCCGCCGGTGTCCTGTGCGCCGCGACACTCGTGCTGCCGGGCCTGGCCCGCGAGCCGTGGACGCTGGCCGGCGCGCTCCTGGTGTTCGGCTTCTGCAACGGCTGTCTGGACGTGAGCATGAACGCCCACGCGGTCCACGTCGAGAAGGCCTACAACCGCCCGATCATGTCCGCCTTCCACGCCACCTTCTCCGTCGGCGGGGTGATCGCCGCGCTCGTCGGCGCCCAGGCGACCAGCGCGGGGCTCAGCCCGGCCGCGACGCTCGCCGCGGCCGGAGGCGTGGGCATCGTCATCGCTCTCGTCTTCGCCCGGAGCCTGCTGCCGACGGCGACAACGACAGCGACAACGACAGCTACGACGACAACAGCGACGACGACCGCTGCGGCACACGACCCAGCCCAAGCCACGGATACCCGGCCGACGACCAAGCGCCGCCCCGTCCCCCGCCGCATCTGGATCCTCGCCGCCCTGGCCATGATGTGCATGCTCTGCGAAGGCGTAGCGAACGACTGGAGCGCTGTCGAAGCGAAGAACATCCTCGGCGCGTCGGCCAGCACCGCCTCGTTCGCCTACGGCACCTACGCCGCGACGATGACCATCGGCCGTCTCCTGGCCGACCGCGTCTCCGCCCGCTTCGGCTCGGCGGCCGTCCTGCGCTACGGCGCGGCCACCGGCGCCGTCGGCCTGACGATCGTGGCCATATCCCCGTGGATCTGGTCGGCGCTCATCGGCTGGGCGATATTCGGCATCGGCCTGTCCGGCTGTGTCCCGCAGCTCTTCAGCGCCGCCGGCCACACCGACCCCGCCGCCGCCGGCACCAACGTCTCCCGCGTCGCCGGCCTCGGCTACCTCGGCATGCTCGCCGGCCCGGCACTGATCGGCTGGATGACCCGCGTCACGGCGCTGGGCCACACGTTCCTACTCCCGGCCCTGCTCCTGGTGGTCGCCGCCGCGACCGCCGGGATCCTGCGCACCGGATCCACGCGCGAGGCCGAGCCCGAACCCGAATTGGCCGCGCAACACCTGTGAACCCGCACCGCGGACAAGGGCAGCCGCGCGCCCGGGACTACGCAGGATCCGAATCCACCTGCTCCAACCGCCCGCGCACCTGCTCCGTCCCCGCCTGATCCTCAAGCTCGCCGAACACGATCAGCGCCCGCTCCCACGCCTCACGCCCCGACTCCCGCCGCCCGGTCCGCACATACGTCTCTCCCAGCTCGACGAGCGCCGCGGCGACACCGGGCCGGTAACCGATCGTCGTCCGGATCGCGATCGCCTGCAGGAACACGACTTCGGCCTTCGCCAACTCCCCCGCCAGCAAATAGATCCGGCCGAGCGTCGCGTAGGTACTCGCCGCGAGGTACTGGTCGTCCTTGGCGAGGAACCGGGCCTCGACCTCGCGCAACGACCGTTCCGCCTCCTCGTACCGGCCCAGGAACCCCAGTGACTCCCCGATATTCAGAACGATGATGCAGTCCAGCGCGTCTTCGGTGTTGATGGCCCGAGCGCGTGTCAGGTAGTCCAGCGCCGCCTCGAAGTTGCCCAACCTGCTGTGCACGTCACCGATGTTGTTGAGCGTGATGGCCACACCCTTGGCCGAGCCGCGCTCGACGTCGAGATCGTGTGCCCGCTGAAGGTGATACAGCGCTTGGTCGTACTCGCCGAGGTGGACGCATCGCGAACCGAGACCGACGTGCATGCTCGCCTGCCCCGTCAGATCCCCGGACGCCTCAGCAGCCGTCAGCCCCGCGCTGAAGCCCTCGCGCCACGCGTCCCACGCCGAGGCGACCCGGAAGTAGGCCCACAGACCGGCCACGACCTGCCAAGCCAGCTTGGGCAATCCGCCCCGCCCGGCGACCGCGACGCACTGGAAGATGTTCTGCAGCTCTTGCTCGCACCACTCCATCGCCTCCCCGCGCGAGTCGAAGGTGCGGCTGTAGTCCGAGGGGGCCAGGACCGCGCGGTCCGCCGACGGGGAGATGGCCGCGACCGCGTTGTCCGCGGCGTGCGCGTACCAGAGCATCAACCGCTCGAAGGCGGCGTCCCGCTCCTCGGCGGATTCGTCACGTAGTCCACGCTGCCGTGCGAAGGCGGCGATCAGGTCGTGGAACTCGTAACGAGCCGTGATCCGCTGCTGGAGCAAGTGTTCGTCCAACAGCGCCTCGAGGATCGACTCCGCTTCGGGCACCGTGGCGCCGAGCAGGACCGCGAGCGTGTCGGCTGTGAAATCGTGGCCGGGGTACGTGCCCAGCAACCGGAACGCCCGGGCGGCGGTCTCCGGCAGGCTGCGGTATGAGAGCTCGAACACGCTGCTGAGGCTGCGTCCGCCCACGGCACCCGTCGTCAGAATGCCGTCGAGGCGGGTGACGAGGTCCGCGAGCGTCCAGGCCGGCCGGGCGCGCAGCCGGCACGCGGCCAACGACACGGCCAGCGGCAGGAACCCGCAGGCCCGGACGATCTCGGCGGCGGCGTCGGGCTCGGCCGCGACCCGCTCGTGCCCGGCGATCCGGGCCAGCAGCTCGATCGCCTCGGTCTCGTGGAAGACGTCCAGCAGGTGCACCTCGGCGCCGTCCAGCCCGGCCAACGTCCGGCGGCTGGTCAGCAGGACCAGGCTCTGCGCGTCCGCCGGTATCAGATCCCGTACTTGCTCCTCGTCGGCGACGTTGTCCAACAGGATCAACGAGCGCCGGCCGTACAGCCGGTCACGGAACATCGCCGCGCGCTCCTCCACCGTCAGCGGGATCCGCTGCGCCGGGACGCCGAGCTGCCGCAGGAACGCCTCCAGGACCACGGACGGATCGGCCGGCGCCCGTTCGGCGTCGAAGCCGTGCAGGTTGGCGTAGAGCTGGACGTCGTCGAAGCGGCCGGCCTGCACGAGCCGGTGCGCGGCGTGGACCGCGAGCTGGGTCTTGCCGACCCCGGCCATGCCCTCGATCGCCGAGACGACGACGGTCGCGGCCACCTCGTGCGGCCCGGTGGCGGCGTCGATCAGCCGCTGGAGTTCCTTCTCGCGTCCGGTGAACGTCGACAGGTCGGCCGGCAACTGCCGGAACACGCCGCCCGAGCCGCCATCGGCCGAGGGCGCCGACGTGCTCTCGCGCCTCGGGCCGGGCGCCGCGGGGACGTCGACGTGCCCCGAGGGCGGCTGAACGTCGAGCGCGGGATCGACACTGAGGATCTGCTGGTGCAGTTCCTGAATACCGGCCGAGGGTTCGGCTCCCAGTTCCTGGATCAGGATCCTGCGCAACTCCCGATAGGCCTCCAGCGCCTCCGCGCGCCGCCCCGACCGGTACAGGGCGAGCATCAGCTGCCGGTGGAAGGGCTCGTGCAGCGGGTTCGCCGATATCAGCCCCCGTATCTCGGTGCCCAGTTCACGGTGCCGTCCCAGATGCAGGTCCGCCTCGATCCGGCCCTCGTAGGCGAGCAACCGGTCGTCACGGAGCTTGCGCAGGTGCGGCTCGACCCCGATCAGCACCGGCAGGTCGGCCAGCACCTCACCCCGCCACAGCTCCAGCGCGCCGGTCAGCGAAGCGGACGCGTCAGCCCACCGCTGCTCCCCCACGGCCCGCAGCCCCTCGGCGCACAGCCGCGCGAAGTCATCGGCGTCCAGCTCGCCGGGCTCGACGTGGATCCGGTACGCCGTGACTCCGGTCTGGATCCGCTCGGCCGCGCCGTCGCCCAGCGCGTGGCGCAGCCGCACCACGTGGTTCCGTAGCGCGGCGGCCACCGAAGTCGGCGGATACTCGCCCCACAACGTGTCGATCAACCGGTCGAGCGACACCGGCTGATTGGCGTTCAGGAGCAGGGTGGCCAGCACGCCGCGCGGGAGGACACCGGGCAGGCGTATCGCGTGACCGTCGTCATCGGTGATGGTCAGCGGTCCCAATAGGGCGAAGCGCATGAGCGTGTCCCGTCAGATCCGAGGGGATGTGACGGTGTTGATTGTAGGAGTTCTGGTCCGGCCGGGTGTAGGGGTCCACGGTTGGCCGTCGTCGGCGTCACCGGTCCCACCGGTTCCGCCGACGCCACCAGCCTCACCGGCCTCACAAGCGTCACCAACGCTGCCCGATCTGCGGAGCGATCAGCTCGTCGTAGACCGCACGCACCGCGCCGAGCTGCTCTTCGGTCAGCGGCGCCAGATCGGCAGCGGCGGCGTTCCCGGCGGCCTGCTTCGGGTTCCGCGCACCCGGGATGACCACGCTGACGCCGGGCTGGTCCACGATCCAGCGCAACGCGAACTGCGCCATCGCGACGCCGGCCGGCACCAACGGCGCCACCCGGCGCACCGCCTCAAGGCCGGTGGCGAAGTCGACCCCGGAGAACGTCTCGCCGACGTCGAAGGCTTCGCCGTGCCGGTTGTAGTTGCGGTGGTCGTTCTCGGCGAACGTGGTGTGCTCGTCGTACTTGCCGGACAGCAGCCCACTGGCCAACGGCACCCGGGCGATGATGCCCACCCCGGCCTCACGGGCCGCGGGCAGCACGTCCGCGAGCGGGCCGAGCCGCAGCATGTTCAAGATGAGCTGCACGCTGGCCACCCCGGGCCGCGCGATCGCCGTCAGCGCCTCGGCGCGGGTCTCGACGCTGACACCGTATGCGGCGATACGCCCCTCGGACACCAGCGTGTCCAGCCCGTCGAAGACCTCGTCACTGGAGTACACCGGGGTCGGCGGACAGTGCAGCTGCACCAGATCGAGGGTGTCGACGCCCAGATTCTTCCGCGACCGGTCGTTCCACGCCCGGAAGTTGTCCAGCGTGTAGGCCTCCGGCACCTGCGGCACCCGGCGCCCCATCTTCGTCGCGACCGTGATGTCCGCACCGGGCCGGGACTTCAGGAACGTCCCGATCAGCTGCTCGCTGCGTCCGTCCCCGTAGACATCGGCGGTGTCCAAGAACGACACCCCGTCGTCCACGGCCGCACCGAGCGTGGCCAACGCGTCGTCCTCGGCCACCTCGCCCCAGTCCGCCCCCAGCTGCCACGCACCCAGCCCGATCACTCCGACCTGCCGACCGGTACGGCCCAGAACCCGCTTCTCCATCTGATAAGTCCTTCCATGCTCAGGACACCGCCAGGCGCCACAAGCGCCATTAGATCACCACGATGCCCAGCGCACCCCGCCTCACCGCACCGAATGCGCGCCGGTCATCATCGCGGCCAAGTCATCGGGATGTAGGAAGGACGGCGGGGGCGGCGGACCCCAGGCATAGAGCCCGCGGGCGCCTTCGAGGTCCTCGGGCGTCCAGAGTTGGTCCTCGACGATGCAGTCCATATCCGAGTAGTACTCGGAGAAGTTGCCCGCCGGGTCCTTGAGGTACCAGAAGAAGTTCGAGCCCCCGTAGTGCCGCCCCAAGCCCCAGATGTGGCGCTCGGGCCGGCCTTCGAGCATCGCGGCCGCGCCCCGCCCGACGTCGTCCACGTCATCGACCTGCCAGGAGGTGTGGTGCAGGAAGTTCACCGGAGCCGACAGGACCAGGACGTTGTGGTGGTCGGTCGAGCAGCGCATGAAGGTGCCGACATCCTTGATGCGGTCGCTGACCTTGAACCCCAGGCCTTGCACGAAGAAGTCCGCGGTGGCGCGGTAGTCCACCGTCCCGAGGACGGCGTGGCCGAGCTTGCGGGGCCGCACCGGCTCGGTACGCAGGAAGCCCGGCGCGCGCCGGCCGGCCCGCTCGATCCGTCCGGGTCCGTTGTAGACGCTGGCCGGCACGGGATTCTGCTGAAGCCGCGGAGCTGTCTCAAGCCGGACCCGAGCCCCCGTCACGGGTTCGACGGCCGCCAAACCGGCCTCGGTCATCACCGGATCCGCCGTCCCGAGGCGGCTGAGGTTCGCGGCGGCACGCAGGACGTCGTCACGATCATCAACGCCCACCCGCAGCTCGACCAGGCGCCGCGTCGGTGCGTGGACGATCCGCAACTGGCGCCCGGCATCGGTGGTGCTGAACCAGTTGTCGGCCTCGGGCGAAAGCCCGAAGTCGGCGTAGTACGCCGCTGTCTCCTCGACGTTCGGCACCCCCATCGTGACCGAGAGCAATGCGTGCAGGCTCATGGCCGCTCCATTCGTGTACTGACTTACTTCGGGTCCTGGCTACCTTGGTCCTGGCTACCTCGGGTCCTGGTTGCCTCGCGCCTTGCTAGGCCGGGTCGGCGACGAAGCGATGGCGCATCTCCCCGATGCCCTCGATGTGCGTGACAAGCTCGTCACCGGCCGCGAGCCAGCGCTGCGGGTCCCGGCCGAGGCCGACACCGGCCGGGGTGCCGGTGAACACGACGTCGCCGGGCAGCAGCGGGGCGACCGCCGAGAGCTGTTCGATCAGCTCGGACACCGAGAAGATCAGGCTGCTGGTCCGGCCCAGCTGCATCTGTTCGCCGTTGATCGCGCAGCCGAGTTCGAGGTCGTCCGGATTCGCGAACTCGTCGACGGTGACCAGCCACGGCCCGACCGGCCCGAACCCGGGGAACGACTTGCCGAGGCTGAACTGCGGCGGGACGGCCGCCATCTGGCTGATGCGCTCGGAGATGTCCTGGCCGACGCTGAGCCCCGCGACGTGCTGCCAGGCGTCGGCGCGCGCCACCCGATGCGCCTTCGTCCCGATGACCACGACGAGTTCGACCTCCCAGTCGGTGTGGCCACCGGCCGGCAGCCCGATCTCGCCGTAGGGCCCGGTGATGCACGAGGGGAACTTCGTGAACACCGGCGGCGCGGTCGTCGGCTTCGTGAAGCCGGACTCGGCGGCGTGCTCGCTGTAGTTCAGACCGATCCCGAACACCTGGCGCGGCGCCGGAGACGGCGATCCGAGCTCTTCGCGGGCGAACGACACGGGCTCGGGCAGTTCGGCCGAGTCGACCCACTTGCGGAACTCGTCCCAGCGCTCGAACACGGCGGCGGGCTCCGGCCCGAACCGCCCGTCGCTGGCGGCGTGGATGTCGACGGCCCGGTCGCCGTCGCCGATGATCAGGCTGGCACGGTCGTTGACGGTGGCGATGCGCATAGTTGTTCTCCGTAGGGTTACGCGGGCGTGTACTCGACCCCACCACACCAGACGCGGCTGATGGACGAGGTCGCTTTGATGTCTTGCAACGGGTCGCCGTCGATCAGCACCAAGTCGGCGCGGCGTCCCGGTTCGACGGTGCCACGGTCGTCAAGGCCGAAGTAGCGGGCGGGCAGAGACGTGGCGGCCCGCAGCGCGTCCACGGCGCTCACCCCGGCATCGAAGAGCAGCTGGAGTTCGTGGTGCAGGCTCTCGCCGTGGCTGATCCGCGCCGGGACACCGACCGCGGTGTTCGCGTCGGTTCCGGCCAGGATCGGGACGCCGGCCCGGTAGAGCTCTGAGACACCGTCGCGCGGCACCTCGTAGCGCGCGCCGGGCGGCGCCGACTGCTCGATGATGCCCTCCATCATCGACAGGGTCGGGACGACGATCCGCCCCTCGGCGGCGATCCGGCTCGCGGTGGCGGCATCGACGGGGCGGTCCATCGGCACGTGGGTGAGCACATCGGCGCCGGCCAGCAACGACTTCTGCACGGCGGCTTGGTGCGAGGCGTGCGCGACCACGAGCCTGCCGTGTTCGTGGGCTGCGATGACGAGGGCGTCGAGGGTGGCCTGGTCGTGGTCCGCCCCGGAGCTGCCGACGACGATCTTGATGTAGTCCGAGCCCTCGGCGACCCGTTCGGCCACGAACGCCGCCGCCGCGTGAGCGCCGTGCACGAGCCCGCGCTGACCGACGACCGGGATGTGGGAGTGCCCGCTGCCCGGCGCGATGGCGGGCGTCCCGGCGCTGCGGATATCGGTGAAGCCTGCGATACCCCGCAGCGAGTCTACGAACTCCGGCGGAGCGCTGCCCATATCGAGTGCCGTGGTCACCCCGAAAGCGGCGAGCTGTTCCAGGTTCTCGCGGCCGTACAGGTGGACGTGCGCGTCGATCAGGCCGGGAAGCAGGACGCCGCCTCCGCCGTCGACGACCCGGGCCTGCCCGGTAGTCGTGTCGGCGACGAGCCGGCCCTGTTCGAAGACGACGGTACCGACAGGCAGCAGGCGCCGGCCGTCGAAGACGCGGACGTTCGTCACCGCGGTGCGGTGCGGTTGCTCTGTCATGATGCATCAGCCTCCTGCTTTGTCTTCGGGACGCCGCGTCCGCGCAGAGCGCTTCCGACAGCCAGGTCGAGATCGATGCCCGCAACGGCATCCGCGCGCCACGCGATGTGCTGGTCGGGCCGCACCAACAGAAACTCCTCGCGCCGAACATCACCGGGCGGTGGCTCGAACAGCGTCAACGGAACGCCGAGCTGCTCGGCACGCTCTACGAGCACTGCGACGCCCGCCCGATCCGCCCGGATCGGGCCGACGAGCGTGAAGCCCGCGCCTAGCCGATCGTAGAGCGATGAGCCGTCGGGCAGCCAGCGATGCGGCAGCCGTGCCCCCGGCTCCGTCGTCGGCGTGTAGCCCGTCTCCTCGCCATCGCTGGCACGCGGACGCAGGCCTGCCGGCTGAACGATCGGCGATCCGGCGTAGCTGTAGCCGAGGACGAGTCCGAGGCTGTGGAACTCGGCGTGCTTCGCCGTCTGGATCGCCTCCGCGTCCTTCGGAAGCGCGTTGGCGAGTGCGGCCAGGTTGCTCTCAGCGCTGCGCACCGTCTGTTCCACGACACCGCGCCGCTCGGCCTCGTAGCTGTCCAGAATCCGCGTGGGCGCCCAGCCGTGTTCGACCGCTGCGATCTTCCAACCGATGTTGACCGCGTCACCGACGCAGGTGTTGAAACCGTGCCCGCCCCACGGCGGATTCAGGTGCGCACTCTCGCCGACAAGGAAGACCCGGCGCTCACGGAAGCGTTCCGCGACCAGCATCCGGGCCGTCCACGTGTCGGTCGCGACCAGCTCGTGCTCGACGCGATGTCCGACGAGCCCGGCGATCAGCTCCTCCGCGTGCCGGACTCCGTAGTCCGCCTCGACCCCCGGCAGGATCGCCCACCAAGTACCGTGCAGGTCGAGCCGTCCCAGCACCCCGGCGCTCCGCTCGCCGACCACCCAGTACTGGACGGCCGGACCGAGCGGACTGTCCAGCTCGGGCGCGCGGAACACCACGTTGAAGTTGGGGCGCAGGTCAGACCGGCCGGCGTACCGCACGCCGACCTGCTCGCGTACCACGCCGCTCGCGCCGTCACAGCCGAGCACGTAGCGGGCGCGAATCAGATAGCTGATCCCGGCGTCGTCGCGGATCGTGACCGTGACGCCTTCCTCGTCCTGAACCAGGTCCGTCGCCGCGTGCCCGAGCCTGAGATCGACGCCGGGTAGCCCACGGACGTGGTGGCGCAGCACCTCCTCCACGACCGGCTGCGGAACCTGCTGGCCCGCCTCGGCATAGCGGTCGTCACGTTCGACGGTGAGGCCGAAGGCGTTGTCGAAGTCGGTGATGCGGCGCCCGGAGAGCGACTCGCAGAACGTCACGCGCTGCGACCAGGCGACCGGCAGCGGGGCGGCTGCGCGCAGCGAGTCGGCGACGCCCCAGCGGCGCAGGTGCTCCATCGTGCGGATGTTGGTCGTCTTGGCCCGCGGCCGGAGGTGGGAGACCTCGGTGCGGGGTTCGACGACGACGCAGGCGACGCCGTGCAACCCGAGTTCCGCAGCCGCGGCCAGGCCGGCCGGGCCGGCACCGACGACGAGCACGGGGGTGTGCTCGGCGGAGTTCAGAACAGTTGCGTTCACGCGATGCATCGTCGATCGGAGTGCGGCAGCGGCACAGTAATGATTTCATTGAATGAAACGAAGGAGTGGCACATGGCGGACGACACGCCGCGCGCCCGCGGGCGTCGACCGCCGCAGGGCGAACCGGTCCTGGACCGCGCCTTCCGCCTGCTCGAATGCTTCGGCCCGGCGAACCGATCGCTCTCCCTGGCGGCGCTCAGCGACCAGTCCCAGCTGCCGAAGGCCACGACGCTGCGCCTGGCCCGCAAACTGGTTGAGCACGGCGCACTGGAGCGGACGGACAGCGGCGAGTACGTCATCGGCCTACGGCTGCTGGGAATCGCCTCGCTCGCACCGCGCGGCCACGGCCTCCGCGCCACGGCGCTCCCCTACCTGGAGGACCTGCACCACGCGACCGGTCAGCACGTCCTGCTCGCGGTGCGCGACGGCCACGAGGCCGTACTCATCGAACGGCTCTCGGCGCGCGGAGCCGGCCGGGTGGCGTACCGCGTCGGCGGCCGGATGCCGCTGCCCTCCACCGGCGTCGGCGTGGCGTTGCTCGCCCACGCACCCCGCCCGGCCCAGGACGAGATCGTCGGCCCGAACACCGAGCTCCGCACGCTCCTGGCCGCGGTCCGGCGCGACGGTTTCGCAGTGGTCTCACGCCTGAGGCCGGATCCGATGACCTCCATCGCGGCACCGATCCTCGACGGCCACCGCACGACGATCGCCGCCCTGTCCGTCGTCACCCGATCGGAGAACGTCGACCCGGCAGCCCTGAGCCCGGCCGTCGTCGCCGTCGCCCGGGCGATCTCGCGGGCGACGGCGGCGCTTGGCGCACAGGTGGACTAGCCCTTCTCAGCATGTCGCGGCGACCCGCAGCTGAGTGCCTGGCCCGCCTGGCTCTCCCAGTTCTCCTCGCTCGCCTGACTCTCCCAGCTCGCCTCGCTACCGTTCTCCCCGTCCTCCGGCCTGGTCGAGAACGTCCAGCCGTGCCAAGTCCCGCAGCCACGCGTCCGCCGTACCGTCCGACGGCGCCCGCCAGTCGCCGCGCGGGGACAGGGCTCCGCCGGCCAGGACCTTCGGCCCGTTCGGCATGGCCGAGCGCTTGAACTGCGCGAAGGCGAAGAAGCGGCGGCAGAACACCTCAAGCCAGTGCCGGATCTGGTCCAGGTCGTACGCCACCCGCTTGGCCTCCGGGAAGTTCGGCGGCCAGGCGCCGGCCTCCGGGTCGTGCCAGGCGTGCCAGGCCAGGAAGGCGATCTTCGAGGGGCGGAAGCCGTACCGCAGGACGTGGAAGAGGGTGAAGTCGTGGAGCGCGTAGGGGCCGATCTTGTCCTCGGTGGACTGCAACTCCTCGCCCGGCACCAGCTCCGGGCTGATCTCGGTGTCGAGGATCGCCAGCAGCGTCTCGTTGGCCTGCTCGTCAAACTGACCGGTGCCGACCACCCAGCGGATCAGGTGCTGAATCAGGGTTTTGGGGACGCCGGAGTTCACGTTGTAGTGGCTCATCTGGTCGCCGACCCCGTAGGTGCACCAGCCCAGCGCCAGCTCCGACAGGTCCCCGGTGCCCAGCACGATGCCCCCGCGCTGGTTGGCCAGCCGGAACAGATAGTCGGTGCGCAGACCGGCCTGGACGTTCTCGAAAGTGACGTCGTACACCGGCTCACCCGAGGCGAACGGATGGCCCATCTCCTGCAACATCAGCCGCGCGGTCGAGGTGATGTCCAGCTCAGCGGCCGTAACTCCGAGCGAGTCCATCAACTTGTGGGCATTGCCCTTGGTGTGCTCGCCGGTGGCGAAACCGGGCATGGTGAAAGCCAGGATGTCGGTACGCGGCCGGCCCGCACGGTCCATCGCCTGGGCCGCGACGATCAGCGCGTGGGTCGAGTCCAGCCCGCCCGAGACACCGATCACCACCTTGGGATTCCCGATCGCCCCGAGCCGCTGTTGCAAGGCACTGACTTGAATGTTGTAGGCCTCGTAACAGTCCAGGGCCAGCCGGTCCGAATCCGCCGGCACGAACGGGAACCGCTCAACCGCCCGCCGCAGCCCCAGATCCGCATCCGGCGGCTCAAGCAGGAACGGGACCCGCCGGAACTCCTTGGTCGCGTCACCATGCGCCCGACGATTCTCATCGAACGTACCCATCCGAGCCCGCTCCTGCCGCAGCAGATCCAGATCCACATCCGCGACGGCCACGCTGTCCCCCAGCGGGAACCGCTCGGACTCAGCCAGCAGCGCACCGTTCTCGTAGATCATGGTCTGGCCATCCCACGACAAGTCCGTGCTCGACTCACCAAGCCCGGCCGCCGCATAAACGTACGCGGCCAGGCACCGCGCCGACGCCGACCGGCACAGCAGCTTCCGATCCTCAGCCCGCCCCACGGTGATCGGACTACCCGACAGATTGACCAGCACCGTAGCCCCAGCCAACGCCGCCTCCGCACTCGGCGGCACCGGCACCCACATGTCCTCGCAGATCTCCGCGTGCAGCACCAACCCCGGCACGTCCCCAGCCTCGAACAGCAGATCCACCCCGAACGGCACACTCTGCCCCCCGACCTGGATCATCCCCCCACGCTCATCCTCACCCGAAGCAATCTGCCGCCGCTCATAAAACTCCCGATAGTTCGGCGGATACGACTTGGGCACCACCCCGAGCACCCGCCCCCGATGCACCACCACCGCGCAGTTATAGATCCGATGCCGATACCGCAACGGAGCCCCCACCACCAGCACTGTCATCAACCCCACCGACGCCGCCACAACCTCCCCCACAGCCGCCTCAACCTCATCAAGCACCACATCCTGCAACAACAGGTCCTCAATCGAGTACCCAGACAGGCACAACTCAGGAAACACCGCCACCGCGACCCCGTCATCGGCACAACGCCGAGCCAAACGCACAACAGCCTCGACATTGGCAAGCGGATCAGCAACAACCGTGTGCCCCGTACACGCGGCCACACGCGCAAACCCGTGCTGGTAGATAGACCAGAAGTTCAATGGGATTCCCTGGACGCTGCGGATAGATCAAGTGCGGACGGATCAAGAGAAGGCTACGCGCCCGCGCGGTACCGCAGCGCAACGTCCCCGCCGAAACGGGGCAAACTAGTCGGCTGAACGCCGCTAGCGGAGCCACGCTCCCGCTCCTTCGCAGAATCGCAGCCGGCCGACCAGTCCAGCCATTTCGAACGTACGCCCGAATGCGCAGACTTGATGATCTCTGAGAAGCCCAGCCAATGCGAAGATGCGATCCGCTACTGACAAAGCATCCTGGGGGACGAACAATGAAGCGATCCAGCCGTGTCACGACGGTTGCCCTGTCCGCACTCATCGGGACGGCGGGCCTGGGTTCCGCAGCATCGGCGAACGCCGCGGCGACGCCCGCGTCCGGACCGGTACACGGCCGGCTGGCCTTCCAGACCACGACGAACGGCAGCCTCCCGTGGTCCCTGGCGACCATGGACGACACAGGCACCGGCTACGCCCCGATCAAGCTCTCCGGGGCGGTGCCGTCGGACCCGCGCTCGCCCGTCTTCTCTCACGACGGTGAGCACGTCGCGTTCATCGGTACGAACACAGCCACCAGCGACTTCGCGGTGTTCGTCGCCAACGCCGACGGCAGCGACAGCCATGTCGTCGTCGCGAAGTCCCCCGACCAGTGGCACAGCATCGACCAGGTGGCGTGGTCCGCCGATGACAGCACCCTGTATCTGGGGTTCCAGCCCGACGCCGACAACGAGACGATCCAGATCTGGCAAGTCGCGCTGGACGGTACGGGCCTGCAGCAGGTCCCCGGCCTGGCGCCGAGCTTCGAACAGGTCGAGCCCGAGGTCCTGGCGGACGGTCGCCTCGCCTACAGCGACGGCAGCGGCAACGACGCCATCATCTTCGATCCGAAGACCAAGACCAGCTCCACCTTGCCCACGAAGCTGGAAGGATTCCTACCGTTCACACTGTCCCCGGACGGGAAGCGGATCGCGCTGATCGAATCCAGGAACGGGAAGCAAGCACTCGACGTCTACAACATCGACGGCACAGGGCTACAGACCATCGCCTCCTACACGTCCAACCCGACAGCCCCCGCATGGTCGCCGGACAGCGCCGAACTGCTATATCCGCAGAACGGCTACTACGTCCACGACATGACCGGGACGGGTCCGGACACCGCCATCAACACCCCCGCCGGTGTCCCGGTCAGCGACGTCTCGTGGATCGCACTCCAGCCGACTCCCACGCCGACTCCCACGCCCACTCCGACCCCGACCCCGACCCCGGTCTCCGGCCAGCCCACCGTCCACCGCATCGGCGGGGACACCCGCTACGACACCAGTCGGCTGGTCTCGGGCGCGCAGTGGCAGGCGGGCCAGGCGAATGCCGTGGTCTTGGCGCGCGGCGACGCGGCGCCGGACGCGCTGGCGGGCGTTCCGTTCGCCGCGCATGTCCACGGGCCGTTGCTGCTCACGAACCCGGCAGCGCTCGACACCGCGACGCGCGGCGAGATCGACCGAGTGCTCGGCGGTCCGCAGACCCACAAGAAGATCTACATCCTCGGCGGTAAGAACGCCGTGTCGCCAACGATCGAAAGCGAACTGCGTGCCGCCGGCTACACCGTCATCCGGTACGGCGGCGACAGCCGATACGACACGGCGCTCCAAATCGCCCGCGCATTCGGACCCACGAGCCATGTCATCGTCGCGACCGGCCACAACTTCCCCGACGCGCTGTCGGCCGGGCCGTTGGGCGCGGCTGAGAACGCCCCGCTCGTGCTGTCGGACGATGGCGTCCTGGACGCCGCCACCTCCGCGTTCATCGCCCAGCACTCGGGGATCGACCCGGTCGGCGGGCAGGCGCAGAAGGCCGTCGCGACGCTGAACACCACCGGCAAGACCGTCAACACGACGTTGGCCGGTGCCGACCGCTACCTCACCGGCGCCGACGTGGCCACCCGAATCGCGCAGGTCCTCGGACACGCCCCGGCCGCGATCGGCGTCGCGTCCGGAACCGTGTTCCCGGACGCGCTCACCGGCGGCGCCTTCATCGCCAACACCGGCGGCGCGTTGCTGCTCACCGACCCGGCGTCGCTGTCGGCCCCGGCCAAGGCCGTGCTCAGCGGATGGCGGTCACAGCTGACCACCGTCGAGATCTTCGGTGGGAGGTCCGCGGTAGGCGACTCGCCGTTCGCCTCGATCGTCAGCGTCGTCGGCGGACGCGTCGGCTGACAGAGCCGATGGACACAGACGAAGTCTGATCTCGATTTTGTGTGAGCGTGCCGGCTGCCCGTGGTCGAGTAGCCGGCACCCTTAGATCCACTACATCCACACCGGAAAAGGAGTCCTCCTCAGCTTCCCCGCCCAGGCCGAGCTGAGGTCGAGCAAGCTGCCGTCATCAAGGTCGAATCCCCTCGTGCCTGGATTCGATCCACTCCTGTGGTGCGGATTCGGCTCACTTATAGCCGTACCCCTCCCAATTCGTGAGCACCCGCTCCTGGATCTCCGCCGGCCAGCCGTTCTCGAAGCTGCCCTTCACCGGCCGCGCGCCCGCCGGGAAGAGGTCGGCGAGTAGGCAGTTATAGATCACCTTGCCGGCCATGAAGGTGTGTTGTTCCTCTTCCGAGAGGTACACCGCCAACTGCATGCTCACCTTGTGCGGGAAGTGGAACTCGCCGCGCTCGGGGTGGGAGCGGGTCGCGAAGGCCCAGACCACCTGGCTCAGGTCCGTGATGTCGACGTCGTCCTCGACGACCAGGATCTTCGGGGCGTTCACCGACGGCTTGCCGGCGAAGATGACGTCCGCGATCCGGTCGATCAGTTCGGCCGAGGACAGCTTCGAGGTCTCGTGCCAGTCGCCGCGTACCGCGATCGTCAGCCAGTGCACCGCGGCCTCGAAGTTGTACCAGCAGGAGGCGATCGGCAGATCCGCCTCGCGCAGCAGGTACAGGATCTCCGCCGCGCTGGTCGTGCCGATGATCGTGTGGTCCTCCTCGACCGGCGGGCCGGCGGCCACCACCGGCTGGATCGCGTCGTCCCGGTAGGTCACGGCCGTGACCCGGAACAGCGCCTTCGGCGAGGCGTCGGTGGCGATGTAGCCGGGGAACTCGTTGAACGGACCCTCCATGACGGTCTCGTCCAGGGAGATGTAACCCTCGACGACCATTTCGGCGGTCGCCGGGACCAGCAGGTCCACGGTCTGCGCCGGTACGAGCTCGATCCCCTCGCCGAACAGGGCCCCCAGGTAGTGGCTTTCGTCCTCGCCCTGCGGGATCGGCATGCCGCCGACGAACGGCAGGCCCGGCTCCACACCGATCGCCAGCGCGATCGGCATCGGCTTGCCCTCGGCGGCCCACAGGGCGCGGATGACACCGAGGTGCTGCGGCGCGGGGATCAGACAGGCGAGCGTGTCCCGGCCGGCGATCATCATCCGGTTGATCGACCAGTTCGTCCAGGACCCGTCCGGCGTGCGGACGATATTCATCCCGTAAGTCTGGAGGTACCGGCCGCCGTCGTTGCCGTGGATCAGCGGCGTGGGGAAGGCGAACAGGTCGATGTCGTCACCGACCACGATGTTCTGCTTGCACGGCGCCGAGGCCGCGTCCACGACCACCGGCGGGATGCCGGGCTTGGCGCGCGCCGCCGCCAGGGCCTCCACGATCTCCTGGCCGGTCGCCTCCGCGGGCAGCCCGACGGCCAGGGCGATCCGCGCGAACCGGTGCTCGCCGGAGCTCAGCGCCCCGGGCGCGCCGAACAGGCGGAACCCCGTGCCCTGATATCCGGTCAGGTTGGTGAACAGCGGCGCCGGGGCCAGGAGGTCGTAGGAACGCCGGATGACCGCTCCGGCTTCGAGGTTCCAGTCGACCTCGGCGTCGATCCTCTGCACGTCGCCGATCTCGTCCAGTGCGGCGATGAACTCTCGCAGGCTCTTCAAGTGCGTCATGGTCCTGTCGTCTTCCATTTCACTCGCCCCAGCGGGGAAGGTCGGGAACGTCGATGCCGAGCAGGTCCAGCGCACGGCCGGCGGTGTGCTCGACGATGGCCCCGACGCTGTCAGGTCGGAGGTGGAACGCCGGCACCGGCGGCATGTCGTCGTCCCGCGCCGCGGTACGTATGAGAGTCTTGATCATCGTCGCCGGAGCGGGCAACCGATCCGCCAGTATGTGGGACAGGTCATCACTGTCCCACTACCTGATCGGGCGTTCGCTGCCGCCGCAGCCTCGACCTTCGATCCCGATACGATCCCGATCCCGATCCCCTGGCTCACAGCCCGGAACCAGCCGACCGGGACGCGGCCGAAGCCTGGCTGGACCGCGAGACCGACAACCTCCTCGGCACGGCCCGGGACGCCCTGACCCACGTCGAGAAGGACCATCACCTCACCCCGGACGCTCTTCCGATTCCGGACACCGCCTCAAAGTACTGATCCCAGCAGTTCATGAACGCTGTCGGCGTTCATCGGCCGGCCGAACAGGAATCCCTGGCCGAAATCGCACCCGATGCCCTTCAGCGCCGCCCACTGATCCCGAGCTTCGATCCCCTCGGCGACAACCGAGATGCGCAGTGCCTCAGCGATGCGGACGATGCCTTCGACCAACGCCAGTCCGTCCGGGGACTCAGTGATGCGGGCCACGAAGGACTTGTCGATCTTCAGGATGTCGACCGGCAGTTCACTGAGATGACTCAGCGAGGAGAAGCCGGTCCCGAAGTCGTCCAAGGCTATGCGCACACCCAGATCCTTCAGTCCGCCCAGGATCTTCCGCGCCTTGTCGCCCTCATACGGCAGCAGCGAGGACTCGGTGAGTTCGAGGACCACCAGAGCCGGCTCGATGTCGAAAGCGTGCAGTGCCGTGGCGACCACGTCCGCGAAGCCGCGGTCTGCGAATTGCTGCGCGGAGACGTTGACGGCGACCCATATGTCGTCCCCCGAGCGCGCGGACCAGCCCGCCGCCTCCTGGAGTGCCTGACGCAGGATCCACCGCCCGAGCGGTACGATCTGGCCCGTCTCCTCGGCCAGCGGGATGAACCGGTCCGGCAGCAACAGCCCGTGCTCCGGGTGCGGCCAGCGGACCAAGGCCTCGAAACCGACCACCCGACCGCCGTCGAGCTCGACCACCGGTTGGTAGTCCAGCCGGATGTCGTGCTCGGCGATGGCGCGGTCCAGGCTCGCGCGCACCGCCGCGCGCCGGACGATCTCCTCGTGCAGCTCGTTCTCGTACTGCCGCCAACCGTGTTTGCCGCCCCGCTTCGCCGCGTACAGCGCCAAGTCTGCGTTCCGTAGCAGCTCCTCGGCACTGGAGCACTGAGGACTGCCGGCCAACCCGACGCTCACGGCGGCCGCGACCTGTTGGCCGTCAAGGGCGAAGGGCTGCGCGAACGCCGCGATGACCCGCCCGGCCAGGTCCTGCGCCGCGGCTGTCCCCGGTACGCGCTCAAGCACGACTGCGAACTCATCGCCGCCGATGCGCGCCACCGTGTCCGCGGGCCGCAGCGCCGCGGACAGACGGCGACCGGCGGCCGACAGGAGCTGATCGCCGACGCTGTGCCCCTTGGTGTCGTTGACTTCCTTGAAGTCATCCATGTCAAGCAGGATCAGGTAGAGCGGCTCGGTTTCGGACGCCGCGGCGAAGGCCTCCTGCAACCGCTGTTGGAAGTAGCGCCGGTTGGGCAGGCTGGTCAGCGGGTCGTGCAGGGCCTGCTCGGTGAGGCGATTCTCCAGTTCCCGCTGCTCGGTGACATCCCGCAGGGTCAGGACGACGGCTCCGACGGTCGGATCCCGGCGCAGGTCGTCGGCGGTGACGTGAACGTCCCGGCGACTGCCGGAACGACGCAGGACCCAGTCGATCCGGCCCGCACACCCGGCCGCCACCAGATCGCGGGTCCGGTCGGCGTTCTCGTCCCCGACCAGTTCGCGCACCGTCTGCCCGATGAGCGGTTCGGGCGCGAAGAGCCGCAGGGCCGAGGGGCTGGCGTACCGGATCCGGCCTCCGTCCGGGACGATCATGATGCCGTCCGCGGCGTTCTGTATCAGGGTTCGGAAATAGACCTCGCCGGCGTTGCGCCGTACCTCGTTCATGAGCTCCACGCGGTCCTCGGCGAGCGCCGCCTGCGCCGCGATCGTCTCAATGGACTTATACAGCTCGGTCAGTTCGTAGACCGAGCCCGAGGCCATCAGGATGGATCGGCCGTGTTCGCCGCCGCGGACGCGGCCTGCCCGGCTGGCGAGCGGAAAGAGCAGCGCCGCCGGGTACCCGCCGGCCAGGGCGGCCAGCTCGGGCGGGAGGTCGGCGGTTCGCACCAGGCCGCTGAGCGTCTGCGCTTCGGGCACGCGGGAAGCCAGCAGGAGCCTGCGGTCCGCGGCGGGGGCGAACAACGCACGTCCGGCTCGTTCGATCGCCTCGAGGATGTCGAGCTGCCGTACGGCGGAGACCATCGCCGTGCCGGCCGCGCCGACGACGCGTTCGCGGCGGCCGGCCTTTCGGTAGTCGGCGAAGATGAGGCCGAGCCGGGTCAGCACAAGCGCGATGACCGTACCGGCGAAGACCGCGAGCACGGCGAGCTCGCCGTAGCCGTGATACGCGGCCCACGCGAGCAGCGCCACCGGTGCGATCAGGCAGGCCCCGCCGAGGACGGCGAGTCGCGGCCACGGGTTCCGGGCCGGCCGCACCGGCGCCGGCGCCCCGAGCGCGGCCATCGAGGGATGCAGCCCGGCGACGCCCCAGGCGAGATAGAAGACGAACCACCCGACGCCGAGCCCCGGCGCCGCCAGGTCGGGGTGCTGTCCGTCCAGGACCCGCGCCATGAGCGCGAGATCCGAGCCGAGACCGGCCACGGCACCCCCGGCCAACAGCCAGGCGGCCGGGTTCAGCACGTTCCCGCCGGTGATGAGTCGCGCCAGGAGGGGAACCCGGATCACGCCGGCCAGCGGATAGCCCAGAGCTACAGCGCGCTCAGCCCAGGTCAACCCGTTGGCGTCGACGTAGGGGACGATCAGGAACGCCCAGCCGAGCAGGGCCAGCGCGCAGGCCAGGGTGAGACCGTCGACCAGACCTACCCGGACGTCCCCCGAATGGCGGCGTACCAATAGGAGCAACCCGAACAAAGTCAGCAGGTAGCCGGCGCTGGACAGCACCTGGGACGCCAGCGGCGGCGAGGTGGTGACCGTGGTTCTCCCCAGGACCGCCAGCCAGGCGTTCTCCGCGGCCCAGCACGCGATCCCGGCGCCGAGCACGAACCACGGGGCTCGCGACTCCGATCTGTGCAGTACCGCGCCGCCCACCAGCGCCACGGCCGCCGAGAAGGGGGCCAGGACCCAGGTGAGCGTCGAAACCGCGGGCCAGGCCAGCCCGATGATCCCGATCGCGGCCAGCCAGAGCGCGAACAGCACCAGGAGGCCACGAGAGGTCACCGGGCCACCCGCGACCCACTCGCGCCCCGGCGAAGCCATAATTCATCATAAATCGTCCGGCATGGTCGAATAATCGCGATGCTCCGGCAGCCCGGGTCGTAGCGGCGGGCGCCGTCGAAGTCGTTCACGACGCATGCCACCGGTGGCCCAGGGCCCGAGACGCCGAGGTCGGTGGGCGGGGTACCTCGAACTACATGTGCAACGACTGTGCGCGCTTTATGAACAAGCTTTGCGACAGTGGGCCGCACCGAATCACACCGCCCATGCGCCGTTCCTGCCACTTCGTTGAGCTGGAGTTCACCATGCCCGAGCACCTTCCTTCCCGTAGAGGCCTGCTGTGGACAGCCGGGGTCGGCGCCGCCGGCGCGGCGCTTGCCACCACGCCTGTCGCGGCAAGCCCGGCAGCACCCGCGACGACGGGCTCGGCGGTGCGCAACGTGCGGGACTTCGGAGCGGTCGGTGACGGAAGCGCGGACGACACCAACGCCTTCGCCGCCGCGGTCGCGGCGGCGGCCGGCGGACCGGTGCTGCTCTACGTGCCTGCCGGGGACTACGTCGTGACGGCGTTCCCAGAACTGGCCGACGGCGCCCAGGTCTACGGCGACGGCGCCGACGCGTCCACCATCGAATACCCCGGCGACGGCACGCTGATCTGGCTGCAGAACAAGCAGCGGGTCAGGTTCAGCAGGATGGGGATCTACCTGACCTCCGGGGCGAACGCCACCGCCGTCCGCATCTCGCAATGCTTCCGCTGCTCCTTCGAGCAGGTCCTCATCCGCGGCAACCACAGCAGCGACACCTACCCGGCGTTCGTGAACCAGCAGGGCGCGGTCCTGGATCAGAACACCGGCGGTACAGCCTTCATCGATTGCGACATCAACAACCTCGGATACGGCATCGTCACCTCCTGCATCCAGAACTACGTGACCGCCTGCAAGCTGGCCACCAACCGAGTGGGCGTGCTCGGCACCGGCAGCGACTACAACGCGGGTCTGGCGATCGCCAACACCGAGTTCGTCTCCGACAACAACCCGAACACCACCAGCAGACACATCGACATCGACGGCCCGGCCAACGACTGGTGGTTGACCGGGGTCTGGTTCGAGGGTGCCGACGTCGCGATCGCCGTCGGCCGCAGCGGGATCGGCGGCCCGTCGCAGTTCGGGATGGTCAACTGCAAAATCGCCGCCCGCACCTTGTGTCTGGATCTCCAGTCCTGCCGGCAGCCGCACCTGACCGACGTCATCTTCGACGCCGACACCAGCACCGCCCCCACCGAGCTGCGCATCGACGCGACCAACTGCCCCGAGGGCACCGCCATCGGCCTGATCTCCGGAATCCGCGACGACATCGATCCCCAGACCTATCCACCGGCCTGGCAGGTACTGGGCCGTCGCGGCCTGTACAGCAACACGATCACCCTTCGCGACGGCGCCGGCGGACTATGGCGGCTGTCCGTCGCCACGGACGGAACCTTGTCGGCCCAGCGCGCCACGTAGAAACCGCACCACGACGAGGCTCAGCCGCAAGGACGATCCGGCAATGCGCACGAGGCGTCCCATGCACCCGGCACCCCGCAGCACGGACGAAAACCAGTCGGCAACACGCGCCTCAGGGCATCCGGGATGACACGCACCCACGCCTTGAAGATCACCTATCCGGCTCAGGAGCGCACTCTGGCTGAACTTTGATGACTCCCGTCGGACCAGTCGAGCAGGGGGCGCCCGGTTCTCTCTGTCAGGACTTTGCGGGTCTACCGAGGTCGATGGCGCTGTCCGCCGATGCGTCTCCGATACGCATTCAGGTAGAGCTCACTGCAACCGGCCAGCGCGCCGGATCCGTAGGGCCAGCGACCCGGATCCGTTCGCCGTGGGTGCCGGTGCCGCAGCCAAGGGGCCCGGAACGGGGCCACTCACGCCCACGAACCCGAGGCCGCCGGATGGCGCCGCCAGTGCCGTTCTCGGCAACCATGACGACGCCGCCGGCGACCGCAGGGCATTGATGAACTCCTACTCGCCGGCTCTGCGGCGCGCCCGCTTCAGCAGTACGCCGCCGATCGCCATGGCCAGTCCCGCTAGCAGGGAGGTCTCGACAAGCGGGACGGGCATGCCGGTGAAGGCCAGCTCGCGCTTCGAGTGCGGGAGCCCAGATGTCAGGGCCCGCAGGTGCGAGGCCGGCCGGATCACCAGGTGCGGGACCGGCGGCGTGGGCGGGGCCGGCGGGTTCGGTGCCGGGGGTGTGGGTGCGAAGTTCGCGGTGACGGCCGTGTCCTGGTCGAGTGTGGCCGAGTAGACCGGTGTGGCCGGGATGCCATCGCGTGTCTGCGGGCTGTTGGTCCTGTTCCAGCCGACGAATTGCCAGCCGGGTGCCGGGGTGGCGGTCAGGGTCACCGTGGAGCCGCACGGATACGGCCCCGGGCGGTCGGCGGTGATCGTCCCGCCGTCAGCCGGCTGGGGCTGCAGGGTCAGCGCGCAGTTGATCTGCGCATAGTGGGCCTGCAAGGTGGAGTCGGCATCGATCGGGACGCTCACCGAGGCGTTCTCGCCCGCCGAGGTCAGGGGACTGCCGTTGAGGGACCAGCCGGTCAGCCGATAGTTCGGGCTAGGGGCGGCGGTCGCGCTGACCAGGTTGCCCCTGGTGTACGGTCCGGGTACGTCGGCCGTCGCGGTACCGCCCGCGGTCGGCATGGAGGTCACCGCCAGGCGGCAGTAGACCGCCGGGGTCTTCTCCGGCTCCCTCGCCGCCAAGGCCGGGGCGTTCTTGCGGATCATACGTACCGAGTCGGAGGGCTGAGCCGCGGAGTCAGGGGCGCCCAGGGGCTCACCTTGATAGGTCGCCTCGGCGTCGGAGTAGCGGTTGATCCGTGCACAGCCGTTGCAGCCGCTGTCATAGGCCATGATCGTGCGCCACTTCTTGCTCGGCGCGATCCAGCCGTGGGCGTACGGGTAGTCCGTCGCATCCGGGTCGGCCACCCAGTCGTGGGTCAGGCCCAGGTTGTGGCCGAGTTCGTGCCCGAGCGTGAAGTTGGGGACGTATGCGGGGTTCATCAGCAGGAACATGCGCTTGGCGTCAGACGGCCGCGGGTTCTGCACGAAGTACCCGACGCCGACTCCGATGCTCTGGAACACCGCGATGCTGTCGACCGAGTACTTCTTCCACAGGTCGTTGTCCAGCGCCCACTGCCGGTACGCCCCGAGGTCGGCCTTCTCCACCGGCGGCAGTCCCGGCTCGGCGGCGGCCGGACCGGTGTACACCAGTCGGACCCGCACCGGCAGATTGCTGTCGACGAAGCCCCGGTTCGTCAGGTCCACGCCGAGTCGCGCCTGGTCCTTGACCTTCTCCTCGCCGCCGGCCTTGTCCGCGGCCTCCGGAGTGTAGAAGATCGCCATGTCGATGGTGCTGACGTCCGCCGCGCCGTGGCAGTCGAGGGAATCGTCATCGCGATCCCGCGCCGTCCCCGATTTCGTCGGGGTGCCCTTCGCTCGCGCTGTTCTCGCCGAGCCAGGTGTGGCCGTCGGGGTCGCCGGATCGTCCGCCGGCGCGGCCACATCGTCGGGGTCTCCCGGCGTGCCCTCGCTCACCGCCGGGTCGACCTCGGCCACCCGCGCCATGCCGGGCGAAGTCGAGGTCAGCGTGTAGGTGTGGCCGCCGGTGGAGATCGCCGCGGTCACCCGGGCCGAGGCCAGGTCGGCGTCCGTCATGGCGCCCGAGCCCACGCACAATGCGTCGAAGTGGAAGTCGGCGGTCCCGTCCGGGTCCCCGGTGACTTGTGCCGCCCAGTCCAGAGCCCCGGAGGGGCCCGGCCGACGCTGCCCTCCGGCCACCTTGACCGTGACGCCGGGGAACAAGCGCACATTGGCCTGCGGACTCTTCTCCGCCGCCCGTGCGGGGTCGCACAGCAACTTCCGGGCCGCAGCGGGATGCCACGCAATGTCGGCCGACCGCAGCGCGGCGCCGTGCACGGCGGCGGAACGTCCCGCCGCCCAGCCCGGAGCCGCCGCCAACGGCACGACAACCGCAGCCAGAGCCAGCAGGCCCGGCACCCTGACCGAACGCTTCACGCCATCATGTGACCGCATGTGACATAGATCTAACAGGCGGACAGTCAATTGCCTGTCATCGACATCAGTGGTCCGATCCCGCTTCAGCCGTCCGGCCTACCGGGCGCTACTGGATCCTGATGGGGCCCATGCTGGCATGGGCCCCCACCGGCTCAGCGGATCCACACCCGCCGGCGCCTTCGGGTGGTACCGACGCCCAGGACACCGAGACCGATCAGTGCCGCTGCCCAGCGGAGTTCGGACGGCAGGTCATCCGCGCCGGTCTTCGGCAGCACCGCCTTGGTCGCGACCTTGATCCCGTTCAGGCCGCCGGTTCCCGCCGGGTTGCTGGCGGGCAGCGGGTTCGGGGTGTCCGAGTGGGCTGTGGCGGTGTTGAAGATGTCTGCGCCGTTCCCTCGATAGGACGGCGACAGCTTCGCCGAGATCCGTTCGGTGACGATCGCGCCGGGCAGCAGCGGATCGTGCACCGGACAGGTGACGGTCTGGCCCTTGGCCCGGCAGCCGGTCGAGGAGCCGGCGAACACCAGGGCGTTGGGCAGCCGGTCGGTGACGAAGACGTTCCGGGACGCGCTGGGGCCGTGGTTGGTCACCGTGATGACGTAATCGAACGGGTTGGACACCGTCACCGGTTTGCCGTTGGCCGGAGGCACCGCGTTCTTGGTGACCGCCAACCCGGCCGGTGTAGCCACCGCCGCCGCCGATTCCCGTCGTGGTATCCGCATTACCACCGCCGCCGCCCCACAGGTGGAAACGGACATCGGTCGCCCCGGACGGCGGCGTGAACGTCTGCGTGGAACTACTGTTCCGGTAGACCAGACATTGGTTGAAGCCTGAGGTCTGCGCGGTACACGGCCCCGACGCAGCCCGCGGTTGCGGCTGCGGCTGCGGCTGCGGGCTGCGGGCTGCGGGCTGCGGGCTGCGGCTGAACGGATGCGGCGGAAGCGGCGACCAACTGCGCCATCGGCGTCGTGACCGTAACCGTTGCAAAGGCCGCTACCACCACGAGCAAGCGTTTCATCTTGCCGACCATCACATCGTCCATTCAGCTCGGATCAGGGCATAGCGATGTCAGTTAGGACCACCCCATGGCCCTGGAAACGGCGATTGCCGCCATCGCCCTCCTGCTCCCGGTCGGCGCACCGGCCACAGCCCAAGCCGGCCCACCCTCCCC
>NZ_JAAFYZ010000087.1 GCF_018274385.1 Catenulispora pinistramenti | reverse complement strand
GGGGCCGGCGGCGGGGCGCTCATACCGGTGGCGCCGAGCTGCGGACGCGAGCCCATCGACGAGCTCATGTTGTCCTCGCCGCCGGAGGCCTCCAGCTGGCGCATCTGGCCGTCCAGGTAGCTCTTCAGACGCTGGCGGTACTCGCGCTCGAAGGCCCGCAGGTCGTCGACCTTGCGCTCCAGCGCCGCGCGGGCGGTCTCCAGGGAGCCCATCGCCACGCGGTGCTTCTCCTGCGCGTCCCGCTCCAGGGCGTCCGCCTTGCCGCGGGCCTCGCGCTCCAGGCCGTCGGCCCGGCTGCGGGCCTCGCCGACGATCTTGTTGGCCTCGTTGCGGGCCTCGGCGATCGCCTGGTCGGCGGTCTGCTGGGCCAGGGCCAGGACGCGGGCCGCGGAGTCGCCGCCGGGGGCCTGGAACTGCGGGGCCTGCGGGACCGGGAGCGGAGCGGGCAGGGGGGCCGGAAGCGGCGCCGGGACCGGCGGCGCTGGCGCGGGTATCGGGGTCGGCTCCCGTCGCATCGGGACGGGCGCGGCAGCCGCGCTGGCCGCGGCGCGAGTGGCGGCGGCCAGCTTGGCCCGCAGCTCCTCGTTCTCACGGATCAAGCGCGTCAGCTCGGCCTCGACCTCGTCGAGGAAGGCGTCCACCTCTTCCTCGTCGTAGCCCTCGCGCAGGCGTACGGTCGTGAACTGCTTGTTGTGGACATCCTCGGGAGTCAACGGCATCTTTCATTCACCTCAGGCGTGGCGTGGTCGTCGGCATTCGCACAGACATTACCCGGTCACAGCGTAGCCGCGACCCGGATCAGCAGTAAGACGATGATCACGAGGATCATGAACGCCACGTCAAACCCCATCCCGCCCAGCCGCAACGGCGGGATGTACCGCCGCAACAGCTTCAGGGGAGGATCTGTGACCGTGTACGCCGTCTCCACGACGACCAGCATGACACCCCGCGGCTCCCATGACCGGGCAAATACCAAAACCCAGCCGATGATGAGGCGGATGATCAAGCACAGCGCGAAGAGGTAGAGCACCCACAGGGCCAAGGCCCCCACAACGCTCATAGCGCAGTCCCCTTCCCACCTTCGCCGGCGCCCCGCCGCGTACGGTTCGCGTCACCGCCGCGGGACGCCGCCGGACCCGAAGTCTGTTCCTAGCGCCTCAAGACGTCAGCTCTGATTGAAGAAGCCGCCCTCGGCGATCCGGGCCTTGTCCTCGGCCGTCACGTCGACATTAGCAGGCGACAGCAGGAACACCTTCTGCGTCACCCGCTCCATGTTCCCGCGCAGGCCGAAGATCAGCCCGGCCGCGAAGTCCACCAGGCGCTTGGCGTCGGCGTCCTCCATCTCGGTCAGGTTCATGATCACCGGGACCCCTTCCCGGAAGTGCTCGCCGATCGTGCGCGCCTCGTTGTAGGTGCGCGGATGCAGCGTCGTGATGCGGTAGGACGCTTCGCGGTCCGCCGACCGGTCAGTCGGGACGCTGTACATCACCGGTCCACCTCTCTCGGCTCGGTCGGCTCGCGAAGACCGCTCGGAGCGGTCCGGCATCACCGTCACGTTGGAAGCCGCCGCGAAGGAGCGGCGGTCGTTCTGCGCGACGACGAGCGCACCGCCGGAGCCGGGCTCCGGCTCGGGGTGCACCGGCTCGGCAACCGCCGCGGGCTCGGCGGGCTCCGTCTCGTACTCGTCCTCGTAGTCGTCGTAATAGCGCTCGTCCTCGAACCGCTGTTCGTCAGTGAGCCCGAGGTAGACCGCTGCTCTGCGCATCATGCCGGCCATGGTGTTCGCCTCCGGACTGGGCCTGTTACGGCTGTCTTGCAACTGTCAACGAAAAAGGGTGCCGCGCAGGTTTCCCGTTCGCGGTCGATGATGTGTGGCGCAGAGGTGCGGTCGTCGTATCCGATGTTCGATAGATGCGACGTTACCGGAATCACCGTCTGATACCGAGTATCGCGCTGCCGACGCGGACGTGTGTCGCGCCCGCCGCCACCGCTTCGCCCAGATCCCCACTCATCCCCGCCGAGATCATGGTGGCCGAAGGGTGTGCCGTCCGCAACCGCATAGCCAGCGCGTACAGCCTTTCGAAGGCCGGTCCCGGCTCGGCGCCCAGCGGCGCCACCGCCATCAGGCCCCCGAGTCGCAGACCCGGTGCCGCGGCGATCGCGTCGGCCAGTTCCGGCACCCGGTCCGGAAAGGCCCCGCCACGGGCCGAATCGTCGTCCATGCGCTCTGCGTTACCCAGATCGACCTGCACCAAACAAGTCAATTCTTTGTCATACCGGGCAGCCCCTTTGGCGAGCGCGGGGATCAGGCGCGCCCGGTCCACCGAGTGCACGAAATCGGCGTATCCGGCCACTGAGGAAGCCTTGTTGCTCTGGAGCTGACCGATGAAATGCCAGCGCAGTCCGAGCCCGGCGGTCGCGTGCGCTTTCGGCGCCGCCTCCTGGTCGCGGTTCTCGCCGACATCCAGAACCCCGAGCCCGGCCAGCACCCGTACGTCCGAGGCCGGATAAGTCTTGGTCACCGCGATCAATGTCACATCGGACGGATCACGGCCGGCTTTGCGGGCCGCGGTGGCGATGTCCTCGCGCACCGCGGCCAGATTCGCGGCGATCTGCTCGCGCCGCGTCTGCCAGGCCTGCTGCTCCTCGGCGCGGCCCTGGTCCTCGTCCCGCATTTCTCAGTCCAACCAGACGAAGCCGGCGAACCGGCCGGTCGTACCCTCACCGCGGAAGGAGTAGTAGTCCTCGGATTCCTGGGTGCAGACCCGCAGCCGCACCGAGGACTTCAGGTCGATGCCGGCCGCTTCCAGTTGCGCCCACACACCTTCGGCGACATCCAGCCCCGGCGTGCCCTGCCGGGTCTCGGCGAAGCTGGCCGGGACCTTCTCGGCCACATCGGCACGCATCCGCTCGGGCACCTCGTAGCAGAGCCCGCACACCGAGGGCCCGCTGACCGCGACGATCCGCTCCGGCGCGGCCCCCAGGCCCACCATGCGCTCGATCGCGGCCGGGACCACACCGGCCTTCATGCCGGGCCGTCCGGCGTGCACTCCGGCCACCACCCCGGCCTGGGCGTCGGCCAGCAGCACCGGCACGCAGTCGGCGACCAGCACCGCCAGCGCCAGGTGCCGGCGGTCGGTGACCAGCCCGTCCACGTCCGGGGCCCGGCCCTGCCACTGCGCGGCGGCGTAGGCGATGTCCGCGCCGTGGATCTGGTTCATGTACACGACGTTGCCGGGGTCGGTGAACCCCAGCTCGAACGCCACCAGCGAACGGTTGGCCGCGACCGCCTCGGGGTCGTCGCCGACGTGCCCGCCGAGGTTGGTCGCGGTGTAAGGGGCCTTGGAGACCCCGCCCCAGCGGTCGGAGAAGGCGAAGCGGGCCTTGCCGCCCTCGCCCTCGGGACCGATGTGCTGCCATATAGCCACGTGGAGACCCGGTCCTACTTCAGGAAGTCGGGGATGTCGAGCTCGTCCGCCGCCGACGGCGCCGGCTGGACCGGGATCACCGGGACGTTCATGGTGTCGGCCATCGGGTCGTGGGCCGGGGCCGGGACCGCGGTGGCGTCGGTGGGCTTGGGCAGGGTGCCCAGCACCTGCTCCCGCATCCCGTCGCGGACGCTGGTCTCGTCGTAGCGGGTCTGGCCGGCGGCCTGGGAGTGCCCGGTGCGCCGCTTGGCCGGCTCGCCGCCGTCGAACCCGGCGGCGATCACGGTGACCCGGACCTCATCGCCCAGGCCGTCGTCGATCACCGCGCCGAAGATGATGTTCGCCTCGGGGTGCGCGGCCTCGCTGACCAGCTGCGCGGCCTCGTTGATCTCGAACAGGCCGAGGTCGGAGCCGCCGGAGATGCTCAGCAGCACGCCGCGGGCGCCGTCGATGGAGGCCTCCAGGAGCGGCGAGGAGATCGCCATCTCGGCGGCGGCCACCGCGCGGTCGTCGCCGCGGGCCGAGCCGATGCCCATCAGGGCCGAGCCGGCCTCGCTCATCACCGACTTCACGTCGGCGAAGTCCAGGTTGATCAGGCCCGGGGTGGTGATCAGGTCGGTGATGCCCTGGACCCCGGAGAGCAGGACCTGGTCGGCGGCCTTGAACGCGTCCAGGACCGAGACGTTCTTGTCGGAGATCGACAACAGCCGGTCGTTCGGGATGACGATCAGGGTGTCGACTTCCTCGCGCAGCGCCGCGATGCCGTCCTCGGCCTGGTTGGCCCGGCGCCGGCCCTCGAAGGTGAACGGCCGGGTCACCACGCCGATGGTCAGCGCGCCGAGCTCCCGGGCGATCCGGGCCACCACCGGGGCGCCGCCGGTGCCGGTGCCACCGCCCTCGCCGGCGGTGACGAAGACCATGTCCGCGCCCTTGAGGACTTCCTCGATCTCCTCTGCGTGGTCCTCGGCCGCCTTGCGGCCGACGTCCGGGTTGGCCCCGGCCCCCAGACCGCGGGTGAGCTCACGGCCGACGTCCAGCTTCACGTCGGCGTCACTCATCAGCAGAGCCTGGGCGTCGGTGTTGACGGCGATGAACTCGACGCCCTTCAGGCCGACCTCGATCATCCGGTTGATGGCGTTGACGCCGCCGCCGCCGATGCCCGCGACTTTGATGACTGCCAGGTAATTCTGCGGTGCTGCCACGTCCGACGGCCTCTCCGTGGTGACGGTAATCTCGTGATCACCTTAGTCCCGCCCACACCGGCCGGGGACACGGCGGGGTCGTACGACTGTGAAGTCTTTACAGGACATTAGGTCCCGCGACCTGTGAGGTTCAACGAACACGCCGAAACTGTCGGCAGGTTTTACTTCTCAGCGTGGTCCGACGACCCCTGTGTGATCCCGCGTGGATCCGATGAGGGGAATACGTATGTTGTCCGATAGCCCGCCAGATCTTAGCCGATCGCGGGTATCGGATTCGAACCGTTACGAATACGCCGGAGCCGCCGGGGCGCTCAGGTCATAGTGCGCAGAGTCGTTTCCGATCAGAGCGGCCAGTATCCGGGCCTTGAGATCAGGTTGGTCCGCACCGCCCCAGAGCACCGTCACCGATTTCTGTTTCGCCTTCGAGGCGGTCAAGGTCAAGGTGATGGCGTAAGGCCCGGTCGCCGACACGGTGAGTACCCGCGCGCGCAGCGCCGGCGACAGGGATCGAAGGGCCGCCAGCGCCCCGGCGACCGCCGTCGCGCGGTCCTTCGGCGCCGGATCAGCGAACTGCTCCAGGTGGATGACCGGAAGATGCGGGGGAAGCACCGAAGCGGTGGCGGCTGTGTCGAAGACCACGCCGTCGGGATCCACGATCTGGTAGGAACCGTCCGGCTGCGGCAGCGCGGCGGCCGGGGTCCGCTCCACGACCGTGATCGAGATGGTGTGCGGCAGCGAGCGCTGCACCCAGGCGTCCTTCACCCGCGGCAGCGCCATCAGCCGGGCCTTGGCCGCCCCGGTGTCCACCGCCGCGACCGGGTCGTGCGCCGGGATCGCGGCGGCGGCCAGCACCTGCTGCCTGGTCAGCACTTTGACGCCGGAGACGCTGGTGGAGCGGACGTCGAAGACCTTGGTGTGCCACAGGACCGAGTAGCCGGTCAGGGCCAGCACCGCCAGGAACACGGTGACCGTCACCGCCAGCCGCCGCCAGCGCCGCCGACGCCGCAACCGGTCGAGATAGCGCTCGACCAATACCCTGCTGACCCGCGGGTGGCCGGCTCCGGTGGCGTTCATGGACTTCAGTTTCGCAGATGGCGACCGTGGCGTCGGTCAGCCGTGGCCGCCTTTGAGCCGCCGGTAGTCGTCCTCGACGGCTTCGGAGTCGGCGAAGAATGCGTCGCCGGAGAACCGGCGGCGTTTGTCCGTGATCCTGTCGCGGCGGCGCGGGGCGGCGGTTTTGAGATTCCCGGCAATTATCTCGTTCATTATGATTCGCCCCTACTTGTTGTGGTCTATCAGCTTCCGAAACCACTGCGGGAAGAGATCGAATAGGTAGGCGAGGTCGCGCGGGTGCCGGTCGAACCCGTTTGCGAATCCGAGGCCGGGCACTGATCCGTCCGATGCCAACCGCCTGACATCGCCGGCCCGCCCCGGCCGCCGGGGCCGGCGTCGGCGATCCCGGCGATCCCGGCGTCGCCCGATCCCCCATTCGGACCGCGCCGAATGCGACCGGGCACCGCCGGACGTCTGATCGAGCCATGGCACTCACCTCCAAGCAGAAGAAGCAGGGGGCCGTGGTCACCGCGGCCGTCGGTGCCCTGGCGCTCGGCGGCGTCGCGGTCTGGACCCTCGGCTCCTCCTCGTCAGCGGACTCCAAGCCGATCGTCGCCGCCGCGCTGCCGCAGCCGGCCGCGGCCATCCCGATGGCGACCACGCCGAGTCCCTCGGGCTCGTCGGCGACGGCCATCACGGTCAGCGCGAAGGCCGACAACACCAAGCCCGCCGACGACACCGTGTTCACGATCTCCGGAGAGGTCAAGGGCGCGAAGCCGGGCACGAAGATCCGGTTGCAGCGGCAGCAGACGGCGAGCTCGACCAACGCCTCCCCGGCCTGGAGCACCCTGGCCTACACGACCTTCACCGACAAGACCAACAAGTTCTCGTTCGCGGTGAAGATGGAGACGGCCGGCTCCTACAACCTGCGCGTCCTGCACCCGCAGGACAAGGAGGGCCCGGAGACCGCGTACTCAAGCCCGTTCGCGGTGTCCGTGAGCCCGACGGCGAGCTCCAGCGCGTCGTCGAAGGCCTCGTCCAAGGCGTCGTCGGCGGCCTCGTCGGCGAAGAGCCCGGCCAGTTCCAGCAGCTCGAAGAAGGGCTGACCATCCCAGACCGCCCGGCCACCACTTAGGCGAGGAGTGGCCGGGCTTTTCGCTGCCTGCCCCCGGGTCAGAGGAACAGTCAGAGGAACGGTCAGAGGAACCGCGAGCTGGGCACCGGCCCGGGCGAGCCGATGTACTCGCGCCGCCCGGCCAGCCAGTTGTCCGCGACCGCCGTGACGAACGCCTCCAGCACGGAGTCCGGATCCGGCGGCGTCTCGCCGTCGCCCTCGTCGGCGTAGGGCTCGGCGGCGACCAGTTCGGCGGCGATCTCCTCGGCCGGACGCGCGTCGGCGTCGGTCTCGGTCACCTCCCCGTCGACCACCCGCAGCGCGCTCCCCCAGGGCTCGCGCACCATCTGCCGCAGGAACCCGATGGCGTCGGCGGCGGCCAGCGGCGGATCGGTCCAGTCGGTGGCGCGCTCGAAGAGGATCTGGCCCGGCACGCGGTTGCGCAGCGCGGCCAGGACGTCCGGCTCAGTCTCGTTGAGGTCGTAGGCGACGATCAGGGTGTCCGTCCGCTCCGGGGCGAACGGCACCGCCGGCAGGTCGAAGTACTTCGCCGCCGCCAGCCCCATGATCTGGCTGTCGCGGTCGGGCAGCAGCGAGACCGTCCGCGGCGACAGTCCCCGGTTCGCCAGCACCACCCCGAGGCGCCGCAACGTCTCCACGCACGCCCCGTAGCTGTCGCCGACCATCGCCCAGCGTCCGGTCATGCCGGCGTCGTAGCCGTAGGGCGAGACGGTCAGCAGGACGCCGCCGGTGAGCGCGAACTGCCAGCCGCGCAGATCTTTGGACGCCAGAGCGCCGTCGGTGACGGCGACCGCGGCGGCCCGGACCAGCATCGCGCGGACCTTCTCCCGCAACGGCAGCAGATCGTCCCGGTCCTGGCCGTCGGGCTCGGGCAGCGCCGCGAACTCCTCCTGCGCGACCGCCACCTCACCGGCCAGCAGCGCGTTGAACGCCAGTTGGTACCGGGCCAGCCAGGGCAGCTCCCCCTGGAAGCCGCGCAGCGCGGCCATCGCGTCCAGGTGCTGCCAGGCCCGCTCGCAGGCGGCGGCCAGCTCGGTCCGGATCTGGATCACGCCGGGCTCCAACTCGGCGGCCTCGCGCAGCACCCGGATCGCCAGGAAGGCGATCCCGTGCTCGATGCACTCGAACCCGAAGTCGTACAGCGCCGCGGCCCGCGCCTCGCGGTCGTCCACGGCGTCCAGCACCCGGGACGCCGCCTCGGCCATGGCGTCGAACCCCATACCCCGCGCGGCCTCCCGCAGCAGCCGCACGAAATCGGGCAACGGCACCGCGTCGCCGTCCGCGCGCAGATGCCGGATCAGCCCGGCGATGTCGTCGGCGGCCAGTAGTTCGTCGGCAGCGGTCAAGGGATCGGCGGCCGCGGGGGCCGCGCCTTCGGAAGTCACCGTGGAACCGTAGCGAGTCCGCCGTATGCCTCGCCCGGTATTTCCGCAGAGACCGTCTCGGCATCTCGAAAACCGCCGCCGAATTTCAGCTCTCTTACAACCCCGCCGGATCGGGACGCAGTCGGTGTCTCGCGAGAGCACGAGGCGTCCCGCGTAGGAGCTTGCGCGCCGACGCCGTCCGACGATCTGGAGGAACCGCTTGTGCTAGCACGAACCCGCCGTGGCCCGATCCTGGCGGCGGCCACGGCCCTGGGCCTGACCGCCGCGGCCGGAGCCGCCGGCGCCACCGGTGCCGCCGCGGCGACCGCCCCGGCCGCCTCGACCACCTCGACCACCGCCCGGACCGCGACCTTGATGTCCGCGAACCCGGGGTCCGCGACCTCGGTGTCCCCGAACCGGACTCCGGCCGCGGCCACAGCCACAGCCACGACCCAGACCAGCACCCTGCCGAACGGCGACCGCGTGACGGTCACCGGGACCGGCCCGAGCGCGTCCGTCACCGTCACGGCGCCGAACGGCAGGTCCATCCCGTTCACGCGCTACGCGCCGGACGCGCACCACACGTACATCATCCCGGCCTCGGCGGCAGCCGACCCCGCACAGTTCGTCCCGGCGCAGTACCTGGTGCCCGCGCTGAGCACCCCGGCCGCGCCGGCGGCGACGCCCTTCTACCCGATGGTGATCCTGCAGATCAATGCCCTGGGACTGGACGGCAAGGCCGCGAACGCCGTGACGTACCTGCAGAACACGGACGACGGCAGCAAGTGGAACGCGCCGATCCCGGTGGTGAACGGCATCGCCAGGGTCGCCGTGCCGGCCGGGCACTACACGGCCACCACCGGCTTCACGACCTACGACTCCACCGGTTTCACCGCGGCCCAGCGCCTGGTGACCCAGCTCGACTTCACCGTGACCGCCGGCGGGGTCACCACCCTGACCGCCGACGAGCGCACGGCGACCTCGCAGGTCGCGGCGGCCACCCCGAAGCCGTCGGTGGGCGACCTGCAGTACCTGATCTACGGCCGCACCGACAGCAAGGGGGTCACCGGCCACCTCGTCGTGGAGAACTCCGGATCCGTCTACGTCGCCCCCACGGCGACGGCCCAGATCGGCACGTTCAGCTACCAGCTGGCGGCCTGGATCGGGACGAACCCGGCCGGCAGCTCGGACCTCTACACCTACGCCCTCGCCTTCCCGGCCGCCGACCACATCGACCCGAACCAGAACTACCCGGTCGACACCTCCAAGCTGACCACGACGCACAACACCATCGACACCGACGCGGGCGACCCGGTGCGCAAGGGCGAGTTCATGATCGGGCCGTACTCGCCGGAGTACGGCGGGCTCACGAACACCCAGGTCTTCCCGGTCCCGGCGCACCTGACCTCCTACGTCAGCGCCCCGCTCGGCGACATGAGCTGGACCCAACAGGCCATGACCGCTCTGCCCAGCCCGAGCTCGGGCTCCCCATCTGCGCTGCTCTTCGGGAAGCTCGGCGGCGTCTATCAGGGCCCGGGCAAGGAGGTGTGGCGGACGTGGGGCCACGGCCCGATCACGCCGCAGGTGGGCCAGTACAAGGACACCGCCGGCCTGTTCAGCGGCCCGGTCCAGTGCAACTCCTGCGCCGACGGCGGCACCGTCGACCTCGCGCTGGTCCCGGTCCAGGACAGCAACCCGGACAGCTTCGCGCAGCTGCTGGGACCAGCGAACGCGCACCTCACCGTCTACCGCGACGGCACCCAGGTCTTCTCGCAGGACAACGCCTCCGGCACCGAGCTGACCAACCAGGCGCAGCAGCCCGGCACCTACCGTCTGGTCTACGACCAGGACCTCAGCCAGTTCCCGATCACGCAGTCCACTTCGACGCACACCGACATCACCGTGCCGTACAACCCGGCCGCGGCCTCGGCGTCGACGTTGCCGTCCGGGTACGTCTGCGCGGCTCAGGGGACCGGCACCACCCCGTGCTCGATCCTGCCGGTGCTGGACCTGAACTACCAGTTGGCCACTGACGACACGAACACCAGCCACGGCCCGGTGGCGGCACTGGACCTGACCGTCGGCCACGAGTCCTACGGTTCGGCGGGGTCGCAGGCTGCGGCCACCGGCGCGACGGTGTCAGTGTCCTTTGACAAGGGTGTGACTTGGACTGCGGCTTCGGTGGTTCCGGCCGGTCAGAACCACTTCGTGGCGTTGTGGAAGAACAACGCGGCCAAGGGTGCCACGCCGTGGTTGAAGGTGACCGCGACTGATGCGCTCGGCGGGTCGATCAGCCAGACCGTCGACAACGCATACACGATCGGCTGAGGGGGATCAGGGTTATGATTCGAAGAGGGAACCACAGGCTGTTCGCCGTGCTGGGGGCCGCAGTGTTGGCGGCCGGCGCCATCACCGCTGCGGTGGCACCAGCGAACGCCGCCACGGCCAAAAGCAATGTGAAGGACGTGTGCGGAGCGGCTAAGCCCGGATTTGATCGGTGCTTCGCACAGGCTCGTATCGACGTGCATGAGCCGGCGCATATCGGCCGGGTAGCGGGTGCCGCGGGAAAGGCTGCCGCTGCTGCTGCTCCGGCTGGTTTCGGCCCGGCGGACCTGCACGCCGCGTACAACCTGCCAAGTGCGGGTGGTGCGAATCAGACTGTGGCGATTGTGGATGCCGGAGATGACCCGGCCGCTGAGGCGGACCTCGCGGTCTATCGCTCGACCTACGGCCTCCCCGCATGCACCACCGCGAACGGCTGCTTCAGCAAGGTGAACCAGAGCGGTGCGGCCTCCTCGCCGCCGGCCGATCAGGGTTGGGGCGTGGAGATCTCGCTGGATTTGGACATGGTTTCGGCGGCCTGCCCGCAGTGCAAGATCCTGCTGGTCGAGGCGGACTCGGCGAACACCAACGATCTCGGCGCGTCGGTGGACACCGCGGTCAGGCTCGGTGCGACCGAGGTCACCAACAGCTACGGCGGGACCGAGTCCTCGGTGACGCCCGGCGACGCCGCGCACTATACGCATCCTGGCGTCGCGATCGTGGCGTCCTCTGGAGACAGCGGCTACGGCATCCCGAACGAGCCTGCGGTGTTCAGCAGTGTGGTCGCGGTCGGCGGTACCTCGCTGACTAAGGCCGCCGATGCCCGGGGCTGGACTGAGACCGCCTGGAACAGCGACGGCGGCGCGGCGAGCAGCGGCTGCTCGGCGTGGATCGACAAGCCCACATGGCAGACCGATGCGAACTGCCCGGGGCGTATGGTCGCCGACGTCTCCGCGGACGCCGACCCGCAGACCGGACCGGCCGTCTACGTCACCGACACGCTGGGCCAGCCGCTCCAGCCCGGCTGGAACATCGTCGGCGGCACCAGCGCCTCCTCGCCGTTCGTCGCCGGGGTGATCGCGCTGGCCGGGAACCCGGGCAAGTACGCGGACGCGTCGTCGTTCTACGCCCCGGCGGCGCGGGGCGGGCTGAACGACGTGGTCGGCGGGAACAACGTCACCGGCCTGGACTGCGGCGGCGACTACCAGTGCAATGCGGTGGCCGGGTATGACGGGCCGACCGGGATGGGGTCGCCGAACGGGCTGTCAGCGTTCTAACTGACCGTTCTGACCCTCTCTGCGTCATCTGTTTCTGAGTCATCTGTTTCTGATGGGGCCGGCACCCCGCTGGGATGCCGGCCCCTTTCACGCCGTCACCTTCTCGTCCCACTCGACGCGGAACCGGTGCACCGGGCCGAACATCTTCTCCGGCTGAAGGAAGGTGCGGCTCGCGATCGGCATCATCAGGCCGAACAGGAACTTGGCGACCGGCCCGGCGGTCTTGCCGTTGTTGGTCTTGGCGGCCTGTTCCGAGATCTCCTCGACGCGTGGCCTGCGCAGGCGTTCGTACGTGGCCAGAGCGCCGGGCAGCGCGTCGACGTCCCGCAGGCAGCGTGCCAACTCCACCGCGCTCTCCAGCGCCAGCGACGCGCCCTGGCCGGAACTGGAGGACGGCGCGTGGGCCGCGTCCCCGACCAGCACCATCCGGTCCCGGAACCAGTGCGGCAGCTTCGGCATCCGCTCCATCGGCCCGGTCAGCACCAGCTCGTCCGCCGACACCGCGCGCAGCATCCGCTCCCCCGGCTGGTCCCCGGCGTGCGCGGCCCGCAGCTTCGCCAGCCACTCGGCGTTCGGCACGGCACGCGCCTCGGCCAGCGTCATCGGCTCCTCCTGCGGCAGGTTGCTGAAGAACACCTCCGACCCGTCTGGCTGCGTCCAGTAGCCGTAGAAGGAATGCCTGCCGAAGGCGAAGTGCATCTCATCGACCTCACCGGGCCGGTACGCCCCCGTGAGGTCCCCGAACCCGAAGCTCATCAACCCGGCGTACTCCGGCTCCGGCGCCTCCGGATCGATCAGCCGCCGCACCAGGGAGTGGATCCCATCCGCACCGATCAGCAGCTCGGCGGTGGCGGAACTGCCGTCGGCGAACCGCGCGGTGACACCGTCGGCCGCCTCCTCGACCCCGACCAGCCGCTTGCCGTCGTGCACCACGATCCCCTGCTCCTGGGCACCGGCCCGAATGGCGTCGAACAGGTCGGCCCGGTAGAGAACGCGGCTCAGCGGCAACCCCGGCAGCGACGGCAGCCGCATCAGCGTCTTGCCATTGCCCTTCTCCATGATCATGGTGCGCAGCGGATTCCCCACGGCCTCGACCCGATCCCGCAACCCCACGGTCTCCAGCGCGGCCAGACCGTTCGGCGCCACGGTGAGCATGGCCCCGGAGCGGTCGGTCCGCGGGTAGGCCTCATGGACCTCAGCCCGGATACCGGCCTTGGCCAGGGCCAGAGCGGTGACGGGACCGGCTATGCCGCCGCCGACGACAATGGCGTTCTTGATGGCTGTCATGTTGATAATAGTTACATGGAGACTAGTTGCCTCGCAACTAGTAGCGAGGAGACAAAGATGGGTGCTTCGAGCTGGAGCTACCGCGAGAAGTACCGAGGCGACATCGCTTCGACGCTGGACGCGCTGCAAGCTGAGGTTTTCAAGCGCAGCGGGTTCAGCCGGTACAGCAAGACCCTGGCGGACCTGTGGGCCGACGAGGAATTCATGACCGACGAGGGCACCCACTCGATCCTCGACGTGTACCGCCTCCTCGCCCGGGACAAGCCGGGCGAGGAGCATCCGCACGCCAACAACATGCGCCCCCTGACAGACGACGAGCTCACCGCGGCCTTCGACTGCCTCCGTCCGACCCTGGCGACCTTCCAGGAAGCCGAAGAAGCCGATCGGCTCCCCTTCGACGCGAAGTGGAACGGCTGTTGCGAGGGCGCCCCGAACCGGGACGCCCTGATCGTGGATCTACGAACTGGCGCCTTATGGCGACGATGGTCGGTGCGGCCTCGGCGGTGGATGGTGGATGGTGGATGGTGGATGGTGGATGGTACGCGGTGAGGCAAGTCTTGCGGCTGGGGTCGCCCTGGAAGACCCGGGTGCCGACGGGCACGTTCGGGGTTCGGATCTTCTTGCGGGGGCTGGAGTTTGCGGGGCGGGTTGCGGTTGGGCTGTGGGTTTCAATGCTTTTTACGGCCTTCGGTCATAGTTGTGCCGGTTCGGGGTTCGGGTCGGCGGGTGTGTTTGTCGGCTGCCGGTTTCCGCGTTCACAACCCCGCCCCACCTCAGGCCTCTTCAACTTCAGCAAGTCGGAGCAAGGGCAAGAGCCAGATCAAAGACCAGATCAACAGCAAGATCAAAAACTGTGGTGAAGAGCCGGGCCTCCGGCGGGCCTCGGCAACCTCAGGGAAACTAGCGCGGTTCCCTAGGGTGGCTGGGTCAGGGCTCAGCGGCGGCGGTTTGTGAGGTGGTGCGGTCCGTTCCCCACGGTCGCGTCGTCAGCCCGGGGGGTACAGCACCGGTGTCCGGGGGTAAAGTCCGCGCGCGGCGGTCATGCAGGTAGGCGGCGGTTTCGTATGGCGCGAACTTGACCCCCGGCCACCGGCACTGTAGGCGAAGCCCTGCCGACGCGACCGAGGGGAACGAACCGAAAACCGACCGGAAGAATGGCAAAGCCCAGTGGTTCGGTACCGGCGGCTCGGCGGATTCGGCCGCCGGTCGGGGTGCTGGCATCGCGACAGTCGCAGGGTGCTCATTCTGTGCTGGCGGGTGCGGCCGCAGGTGCAGGTGCAGGCGCGGGCTCGCCTGGCCACCAAGATGGCTGCCGCCGGATCACAGACATACCCGACCACCAAGATGGCTGCCGCCGGATGACAGATAGACGGGCCACCCAGGCATGCCGCCTACCGCACCCGGGCATGTTCTCGACCAACTGACCACCGGCCCGCCGCCACGCCCTCACCGGCAGCGGCATCAACCAACCGGTGTCCTCGTTCCCTGCGTTTTGTATTTCTCCGGCTGGTTTTCGGTTCGTTCCCCTCGGTCGCGTCGGCAGGGCTTCGCCTACAGTGCCGGTGGCCGGGGGTCAAGTTCGCGCTGAAAAAAACCGCAGCTCACATGCCCGACCGCAGCGCGCGGACTTTACCCCCGGACACCGGTGCTGTACCCATCGGGCTGACGACGCGACCGAGGGGAACGGACCGCACCACCCCACAGGCCGCCGCCGCTGAGACTCACCCAGCCACCCTAGGGAACCGCGCTAGTTTCCCTGAGGTTGCCGAGGCCCGCCGGAGGCCCGGCCCTTCATCACAGTTTTTGATCTTGCTGTTGATCTTGCTGTTGATCTGGTCTTTGATCTGGCTCTTGCTCTTGTTCTGACTTGCTGGAGTTGAAGAGGCCTGAGTTGCGGCGGGGTTGTGAACACGTAAACCGGCAGCCGACAAACACACCCGCCGACCCGAACCCCGAACCGGCACACCTATAACCGAAGGCCGTAAAAGGCATTTAAAACCCACAAACCAACAGCAACCCGGCCCGCAGCCACCGCCCGGGAACGGATTCGCCCTGAAACCGGCGCGTCGCGAACTCCCGGGCAAAGGTTGCCTGCTTCGAACTAAGCCATCATGCCTAACCTAAGCCAGCAGCTTCAGCAGTCGCGGCCCGATCTCCGTCACGTCCCCCGCCCCGACCGTGACCACCAGGTCGCCGGGCCCAGCCAGCTCCGCCAGCCGCTGCGGGACCCGGTCGAAGTCCGGCTCGAAGAGGCTGGCCTCGGGGGGCAGGCCGGTCTCGGCCGCGATCACGTCGCCGCCGACGCCGGGGATCGGCTCCTCGCCGTGCGAGTAGACGTCCAGGACCACGGCCGCGTCGGCGCTGCCGAGGGCCGGGCCGAATTCGTGCAGGAAGGTGTTGGTGCGGAAGTAGCGGTGCGGTTGGAAGGCGACGATGACGCGGCCCTCGCCGACCAGTTCGCGGGCCGCGGACAGGTCCGAGGCGATCTCGGTCGGGTGGTGGCCGTAGGAGTCGTAGACCTTCACGCCGCCGACCTCGCCGAGGAACTGCATGCGGCGGCGCGCGCCGGTGAACTGCGCGACGCCTTCCAGGAACGGCTTGGGCTCCACGCCGAGCGCCAGGGCCACGCCGAGGGCGGCGCCGGAGTTGAGGGCGTTGTGCCGGGCCGGGATGGACAGGGTGATCGGGCCGTGGGTCTCGGTGGCCGTGACCAGCTTGAAGGTCGGGAAGCCGCCGACGGTGCCGACGTCGGTGACCCGGATGTCCACGTCTTCGCCGAGTCCGTAGGTCAGCACCCGCACCCCGCGCGCGGCGGTGCGTTCGGCGATGGCCCGCGCGGCCTGGTCGTCGGCGAAACAGACCAGCGTGCCGCCGGGCTCCAGCCGGTCGGCGAAGTCCTGGAACTCGGCGTGGACCTGCGCCACGTCGGCGAAGTGGTCCGGGTGGTCGAGCTCCATGTTGGTGATGACGGCGACGGTCGGCCGGTAGTGCGTGAACGTGCCGTCGGACTCGTCGGCCTCGGCGATCAGGATGTCGCCGGCCCCGGCGTGCCCGGACTCCCCGGTGGTGCCGATCTCGCCGCCGATCACGAAGCTCGGGTCCAGCCCCGCGTGCCGCAGCGCGACGGCGACCATCGAGCTGGTGGTGGTCTTACCGTGGGTGCCGGCGATGGCCACCGCGCGGTAGCCCGGCATCAAGGACGCCAGCGCGGAGGCCCGGTGCAGCAGCCGCAGGCCGCGGGCGCCGGCCTCGACGACCTCGACGTTCCACTCCGGGATGTCGGCGGAGACCACGACGGTGTCGACGCCGTCCAGGTTCTCCGGCGCCTGGCCGAGCGCGATGGTAGCGCCGAGGTCGCGCAGTTCGCGGACCGTCGCCGAATCCTTGATCTCGCTGCCGCTGACCGGCAGGCCGCGGCCGATCACGGCCCGCGCCAGCGGCGCCATGCCGACGCCGCCGATGCCGACGAAGTGGATGCGGCCGAGCTCGGCGGCCGGGATGACTTCGGCCGGGGCCGGGAAGCGCTTCATCGGTTGCCCTCCTCGGTGTCGGTGGTGCCGACGGTGACCTTGGCTTCGACCGCTGTTTCGGCTTCGGTGGCGACGTCGGTTTCGGTGACTGACTCGGTAGCGACCTCAGCTTCGGCGACGGACTCGCTAGCGACCTTGGCTTCTGCACCTGCCTCAGCTTCGGCGCCGGCCTCGGCCGCAACCGCGTCCGCAGCCGCAGCCGCAGCCGGACGCGCCTCAGCACTCGAAGCGGCCGCAGGCACAACAACCGAAGCCCCCGGCCGCGCGATCCCAGCCGCCGCGAACACCAGATCCACGATCTTCTCGTCCGCGTCCCGGATCCCGAACCGCCGCGCCGCCGCGCTCATCGTCACCAGCCGCTCGGAGTCCAGCAGCAGCGGCACCACGTTCGCCGCGAACCACTCCGGCGTCAGCGCCGAGTCGTCGATCAGCAGCCCGCCCCCGGCCTCGACCACCGGCGTGGCGTTCAGCCGCTGCTCGCCGTTGCCGACCGGCAGCGGCACGTACACCGACGGCAGCCCGACCGCGGCCAGCTCGCTGCACGTCATCATCCCGCCGCGGGTCATCGCCAGGTCGGCGGCGGCGTAGGCGAGGTCCATCCGGTCCACGTACGGCAGCGCCACATACGGCGGCCCGGCGGGGTCCTGCTCTATCGCCACCGAGTTCTTGTCGCCGTAGGAGTGCAGCACCTGGATCCCGGCGTCGTGCAGCCGCTTCACCGAGGCGATCATCGTGTCGTTCAGCCGCCGTGCGCCCTGCGAACCGCCGGTGACCAGCAGCGTGGGCCGGTCCGGGTCCAGGCCGAAGGCCTTGCGGGCCTCGGCGCGGGTGGCCGCGCGGTCCAGGCTGGTGATGGCCGGGCGCAGCGGCATGCCGACGCAGACCCCGCCGGGCATCGGGACCGCCGGGTTGCCGGTCAGCACGTGGTCGGTGAACTTGGCGCCGACCCGGTTGGCCAGGCCCGGGCGGATGTTGGCCTCGTGCACCACGATCGGCCGCTTGGCCCGCCGGGCGGCCAGGTAGGCCGGCAGCGCGACGTAGCCGCCGAAGCCGATGACGACGTCCGCGTCGACGTCCGTTATCACCTGCTGCGCGGCCTTGACCGTGCCCAGCAGCCGGGAGGGCAGGGTCAGCAACGACGCGGACGGCTTGCGCGGCAGCGGGACGGCCGGGATCAGCCGCAGCTCGTACCCGCGGGCCGGGATCAGCTTGGTGTCCAGGCCCTTGGTGGTACCCAGCATCGTGATCCCGATCGTGGGATCGGCACGCCGAAGCGCGTCCGCGGTGTTCAGGGCGGGTTCGATATGCCCGGCGCTGCCGCCGCCGGCGATGACCACATGCACCCGGCCACCCTATCGGTCGGCGGGGGCCGATTCCGGACGCTCCGAGGTGACGCCCCGATCGCGCACCGTGTCCGGCGAAGTGTTCGATCCCGCGCTAGCCCCGCCGCTCGACCCGCCGTTACCGCTAGCCCCGGCGCTCGACCCGGCATCCGCCCCGGCCGGATCCAACGGCTCAGGACGGCGCCTGGCGAACGACATGAGCATCCCGACCGCCGTCAACGACGGCAACAGCGACGACCCGCCATAAGACACGAACGGCAACGGGACACCCGCGATCGGCAGCACGCCGGTCACCGCCCCGAGGTTGATCATCATCTGCGCCGCCAGCCAGACCGTGACCGAGGCCGACACCAGCCGTACGAACGGGTCGGTGGTCCGCAGCGCCATCCGGATACCGGCGTAGGCGAGCGTCAGGAACAGCCCGAGCACCGTCAGCGCGCCGATCAGCCCCAGCTCCTCGCCGATGATGGCGAAGATCATGTCGGTCTGCACCTCCGGCAGCTGCCCCCAGCGCTGCTTACTCGCGCCCAGGCCCTCCCCGAACCAGCCGCCGCTGGCCAGCGCCTGGAACGCGTGGATGGCCTGGTAGCCGGTGCCGCCGGGGTCGTTCTCGGGACTGAGGAAGTTGGTGAACCGCCGCACCCGCGAGGGCCGCATCAAGATGGCCAGCGTCGCCAGCCCCACCGCCGAGCACAGCAGGATGGAGAACAGCCGCCCGGGCGCGCCGGCCGTGAACAGCAGGCAGAACACGATGGCGACGATGATTATCGAGGTCCCCATGTCCCCGCCCATCATCACCAGCGCGATGATCACCACGGCTCCGGGCACCAGCGGCACCAGCAGGTGGTCCCAGGTGGTGAGCAGCTTCTCCTTGCGCACCAGCAGGTCCGCGCCCCACAGCACCAGCGCCAGCTTGGCGAACTCACTGGGCTGCACCGTCAGCGGCCCGATGATCAGCCAGTTCTTGTTGCCGTTGTGCGAGGACCCGACGGCCAGCACGAGCAGCAGCGCCAGCACGGTCCCGACCAGCGCGGGATAGGCCAGCGTCCGGTATGCCCTCGGCGGCAGCCGCGACGCGCCCCACATCAGCGCCAGCCCCAGCACCGCCGAGATCGCCTGGTTCTGGATCGAGGACAGCATCGGCCGGCCGTTCACCAGGTTGTTGACACTCGAGGCCGAGAACACCTCCAGCAACCCGATGCCGAGCAGCAACAGCACGGCCCCGACCAGCAGGTAGTAGGACGTGAGTTCGAGGTCGAACAAGGACTTCAGGACGGCGCGACGGGCCCGCAGCGCACGCACGGCGTTCTTCAACGGCGACGCCTGCGAGTCCGCGGCCTGTTCACTCATGGTCCTTAGGTTAGCCAGCGGGCGGCGGACGGGGGGTCAGCTTGAGGTGGGGTGTCGGGAAACCGGGGCCCCTCACCGGTCTATTACGCACCTGGGACGAGGTCCGTCTAGAGTGATGTGCCGCATTGCCGCCGCGCCGGCGCCTGGTTCCCGGCGGGGATGATTCGCCACGCTCACAGCCGTCCCCGGGGGGTTCGTCCCGAATGCCGCAACTACCGGCCACCGTCCGTTCCCTGCCGGTCACCGGTGCCGCCGCGCTCACGGCCCTGCGCCGCGGCGAACGCGTCCCCTACCTCGGCATCGCCTCCCAGCACGTGCGCATACCCCGGGGCCGGACCCTCGCCGTCGCCGGCCTCGTCGCCTTCGTGTGCTCGGTCTGGCTGCGGATCGTCGTCGTCTCGGCGCATCCGCAGGATCTGTGGCTCACCATCGACCTCGACGTCTACTACGAGGCCGGCCGGTCGCTGGCGCACGACCAGCAGCACCTGTACTCGAACGGCTTCGGTCTGGGCAAGCTGCCCTACCTCTACCCCCCGCTCACCGCCCTGGGCTACGCGCACCTGACCTGGCTCACCTTCGAGCAGATCAAGGTGCTGACCACGGCCGTCAGCATCGCCTGCCTGGTCACCGTCGCCTGGTCGGCATGGGGCATGCTCGGCTACCGGGCCGGCTTCGGGCGGCTCGGCGCCGCCCTGGGCGTGGCCGCCGTCGGCATCTGGCTGGAGCCGGTGCACTCGAACCTGAACCTCGGCCAGGTCAACGTGGTGGTGATGGCGCTGGTCGTGGCGGACCTGGCGCAGGGCGACCGGCGCTGGACCAAGGGGATCGGGATCGGGCTGGCCACCGCGATCAAACTGACTCCGGGCCTGTTCATCGTCTATCTGCTGCTCACCCGGCGATTCCGGGCCGCGGCCGTGGCCACCGGCAGCTTCGTGGCGGTCAGCGGCGCGGTGTGGCTGGTGCTGCCCAAGGCCTCGCGCGAGTTCTGGTTCCACGCGATCGGGGTCACCCCCTTCGGCCGCGACTACGCCGCGAACCAGTCCTTCCAAGGGATGTTCCTGCGGCTGCTGAACAACAACGATCATGCCGCGAAGTACCCGTGGCTGCTGGCCAGCGCGCTGATCGTGATCGTCGGCCTGGCCGCCGCCGCGCTGGCCGCCAACCGCGGCGCCGAACTGCTGGCCGGCGCCGTGGTCTCGGTCATCGCGCTGGAGATCTCGCCGATTTCCTGGACCTGCCACTGGGTGTGGGTCGAACTGCTGCTCGTGCTGGCGATCCACGCCGCGATCCGCTCAGGGCAGCTGCGGACCCGGGTCTGGGCGGCGGTCGGGACGATCGCCATGCTGGCCTGGCCGATGCGGGTCAACGACTCGGGCGGGTCCGATCCGCGCCAGCCGCTGATCCCGACCGGGCTGATCAACTACGCGCCGCGCTCGCTGGGCCGGGAAGAGGCGTGGGATCCGTTCCAGATGCTGTACGGCAACGGGTACGTGCTGGCCGGTGTCGCGTTCGTCGTGGCGGTGGCGGTCCTGGAGTTCCGGCGGTTGCGCCGGAACGAGACGGACGCTGACGCTGAGGAGACGGCCGCTGAGGAGACGAGCGCTGAGGAGACGAGCGCCGAAGAACTGGCCGGTGCTCCCACCGCAGGCTGATCGGCTCCCCAATAGAGGGGCCCGCGACAGAAGGCCCACAATAGAAGGCATGGCAGGGACCCGAGGCTGGGCCGAATACTGGCGCGACGACGCCCGAGGCGTCGAAGCCATGTACGCCCGCTTCCGCGACCACGTCTTCGCCCCGCACTCGCACGACGCCTACTCCTTCGGCGTCACCGAAGCCGGCGCCCAACAGTTCCACTGCCGCGGCGGCCTGCACACCAGCTCCGCCGGGATGGCCATGACACTGAACCCGGACGACCCGCACGACGGCCACGCCGCCGCCGAACTCGGGTATCACTACCGCATCGTGCACGTGTCCCCGCAGGCCGTGCGCGCGGTGCTGGCCGACGCCGCCACGACCGACCCGGGTGCTTCCGACACCGCCGCTCCCCTGCCGCTGTTCACCCGTCCGGTCCTCGGCGACCGCCGCCTGGCGCACGCCATCGCGCGCCTGCACGCCGCGCTGGCCGCCGGGGCCGGCCCGCTGGCCCGGGACGAGCACCTGCGGGCCGTCATCCTCGGCGCGCACGTGCGCGGGGCGACCCGGCCGCCGCGCATCAGGACCCTGGCCGACGGTGCCCAGCGGGCGGCGGCGCGCCGGGCCCGGGCCCTGATGCGCGAGGCGTATCCCGAGCCGGTGTCGGTGGAACTGCTCGCCGAGGCCGCCGGGTGCAGCAGGTTCGCCCTCTACCGCGCCTTCTCCGCCGAGTTCGGCATGTCGCCGAGCGACTACGAACGCCAGCTCCGCCTGCGCCACGCCCGCTCCCTGCTGGCCGTCGGCACCGCCCCGGCCGAGGTCGCGGCGGCCACCGGCTTCGCCGACCAGGCGCATCTGGCGCGCTGGTTCAAGCGGGCGTACGGGATCACTCCAGGGGTCTTCGTGCGGGGCGCGGGGCGCTGATCCCGTCCGGTGTCAGAGGACTGCGGCACAGGTCTACCGTCGAACAGACGAGCGGAATAGTTTGATAGTCCATGAGCTACGAAATCCCGTCGGAAGCCCACCGCCTCCACGCCGAAGGCCGCTCCGCCGGCGCCCGCGGCGACTACGACGAGGCCCTGACGCTGCTCGGCCGGGCCGCGGCGCTCGCCCCGGAGTGGCCGTACCCGCCGTACGACGCCGCGTTCACGCACCTCATGCGCGGCGACTCGCGCGCCGCGCAGAACCTGTACGAGCGGGTGGCGCTGCTGTCCCCGGCCGGCTTCTTCACCTGCCGCACCACGCTGGACATGCTGCGACGGGAGCACGCCGGACAGCTCAGCCCGGGTTTCTCCAGGGCCTTCGTGCAGTTGGAGTGGCTGGAGGACCGCGCGGAGAAGACGCGGATCCTGCGGACCATCACGCAGCGGTTCCCGGGATTCCCGCCGGCGTGGAAGGAGCTCTCGCTGCTGCTGGAGGATCCGCAGGACCGGGTGATCGCCATGGACAACGGGCTCGCCGGGGATCCGGATCCGGAGACCAAGACCACGCTGCTGCTGAACAAGGCCGGGTTGTACGCCGCGCTCGGCGATCTCACGGCCGCCTCCGCGCTGTACGCGATCATCGCTGAGGACCCGGATGTGACGCCGACCGGGGCCGCTTTCGCCCGGGCGTTCCGGGCGAAGCGGCTGCCGGGTCAGTAGCTCTGCTTGATGAGCAGTTCTCTTCCCGTCACTCCGCGACCTCGGCCTTCAACTCCCGGACCGCCTCAGCGAAGACATCCCCCCGCTGCCCGTACGAACTGAACATGTCCATCGACGCGCACGCCGGCGCCAGCAGCACGGTGTCCCCGGTCACGGCCATCGCCCGCGCGGCCTTGACCGCCTCGGCCATCACCTCGGCCGCCTGGTCCGGGCCGGGTCCGCCGAGGTCCGCCACCGGCACCTCCGGGGCCCGGCGGCGCAGCGCCTCGGCGACCAGGTGGCGTTCGGCGCCGAACAGGACCGCGCCGCGCAGCCGCTTGGCGTGCCGCTCCACCAGGTCGTCGAAGTCCGCGCCCTTGGCCAGCCCGCCGGCCAGCCAGACCACGTGGTCGTAGGTGCCGATCGAGGCGGAGGCGGCGTGCGGGTTGGTGGCCTTGGAGTCGTCGACGTAGTCCACCCCGTCGATGCTCGCCACCCAGGCGATGCGGTGCGGCTCGGGCCGGAACTCGCGCAACCCGTCGCGCACCGCCGTGGGCTCCACGCCGTAGGCGCGGACCAGCGCGGCGGCGGCCAGCGCGTTGGCGATGTTGTGCGGGGCGTGCGGCTCGACGTCGTAGACGGTGCCCAGCTCGGCGGCGCTGGTCCGGCGGTCGTCCACGAAGGCGCGGTCGGCCAGGATGCCGTCCACCACGCCGAGCATCGACAGCCCCGGCGCGCCGAGCGTGAAGCCGACGGCCCGGCAGCCCTCGACGACGTCCGCTTCCTCGACCAGGCGCACGGTCTCCAGGTCGGCGGCGTTGTAGATCGCGGCGATCTGGCAGTTCTCGTACGCGCGGGCCTTGGCGTTGACGTACTCGGCGTACGAACCGTGCCAGTCGATGTGGTCCGGGGCGAGGTTCAGCACCACGGCGGCCAGCGGGCTCAGCGTGGAGCTCCAGTGCAGCTGGTAGCTGGACAGCTCGATGACCAGCACCTCGAACGGCTCCCCGGCCTCCCCGCCGGCCTGCCCCCGCAGCACCGCGTCCAGCACCGGGTACCCGATGTTGCCGCACGCCACGACGTTCTTCCCGGCCTGCTTCAGCATCGACTCGGCCATCCGCACCGTGGTGCTCTTGCCATTGGTCCCGGTGACGACCAGCCACGGCGCGTAGCTCCCGTCCGGCAACGGCGCCCGCAACCGCCACGCCAGCTCGGCGTCACCCCAGATCGGCACCCCGGCCGCCCGCGCCGCCGCCACGATCGGCGCCGACGGCGGCATCCCAGGGCTGACGACCAGCAACTGGGTCCCGGCCGGCAGCGTCTCATCGTCGCCCAACCGCAGCGTGGCACCGTGCTCCGCCGCCTGCGCCGCGCGCGCCGTGGTCACCTCATCGTCATACCGGTCGACCAACGTCACCTTCGCCCCGCGCGCCGACAACGCCGCCGACGCCGACAACCCGACCACCCGCGCCCCGACCACCGTGACGGCGGCGCCATCGAACTGCACAGGACCGGGAGCGGCGAAGTCGTTCATGCGGGCAAGCCTATTAGGTGGCGCGTGCGTGCACGCTTATTGGGCGGCAGCCGCCAGCAGCCGCATGGCCATCTCGACCAACTCCGGATATCGCACCACCCGCTCGCCCCAGCCGGGGACGGGGACGTGAAGCGCGTCGGTCCAGCGCGCGGGGATCGCCTCGCGGCCATAGACGGCGCCGGCCAGACCCCCGGTCACCGCGGCCACTGTGTCCGTGTCGCCGCCGAGGTCGATGGCGGCGCGCAGGGCCGATTCGTAGTCGGTGGTGGTCCGCAGCGCCCACACCGCGGACGCCAGGCACGGCCACACCGCGCCGTTGAACTCGGTGGCCATCCTGGGATGCCAGTCGGGCGCCAGGATCGCGGCGTAGCGGTCGCGGTGGTCGGGGTGGATATACGTGATGACGTCGGGCAGCGCGATCAGCGGGTCCTCGCCGTCGAGGGCGAGCCGCACCAACTCGTGGAAGACCGCCGTGCCCTCCCACGCCGCGCGGTCGCCGTGCGTGAGGGCCGCGATGCGGCGGGCCGCGGCCATCGTCGCCTCGCGGCCGGCGGATGCGAAGTAGATCGCGGAGGTCGCGGCGCGCATCAGGGAGCCGTTGCCGGCCGCGTGGCCGGTGATCCAGAAGTGCAGCCCGGCCGCGCTGTCCCAGGGGTCGCCACTGGTCAGGACCGATTCGGTCTGCAAGCCGATGTCCTTGGGATCGGACCGGGCCCACCGCTGAAAACGCTCGAAGATGTCAGCCGGGTCCAAGCCGCCGCGCTCCAGCAGCGAATCCGCGACCAGCACAGCCATCTGGGTGTCGTCGGTGGCTTCGCCGGGATCCCAGCCACCGCCGCCGCGCATCTCAGAGGACGTGGGCTCGCCCGGCGGATTCGACCCGGCCGGAGACTTCTCCACCGGGTACTCCACCGGGTACTTCACCGAGAACGCGCCGGCCGCCCCGAACTCGAAGGGTGCGCCGAGCGCGTCGCCGACCGCCGAACCGACCACCGTCCCGACAGCGCGCGCCGCGCGTTCCGTGTCCCCGATCACCCGCGCATCCTAGGGCGTGTTCTTCCGGCGCTTGGGTTTTTTGATCTGCGGTTCGGCTCTAGAAGGCGGCGATCGTGGCGGGCGCGCGTTCCGCCCGGGTCAGCGCGCGTAGTACCGGCACGGAGCCGTGTCTCCTGGCCGCCAGCGTTGCCAGGAGGCTGATGACCGCGTCGGTTGCCGGGGCGGGCACCTCGGGTGTCGGTACGCCCACGCTGACGGCCAGGTCGTCGAGGTGCACGACCAGTTCCATCAGGCGGTTGGTCAGCAGGTCGTCCAGGCGCAGTGCGGGCGGTCCCCACGGGAACTGCACCACTCGCGACGGGAGCTGGCGCGGCAGGTCCCGGCGCAGTCGCTCAAGTACCTCGGCGGTCCGGGCCGCCAGCACCTGCGGGCCGGGCGCGGCGTACTCGGCGCCGCTGCCTCTGATCCCCTGGTGGACCTCACCGTCTTGGTCGGCGTCGATCCATGTGGCCTGAAGGAGATAGTCCAGCAGCGCCATGGGCTCGGTGTCCGGTTCCGGGCCGTCGAGCACCTTGGCCACCACATTGACCTGCCCGGCCAGATGGCCCGCGAGCCCGCTGACGGCATAGCCCGCCAGAGCGCTGGGCTTGTCCCACGCATCGGCCACAGCCTGGTGTGCCAACAGAGCCGTCGCCGCTTCGGCGGCGGCGAGGTAGCTCCCACTGATCATATTCGTGTTATACCACGCACCCGGTGACGCCCGATCGGCCTCCAAAACACGCCCTGATCCCCAGTTCACACACACTCGGCCGACCCCGGTGGACCGGCGCTACACAGGCGGCGGATCATCGAGGTATGACCGATATCAGGGACCTGAACGCGCGCGCGGTGCGCGACAGTATGGACATCGTCAGGCAAGTGCAGGTCACGGACCTGGGCCGGCCGACGCCGTGCGAGGGGTGGACGCTCGCGGATCTGCTGGGCCACATGACAGTGCAGCACCACGGGTTCGCAGCGGCCTCCCGGGGCGACGGCGCGGACATGAAGCGCTGGGAGTTCGCACCCGCCGGCCCGGACGCCGTGCAGCAGTACCTGGCGGCGTCCGAGGAGGTGCTGGCCGCGTACGCGGAGCTAGGCGCCGACCTCGACGCCGTCTTCGACCTGCCCGAGTTCCAGATCGACCCGCCCCGATTCCCGGCACGGATCGCGATCGGCTTCCACTTCATCGACTACATCGTGCACGCCTGGGACGTCGCCGCCACCCTCGGCCTGCCGTTCGAGCTGCGTCCGGAGTTGGAGCAGGACGCGCTGCGGATCACGCTGTCCGTGCCGAACGGCGACAACCGGACTGCGGACGGCTCGGCGTTCGTCCCCGCGCTGGAGATCCCCGAGGACTCCTCCGCGCTCGATCAGGTTCTGTTGCATCTGGGCCGCACGCCAGGCTGGCGCCCGATTGCTTAGCCGGTAAGGCTTGTAGGCCCTGGTTCTAGTTCTAGCTCTAGCTCCAGACCGAAGGCTCCAGACCGAAGGCCGCGCTGCCACCGCGTGGCCGCCGGTGTTCGGTTGAGCACCCGCCCCTACCGCCCGACCGCGTACCCCTGCATCCCCCGAGGATTCGCCGCCGCCCGCACCAACCCGCGCTCCGGATCCCGCCCCACCACGCACATCCGCCCGAGCGACCAGTCTCCCGACACCACGACCTCGTGCCCCCGGTGCCGCAGCCCGTCCAAGACCGCGGCGCCGAGTCGGGCCTCGGCCACCACACGCCCCGGGTAGGCCGGGCGCGGGTAGAACGACTCGGGGAAGTGCGAGGTGTGGAACGTCGGCGCGTCGATCGCCGCCTGCAGGTTCATTCCGCCGACCACATGGTTCAGCACGAACAGCAGCTGCCACTGGTCCTGCTGGTCACCGCCCGGCGACCCGAAGGCCAGCAGCGGCTCGCCGTCGTCAGCCCGCAACGCCAACGTCGGCGAGAGCGTGGTCCGGGGCCGCGACCCCGGTGTCAGGGTGCTGGCAAGCCCGTCCTGTAGCCACGTCATCTGCATCCGTGTGCCCAGGCAGAACCCGAGCGCGGGGATCACCGGCGAGGAGTGCAGCCACCCGCCGCTGGGCATCGCGGCGACCATGTTCCCCCACCGGTCCACGACATCCACGTGCACCGTGTCGCCCCGCGCCTCGCCACGTCCCACGCCGGACGCGCCTGAGGCCCCCGACGCCCCCGATGCCACCGGCTCCCCGGTCGAGGCATCGGCCGGAATCGGCAGATCAGGACGCTCCGGCAGCACCGGCACCCGGCCAGCCGGCGACCCCGGACGCAACTCCAGCGAAGCGACCTCGCCGATCAGCCCCCGCCGCGCGGCGTTGTACTCCGGCGAGAGCAGAACATCGAGCGGCGTGTCGAAGCCGTCGCCGTACCAAGCCTCGCGATCGGCGAAGGCGAGCTTCGCGCCCTCGACCACCCGATGCACGAAGTCCACGCTGCCCGGTACCAGATCCGACATCAGCCCCTGGTCCTGGAGCAACGCCAACTGCTGCAACAGCACCGGCCCCTGTCCCCACGGACCGGTCTTGCAGAACGTGTAGCCGCCGAAGTCATACCGAACCGGCTCCTCATAAGAAGGCTGCCACGCCGCCATATCAGCACCCGTAATCACCCCCGCGTGATCGGAGCCGGAGGAGTCACGCCACGCGGAACGGGCGAACGCGTCAATCGCCGAAGCGACGAAGCCCTGACTCCAGGCGTCCAACGCGGCATCGATCCGGGCCTCGCGCGTGACGCCGGCCGAGTCGGCCAAGCTCTGGTAGGTGACGGCGAGCGTCGGGTTACGGAAGACCGCTCCCGCTGCCGGAACCTTCCCGTCCGGAAGGTAGACGTCGGCAGAAGTCGTCCAGTGCTCCCGGAACATCGGCTCGATATCCGCAATGCACTGAGATAGCGCGGGCGTGACCGGGTAGCCGTCGCGCGCGTAGCCGATGGCGTAGCCCAGCACGTCGGCGAGTTCCATCGTCCCGTGATCGCGCAGCAAGGTCAGCCACGCGGGCACCGCCCCCGGCACGGCCGCGGCCAGCAACCCCGAGCCCGGCACCAACTCCAGCCCGAGATCCCGGTAGTGCCGGACCGTCGCACCGGCCGGCGCCACGCCCTGCCCGCACAACACCGTCGGCCGCTTGTCGTCCCCGCGCGCGAAGATCACCGGCAGGTCGCCGCCGGCCCCGTTCTGATGCGGTTCCACGACGTGCAGCACGAACCCGGCGGCCACCGCGGCGTCGAAGGCGTTGCCGCCGCGTTCCAGGACGGCCATGCCCGTCGACGAGGCGAGCCAGTGCGTGCTGGACACCATGCCGAAGGTGCCGCTGAGCTCCGGACGTGTGGTGAATGCTTGAGCGTCGGTCATCGTCCCACCCTCCTGCCAGGCATTACCCTAGGCGCCCGACCGGCATCGGCCAAGGGCTGAGCCGTGCGGTGTGGCTCTCAAAAGGTATGGCTGGGTATGGCTCCCAAGAGGTTTGACTCTCACCCCGCGACGCGCGGCCGCAACCCATCGGCGACCAGCCCGACCACCCGCGGCACCTCGGCCGGCGACACCGAACGCGCGGCCGAGACCGCGGCCACGACCAGCGCGTGCAGCACGTCGACGGCGATGTCGTCCCGCACCGCACCCGCCTTCTGCGCCCGCAGCAACAACTCCCCCATCGCGGCCTTCAGCGGAACGGCGACCTCGCGGGTCGCCGTCATCACGTCTATCCCCTGCCGTGCCAACGCCGCCGCGAGGTCCATCTTGTCGTCGGCGGCCAGCACCATCGTCTCGAAGTACGCGAAGAACGCCGGGCCCGGATCCGGGGCGGCCAGCGCGTCCTGGGCCTTGGCGTGCAGCACCACCAGCCGGTCGGTCAGCACCGCGTGGAGCAGGGCCTCCTTGGTCGGGAAGTGCCGGTAGACGGTCCCGGCGCCGACCCCGGCCCGCCGCGCGATCTCATCCAGCGGCACGCCCGGCCCCTCGGCGGCGAAGGCCTCGCCGGCCGCCTCCAGCACCCGGGCGCGGTTGCGCCTGGCGTCCGCGCGCAGCGGGCGCCCACCAGCCTCGTCTTCAGCTTCCACGGACCCGTTCACAGCGCCAGCGTAGCCCCACTCGACAACCGGGGCGTGCGCCCCGTATCGTTCCGGACAGCGAAGCGGGGCGATCGCCCCTCTTAGCTTCCCACCCTTTCCCGTCAGGAGATCCGCATGTCCGAGCACGTCCGCACGACCCGCGAGACCATCGAGAACATGCTGCGCGTGGTCCTCGAGGGCACCCGCGACGACCTCGCCGACTGCTACGCCGAGGACGTCGTCATCACCAACCCCTTCGCCCCGGAGGAGTTCCGCGAGTCCCACGGCAACGCCGCCGTGCGCGCCCGGATGAAGAGCTTCGCGCAGTACCTGCACTACACCGAGATCAAGAACGTGACCATCCACGAGACCACCGACCCGCAGGTCGCGGTCGTGGAGTTCACGGTGGTCGGCGACCTGGCGCCCAGCGGCAAGCAGTTCGAACTGCCCTCGATCAACGTGATCCGGGTGGTCGACGGGCTGATCGCCGAGTCGCGGGACCACAGCGACGGGGTGCGGACGGCGAAACTGCTGGAGGACATCCAGGCCCAGGGCTGAGCCAGGCTGGCCGGGGCGGGCCGGGCCGGGCGGCGCCGCGCCGAGCGGGGCTAAGCCAGGCTGGCCGGTCCGGTCCGGTCCGGTCCGGGCCTAGCCGAGCCGAGCCGAGCCGAGCCGCAGTCTGCTTCGGCGCGAGCGTGGTCCGAGGTCAGCGGCGCGCCAGCTCCCACAACCGGGCCCAGTCCTCGGCCACCAAGTCCTTGGGCAGGGCCCGGGCCGGGATCCGTTCGCGACGCACCCACTCCCGTAGCTCCGCGCGCCGCACCCGCCCGGTCCGCCCGACCATCTCCTCCAGCCCGCGCCCCGGCGCCTGGAAGACCTGCTTCACAAAAGCCTGATACCTGCCACGCTCCTCGACCAGCGGCACGCGCCGCCGCATCATCATCAGCAGCCCGGCATCCACCGACGGCACCGGCCGGAACGCCGCCGCCGGGATCCGCCGCACCAGCTCGAACTCGTACCAGGGCCACCACGCGGCGGTCAGCATGCTGGCCCCGCCGACCCCGGCCCGCCGCCGTGCGACCTCCCACTGCACGATCAACACCGATGCGGTCCAGCCGCGCTCGGACAGCAGCTTCCTGATGATCGCCGTGGTCAGGTGGAACGGCACGTTGCCGACGATCGTGTGCGGCGTGGCCGGGAACCGGTGCCGCAGCACGTCGGCCCGCACCACGTCCACGTCCACGCCGACACCGGCACCGGCACCGGCACCCACGGCGTCGCCAAACCGGGTCTGGAGCCGCCGCACCCGCCGCGGGTCGAGCTCCAACGCGGTGACCGGGCGGCCCAATCGGGCCAGCGGCGCGGTCAGGGCACCGTCCCCGGCCCCGAGTTCGATGATCGGGCCCTGAGTCTGGGTCCTGACCAGCCGCTGGATCGCGGTGATCAGGGCCGGGTCGGCAAGGAAGTTCTGGCCGAGTTCATGGCGTCCGCCGACGTACTCGGAAAAGGCGGAAGAAGTCTTTTGGCGCTGCATGGGGTGCTCCGCGGCTGGCTCGCGATCGAAGCCGGGCAGCACGCACTTGAATCAAGCACTGTATGACCGCACCGGCAGGGACTCGGATGCGGCGGGACTCGCGGATCAGGGGATCGGCTACCCGCCGTCAGAGGCGGATGCGGATGGAGATCGCGTTGCAGCACATGGTCAGGGAGCCTAACAAGGAGCGGTCGGGATCCGCGCGCTATTTTCGGTCGACCCGCTCGCGCCTCGTGCCGCGCACCGCAACCCGTGTCCGCTGCGCCGCAGCTCACGTCCGCCACAGCTCACGTCCGCCACAGCTCACGTCCGCCGCGGCGCCCGGCCAGCGCGGCTTCCCCCGGCCCTCACTCCCCTTCGAGCTCGCCTTCCAGCTCCAGGAACACCTGACGCAGCCCGTCCAGCGTCGTCGGCTCCGGTTCGGCCCACAGCCCGCGCTCCGCGGCCTCCAACAGCCGCTCGGAGATCCCGCGCAGCGCCCACGGGTTCGAGCGCTCCATGAACGCGCGGTTGGTCTCGTCGAAGACATACGTCTGGGCCAGCTGCTCATACATCCAGTCGTCCACGACCCCGGCGGTGGCGTCGTAGCCGAACAGGTAGTCGACGGTCGCGGCCAGTTCGAAGGCGCCCTTGTAGCCGTGGCGCTGCATCGCCGCGACCCACCGCGGGTTCACCACCCGCGCCCGGAACACGCGGTGCGTCTCCTCGGCCAACGTACGAGTCCTGACAGCCTCCGGCACCGCCGAGTCGCCGACGTAGGCGGCCGGCGAGGTGCCGGTCAGCGACCGCACCATCGCGACCATGCCGCCGTGGTACTGGAAGTAGTCGTCGGAGTCGACGATGTCGTGCTCGCGGTTGTCCTGGTTCTTGGCGGCGACCTGGATGCGCCGGAAGGCGTTCTCCATGTCCCCGCGGGCCTCGCGGCCGTCCAGCCCGCGGCCGTAGGCGTAGCCGCCCCACACCGCGTAGACCTCGGCGAGGTCGGCGTCGGTGCGCCAGTCGCGGGCGTCGATCAGCGGCAGCAGCCCCGCCCCGTACGCGCCGGGCTTGGAGCCGAACACGCGGGTGGTGGCGCGGCGGCGGTCGCCGTGGGCGGCGGTGTCGGCGTCGGCGTGCGCCCGGACGTAGTTGTCGGCCGCCGGTTCGTCCAGCTCTGCGACGGCCTGGATGGCGTCGTCGATGAGCGCGATGACGTGCGGGAACGCGTCACGGAAGAAGCCTGAGATACGAACCGTGACATCGACGCGCGGCCGCCCCAGCTCGCTCACCGGCACCACCTCGAAGCCGGTGACCCGCCGCGAGGCCTCGTCCCACACCGGCCGGCAGCCCAGCAGGTGCAGGATCTCGGCGATGTCGTCGCCCTGGGTGCGCATCGCCGAGGTGCCCCACACGGTCAGGCCGACCGAGCGCGGGTACTCGCCGGTGTCGGCGAGGTGGCGGGCGATGAGCGATTCGGCCAGGGCCTGGCCGACGTCCCAGGCGTTGCGCGAGGGGATGGCCTTGGGGTCCACGGAGTAGAAGTTGCGGCCGGTCGGCAGCACGCCGACCAGACCGCGGGTCGGGGCGCCGGAGGGGCCGGCGGGGATGTAGCGGCCGTCGAGGGCGCGCAGGACGTTGGCGATCTCGTCGGTGGTGCGGGCCAGGCGCGGGACCAGCTCGGTCGCGGCGAAGCGGAGGACGGCTGCGACCTCTGATGCCGCCGAGGTGCCCAGCACCGATACCGACGCCGGCGCCGCCGAATCCGACTCGCGACCAGCCGCCGAACCGCCGAGCACCGCCTCGCAGACCCCCGGCACCGCCGCCGGGTCCCACCCCGCCGCGGCGAGCGCGTCCACCAGCCGCCGCGCCACCTGCTCCAACAGGTCCACAGCATCGGCCGCCGACCTCGCGGGCGCCCCCTGCGCATCGGCCAGCACGACGAGCGTCTCAGGGATCTTCGCCGCCGCCCCGGGCTCGGCCAGCAGCACCTGCTCGTCCAGCCCCACCAGCGCCGCCAGCGCCTGTCGCAGCCCGGTGACCGCGCCGCTCACACCCCCGAACACCTGCTTCGCCCGCAGGATCGCCAGCACGTCGGCGACCAGTTCGTCGCCCTCCGGCGCGCGTCCGAGGATGTGCAGCCCGTCGCGGATCTGCACGTCCTTGATCTCGCACAGATAGCCGTCCAGGTGCAGCACGAAATCGTCGAAGTCGTCGTCGGCCGGCGGGTTCTCGACGTCGCCGTGCAGGAGCGAGGCGAGATCGTGGTGCAGCTGCGCGGCGCGGATCAGGGTCCAGATCTGCGCCCGCACCGTCGGTGTCTTGTCCGGGTCCAGTGCCTGCACGGTCGCGTACTCGTCGAGCAGCTGTTCCAGCTTCGCCAGGTCGCCGTAGGTGTCGGCGCGGGCCATCGGCGGCATCAGGTGGTCCACGATGGTCGCGTGCCCGCGGCGCTTGGCCTGCGTGCCCTCGCCGGGGTCGTTGACGATGAACGGGTAGACCAGCGGCAGCTCGCCGAGGACCGCGTCCGGGGCGCAGGACTCTGACAAGCCCAGCCCCTTGCCCGGCAGCCATTCCAGCGTGCCGTGCTTGCCGAGGTGCACCACGGCGTCCGCGCCGAAGCTGTGCTCCAGCCAGCGGTAGGCGGCCAGGTAGTGGTGGCTCGGCGGGAGATCGGGGTCGTGGTAGATGGCGATCGGGTTCTCGCCGAAGCCGCGCGGGGGCTGGATCATCAGCAGGATGTTGTCGAACTGGAGCGAGGCCAGCACGATGTCCTCGCCGTCCACATACAGCGACCCGGGCGGCTCGCCCCAGTGCCGCCGGATGCCCTCGCGCAGGTCCTCGGGCAGCGTGGCGAACCAGGACTCGTATTCGCGCAGCGGCACGCGCGCGGGCGCCGCGGCCAACTGGTCCTCGGTCAGCCACTCGACGTCGTGGCCGCCGGCGGCGATCAGGCGGTGGATGAGCTGGTCGCCGTCGTCGGGGAAGTCGCCGACGGTGTAGCCGGCCGCGCGCAGCGCCGTCAGCAGGCGCACGGCGCTGGCCGGCGTGTCCAGGCCGACGGCGTTGCCCACGCGGGAATGCTTGGTCGGGTAGGAGGACAGGACCAGCGCGAGCTTCTTGTCGCGGTTGGGGATGCCGCGCAGGGCCGCGTGCCGGTAGGCGATGCCCGCGAGGCGTGCCGCGCGCTCCTCGTCGGCGACGTACACCGGGATGCCCGCCTCGCCCTCCTCCTTGAAGGAGAAGGGGACGGCGATCAGGCGGCCGTCGAACTCCGGGATCGCCACCTGCATCGCGGCGTCCATCGGGGTCAGGGCGGCGTCAGAGTCCTGCCACGCTTCGCGCGAGGAAGTGAGACAGAGTCCTTGGATGACCGGGATGTCCAGGGCCGCGAGGGCGCCGACGTCCCAGGCGTCCTCGTCACCGCCCGCGCTGGCGTCCGCCGCGTTCGCGCCGCCGCCGGCCAGGACGGTGACGACCAGGGTGTCGCAGCGGCGCAGGAGCTCGACCAGGCCCTGGCCCGCGTCATCGGAGAGGCCTCGCAGGGAGCCGCAGTAGACCGGGAGCACGTTGGCGCCGCGGGTTTCGAGGACGTCGGCGAGCGTGTCCACAAACGCGGTGTTGCCCGAGAGCTCGTGCGCGCGATAGAAGACGACGCCGACGGTCGGACGCCCCTCGCGCTGCTCCCGGTCCCCGTGAACGCCGAACTCCGGCATCGCCTGCGGCGCCTCGAACCCCTCACCGCCGCCGAGGACGGTGTCGGTGAGGAAGTTCGCGAGCTGGACCAGGTTCGACGGCCCACCGGCGGTGAGGTAGTTGAGCGCTTCGGCCACCACGCCTCCCGGCACGGTCGACAGCGCCATCAGCTCCGCGTCCGGCACGGCCTCGCCGCCCAGCACGACGGCCGGCACGCCACTGGCCGTGATCGCGTCAACGAGCCAGCGCCACGGCCGATGCCCACCGAGTAGCCGCACAACCGCGACCTCAGGATCGGCCTGAGCCAGCAGCGCACCCAACCCCTCGGCATCGAGCCGCGCCGGATTCGCGGTGCGATAGGGGGCGCCGCACGCGTGGGCGGCCAGGAGCTCGGTGTCAGCCGTGGACAGCAACAGAATGCGCGCGGGCATGCGACGGCACTTCCTCTCGCGGAGTCCGCGCTCCGCCTTGGGCTGATGGTGTGCGGACGACAGGCAGTTCCTGACTTGCGGCCCCGGGGTGGGGCACGCTCACAGTTGCGGGACAGCGTCCGATTCGCACGGGCTTCCTGGACTGTCGTCTTGAGGGACAGTGTGCCAGATGGGGAGTGGGCAGTTCGGCGAGTGGGTGACTCGGCTGCCGGTTCCGTAAGCCGGAGGCTGGCGGATCACCTCCGCCCAGGCCGCCGCCGCAGTCCCCCGACACCCGCCAACCACGCTGCGGCCACCGCGGCTGCGGCGCCGACCGTCCCTGAAAGCACAGCGGCGCGCTGGATGTCGGCGACGCGGGGTGCGCGCCCCGCCCCCATCACCGGGCGATGCTCGACCACCGCGCCGTACGTGTTCGTGCCGCCGAGGCGGACACCGAGGGCGCCGGCGGCCGAGGCTTCGCAGCGGCCTGCGTTGGGGCTGGGGTGGCTGGCGCCGTCGCGGCGGAGGACCTTGAGTGTGCTGAGGGGGTTGCCGCCTACTGTTGGGGCTGCGGCGACTGTGGCCGCGCCGGTGAAGCGGGCGGGGAGCCAGTTGAGGACGTCGTCGAGGCGGGCGGAGGCCCAGCCGAAGTTGCGGTACTTGGTGTTGCGGTAGCCGACCATCGCGTCGAGGGTGTTGGCGGCGCGATAGGCGAGCAGGCCTGGGATGCCCGCTACCGCGCCCCACAGGAGTGGGGCCACCACCGCGTCCGAGGTGTTCTCGGCCACCGACTCCACGACTGCTCGCGCGATCTGGTCCGCGTCGAGGCCGCGTGGGTCGCGGCCGCAGAGGTGCGGCAGCCGGTCGCGGGCGGCTGCCAGGTCGCCCGCGCCCAAGGCGTCGCCGATCGCTGCTGCCTCGCGGCGCAGTGACGTGCCGCCCAGCACGGTCCAGGTCGCGGCTGCGGTCAGTACGGCCCCGGCTAGCGGGCGCCGTGCGGCTGCCCGCTCGGCCGCGATGCCCAGCGCTGCGGCGCCGCCTACGAGCAGGCCGGTGTAGGCGGCGCCGGCGGGTCGCGAATCGGTGTAGAGGCCCCGCCGTAGGCCGTCGGCGACTCGGCCGAAGCCCGCTACGGGGTGGCCGCGCCGCGGATCCGCGAAGTACCAGTCGGCCGCGAAACCGAGGGCCAGCCCGGCCGCGCGGGAGGAAGATCGCATGCCCGCAATCTATCGGCGCGCAGTGGAGCGCAGCGTCCGGTGAACGCGAACGGCTGGCACAAGGCAATGCGCGGCTCCCCGAAACTCCCACGTCCCGGAGTTACATTGGGCGGGTGGGAACCACCTTCCTGCTCCTGTCTGTCTTCCTAGCCTGCGCCGTCGAGGCCGTGGAAGCGCTCACCATCGTGCTCGCGGTCGGCCTTACCCGCGGCTGGCGCTCCGCCCTGCAAGGTGTCGCCGCCGGCCTGTTGCTCCTCGCAGCCGTGGTGGCAGTCCTCGGCCCCGCGCTCACTGTCCTGCCGCTCAAAACGCTGCGGCTGGTCGTCGGCGGTCTGCTGCTCACCTTCGGCCTGCAGTGGCTCCGCAAAGCGATCCTGCGCGCCTCCGGCTACAAAGACCTGCGCGATGAAGCCGCCGCCTACCAGCGCGGGGTCGCGGCGGCGCGGGAGGCGGCGGCCGACAAGAAGCCGCTCGTCGACGACTGGTACGCCTTCACCCTCAGTTTCAAAGGCGTCGTGCTGGAGGGCCTGGAAGTCGCGTTCATCGCCCTGACCTTCGGCGCGAACCAGCACGACATCCCGCTGGCCGCCGTGGCGGCCGTGGCCGCCGTCCTCACCGTCTGCGCGGCGGGGGTGGCGATCAAGGCGCCGCTGGCGCGGGTGCCGGAGAACACCCTGAAGTTCGCGGTCGCGGTGATGCTCACCGGCTTCGGCACGTTCTGGGGCGCGGAGGGTGCGGGTGCCGACTGGCCGGGTGGCGACGCGTTCCTGCCCGCGGTCCTCGCCTACGTGTTGCTCGTGGCGGTCAGCGCGGTGTGGGTCCTGAAGCGGAGGCGGGCGGCGTGGGCAAGCTGAAAGCCTTCGGGCTGTTCTGGTACGACTTCATCATCGGTGACGACCCGCTGGTCGCCGTGCTCGTCATCGCCGCGCTGGCCGGAACCGCCGGCCTGAGCACGCACACCACCGCCTCCTGGTGGCTGCTGCCGGTGATCGTCACGCTCGCACTGGCAGCGACCTTGGTACGGGCCGTGGGGAAGAAGAGGGATTAAGACCCCGCCAGCTCCACCCGGGTCCGGATCCGCGCGTCCCAAGCCGACCGTGCCGCGATCAGCTCCCGCACTCCGCCCCGCACCCACCAACCGCGTCGCGCCACATCCCAGCGGGCCAGCACCCGGCGCGAAATGGTGATCGGCACGGTGGCGATCTCGTTCGGCGCGGCCAGCGTCGTCCCGAAGCCGACCAGCCGCGGCGGATCGTCCCGCTGCGGGTCCCCGCCTTCGCACGCGAGGTAGATCTGCACCACCTCACGCCCGATCCGCTCGCCGGTGTTCCGCACCTTCACCGCGACCTCGACGTCCCCGGCCGCGTTCACGCCGGCCGTGATGTCCTCGTACTCCCAGGTCGTGTAGCCCAGACCGTGCCCGAACGGATAGGCCGGGACGATCTCAGCCTGCGCATACCCGCGATACCCGAACATCGTGCCCTCGGCGTAGACGACCTTCCCGTCCACCGGCGCCGTCGACAGTACCGGCGCGTCGGCGGCGGTCTTGGGGAACGTCGTGGGCAGCCGGCCGCCGGGCTCGACCGCGCCGGTGACCGCATCGGCGATGGCGTAGCCGCCCTCCTGCCCCGGGAACCAGGCCCACAACACAGCAGGGACCGAATCCCGCCACGGCATCTCCACCGGCGCCCCGGCGTTCACGACCACGATGGTGCGCGGATTCTGCGCGGCGACCGCTTGGACCAACTCGTCCTGACGCCCCGGCAGCAACAAGTCGGTGCGGTCGAAGCCCTCGCTCTCCACCTCGTCGGTGGTCCCGACCACCATCACCACGACGTCGGCCGCCCGGGCCGCGTCCAGCGCCGCCTGGAACAGCTCCTCCTCGGAGGGCCCCGGCACCTGGTGGTTGAGCCCGAACATCGCAATGGGCAGATTCGCATCGACCTGCGCGACCACCTCGAGCCGCACCGTCCCGGTCTCGATCTCCACGTCCACCCGGTGCTCCGGCGGCTTGACCAGTCCTTCGACCAGGTCACCGCCCGCACTCGGACTCATCGTGATCTTCATCGGCGCGTTGTCCCCGATCACCAGCCGGAACGCGCCCACGCCGGAAACAGAGAACTGATGATTACCGGCCTGCCCGATCACCACGTCGGCCCGCACCCGGATCCCGGCGGTCCCGGCCGGCAGCCCGCCCATGAACACGAACCGCGAAGCCTGGCGCACCTCGCTCCCCAGGACATCCCCGGCCGGGTCGATGAAGTCCACCCGCAGCCCCGGGTGCCCGGTGTCGGGATCGGTCGCGGTCTCCGGCGTGATCGCCGGCAGCAGCCGCTGGGTGACCACGCCCTGGGCGTAGTCGACGGTCACCATCGGCCCCAACGCTTCGGCCAGCGCTGTCAGGGGGCTGATGACGTGCGCCGGGTTCACGTGCGCCGACCCGCCGCCCTGCGCCGTCAGGCACGCGGCGTTCGGCCCGATGACCGCGACCCGCGAGACCGAACCGGGGTCCAGCGGCAGCAGCGGGTCGGCACCGACCTGCTCGTTGCGCAACACCACCATGGCGCGCGCCGCGATGTCCCGGAGTTGCGCGTCGGCGTCGTCCGGGGTGGTCACCGGGGGCAGCGGATCGGAGCCGGCCAGGAATCCGGTGCGATCGGCCAGGCGCAGGACTCGCAGCACCTTGTCATCGATCACTGATTCCTCGACCTCGCCGCCACGCACCGCGGCCACCAGCGCCTCGCCCCACGGTCCGGTGGGCCCCGGCATCACCACGTCCAGCCCGGCATCGGCCGACTCGGCCGTCGAGCGGGTGGCGAACCAGTCGGAGACCACGACGCCGTCGAACCCGAGCCCGAGCCCGGACCCGAGCCCAGAC